>NZ_JBIDFH010000004.1:0-177042 GCF_046635745.1 Gilliamella sp. CG35
CATGTAAAATCAATGATTGCCAAAAAATCTGAAAGATAACCTACATGGTTGTTAGAGCAATTTGTATCACACTCTATAAACCAAAATTTGCAACTATTAAATCGGATCATTTTGTCCGGAGTATGTTTTGACAAGATTGGATATCCCAATAACCATAGCAAATAATACAAATAGTCCTGCGAAAAGTGATTAATCGAACTGATTATAGCGTTATATCTGTTTTTTTCTAAATTGGTAAATTGAGTTTCAGCACCCGGTTTTAATAGCTTTTCATATTTTTCCAAATGTTTGCTGGTTCTCATTAAAGCATCGAGTTCGGCACGACCATTTATTATGCTGTTATGTTTAAAAGCTTTGACATCGAAATATTCAGCTTTTTTAAAAAAACCATCCTTTTTATTAATTTTTTTCAGATGGTTAATTTTTTCTTCAGCTGTCATCGGAACTTCAAAATATCCCTTTGATAGTAAGTATTCTGTTTTTGGCCAAAAACTAGTTTGCCTGTTAATTCCTATCCTGGATTCTGATATATAGTCATACTCTAGCTCTTCTCGTGCTTTTGATAATTCTATTGCTTTGATTTGATTGCGATATTCATTTATCAATGATAACGTTTTACGTTTATGCAGTGTTTTTTCTCTAAAATAATCTGCATTTACTCCCGCAGCCAAAGTCGCATTGTAATAGTAATTATAATCTTGGCTTATCATTATGTTATTTGAATTTGGGGTATTTTTGGGTTGATTGACATTTTCATCATTGTCATCTTCATGACTTGGTATATCCACACGTTTAGATCCCAAGATTTTATTGAAATGTTCATCAATTTTTTGGTTATAAATCTCTTCGGATTTGATCACCAGTTGCGCTATGGGCTCAATCCTTAATTGTCGTTGTAAGCTCAGTTCTTCCGCTATACCAAACGTATCTTCCAGAACCACAACAGGGACTTTGTATTCACGCGTTTGTTCTAATTTCTCAATTTGCGCATCTAAGACAAAGCTTGTCGCTAAAAACTCTTTATTATTTGCGTTTGACCTGTCTCGTAATGAGTTAAATTTGTGGGCTGTGATAAAGTTTTTCGAACTTAACAAACGTTTTTTACCGTCATGTGTGATGATAAATCGTGGATCAGCAGCCAGCTCTAATAATGAATTATCGGATTTGAGTTTTTGAAACTCAAAACTTCGCTTGCCCCCGTCAGTTAATTTGCTTGGATCTTTGTATGCTTCTTGATTCAGGTTAATTTTAGTAAAACGTTTAATCGCTTCTTCTAAAAGAATATCTCTCTCAAAATGTTCTTTTGTCGAAGAATCACCGGTTGTCGAAGAAGATCTTTTTCTAGAAGGTACTTCAATTGTGATCGACGATTCATTCATTAATTTTAGGTATTTTTCTATTGTACTGTTTTTACCTTGAGACCAGGCTCGACGAGTGTAAGCAATGTAGGCTTCGCCTTCATATATTGAGGTGTCAATATTGATAAAAGAACCGGGTATATGGTGATTGCCGTCTTTGGTACAACTTTCTGGGATCTCTTTAATGTTTCGCTCTTTTAAGTCAGTAATGGTTTTATGGCGAAATACGCCTGAAGGCGTCACTTCATATCCTAAAAACTCCCACCCTTTCGTTTTATGTTTGACTAAGATATAAACGTAACCCACGCGTAAGGTTCGATAGACATATTTATGGGTGACTAAATCAATGGGTGGCTCTCGATTGTCTTCCAATAATTTAATGGTTTCACCCATTTTTTGGGCTAAGTTGAAATTTTTACTAATCGGCGCTTTTCTGACCAGAAAAATGGGAAATCCTTGACGTTCGCAAACGCCACAACCACCATTTGCTAAAGCTGAACGAGAATCTTTGCCATCCTTGTTTGCTTCAGCATAAATAATGCGATCTTCGAGTTCAGCGGCTTGCTCTTCTTTTTGTTTTTGAAGTTGTTCTTCTTTTGTGGTTTTGGTGGTTGTATGCTTTTCCATTTAATTCATTCCAATTTTTTTTAATATTCCTTTTAACTCAACTTGGTGTGAGTTATTTCCATGTGATAAATATAAAAATATTTATTTTGCGATATTTTGAATAAGATATTGTTAAAATTGAAGCGATGAGTGTGAAGTTTACAATGTGGCAGGTTTTTACCTATTAATATATCTGACCTTAAGGCAAGATATTATGATTTATTTTGTATTCACAAATTAAGCTTAATTGATTTAATATTAGTTAAAAAATCAATAATCTAAAAATTTTTCTAGTTTTTCAGTTACTGCTTTCAAATTTATACAATTTTATATTTTAAATATTCTTTAAAAATTGTTAACAATATCTAAACGTAAAATTACCCTTTTTTTGAACATTTTGCAATAGTTAATTTTAAAGAGTAACACTATGAAAATTCATTAAATTTAAATGCAGTAACCTAGTTAAGTCTTATTTTCCAATACAAAACGAACTGAAGATACGACCTAATAAATCATCTGACGTGAATTCACCAGTGATTTCGCTTAGCGCTTCTTGGGCAAGTCTGAGTTCTTCGGCAAGAAGTTCACCAGCATGGAAAGCCGTAAGTTGGTACTTACCATTGTTGAGGTGTTCTGACGCTTTTTCGAGTGCTTGCAGGTGTCGTCGACGTGCTAAAAAGCCGCCTTCAGTACTACTGGTAAAACCCATGGCTTGTTTTAAGTGATCACGAAGTAACGTTACCCCTTCCCCTGTTCGTGCAGAAAGTTGGATAAGTGAGTAACCATTGACTTGATTGTAACCTAATGCTTCACCAGTTAAATCTGCTTTGTTGCGTATGACTGTAACAGGCATATTTTTGGGTAGCCGTTCTATAAATTCTGGCCATAACTTTTCGGGATTGGTTTCGGTTGTGGTGGTGCTATCGACCATAAATAGTACCCTATCTGCTTGTTCAATTTCTTGCCAAGCTCGTTCAATACCAATGCGTTCAACTTCGTCACTGGCATCACGTAAACCCGCAGTATCAATAATATGTAGGGGCATACCATCGATATGAATATGTTCACGTAATACGTCACGCGTTGTGCCTGCAATATCGGTAACAATCGCCGCATCACGACCCGCCAGCGCATTCAGTAAGCTTGATTTACCGGCATTTGGACGACCAGCTATCACCACTTTCATCCCTTCTCGTAACAGTGAGCCTTGTTTTGCTTCTTGGCGAACTTCGTTTAAGCGAGTAATCACTTCATTAAGTTGTGCTTCAATTTTGCCATCTGATAAAAAGTCGATCTCTTCTTCAGGAAAGTCTATTGCGGCTTCGGTAAAAATGCGTAAATGAATTAATGATTCAACCAATTCATTAATTTTTTTCGAAAACACGCCTTGCAAAGATGAAATCGCTGATTTTGCAGCTTGCTCAGAACTTGCATCAATTAAATCGGCTATGGCTTCGGCTTGGGCTAAATCTAATTTATCATTCAAAAAAGCCCGCTCTGAAAATTCACCCGGCTTTGCAATACGGACGTTAGCAATCTCTAATACCCGTTTTAAAAGCAAATCTAAAATGACAGGCCCACCATGCCCTTGTAACTCTAGTACATCTTCGCCCGTAAAAGAGTGAGGATTAGGAAAAAATAGCGCTATTCCTTCGTCTAAGGTTGTGCCGTCAGAAGCTAAAAATGGAAGATACTCCGCATAGCGAGGTTTTGGTATTTTACCGAGTATCGCTTGCGCAACGGTTTGCGCCTGTGGTCCCGAAATTCGCAAAATGCCCACACCACCTCGACCGGGTGGCGTTGCTTGTGCAACAATGGTATCTGTTTTCATATATGTTTGTAGCTGATTTAAATTTGAATGCCTAATAATAGCATGGACGCACGGCAAAAACAGTAGTGACTATGGGTTTTGCCGTTATTCATTGATTATTTAAGTGATAGAATCAGTCGGCTGATTATTCATCTTTCTTTGGATGATCGAATAACCAAGAATTTGCCAATGCTAGGGGTTCTCGGATTAATGCGACATATTTTTCTTCATTTCCCCACCCTAATGGTGCCGATAAACCTGATATTTCGTTAAAGCCTGAACGTTTAGCCAGCATTAGCGAACGCAGCATATGAAAATCATTAGTTACCACAACTGTCTTGCCTAACGGCAATACACGATTGGCATACACAAATTGTTGAGCTGTTCGCGTCGATTTATCTTCTTGGTATACCCGTTTTGGATCAATACCTTTATTAATTAGATATTGTGCCATCACACTTGCTTCGGTCGCCGACTCATTATTACCTTGTCCCCCACACACAACAACTTTCGTTCGTGGATTACGTTGTAAATAATCGTAGGCAACATCTAATCGTTGGGCTAAGGTGTAATGAGGAACAGCAGGATTACCTACAACAAGTGCGCCTAATACAACTAAGGTGTCGGCATCTGGCGCTGGCTTTTGTTTAGAATAAAGATAAATAACGATGTTAGTGATAACAAAATAAGTCAAGATTAACGCTAAGCCATACTTAAATAATTTGGCGATCATTTCTTTTAACTCCTATTTTTTATAACAATGTTCAAAATGGTCATTGACTAATCCCATTGATTGCATAAAAGCGTAACAAATTGTTGACCCAACAAAAGAAAAGCCTCGTTTTTTTAATGCCTTTGATAGTTTATCAGATATATCGGTACTGACAGGCACTTCACTAAGGTCTTTGTAGTGATTGATAATTGGTTTACCGTCGACAAAAGACCAAATAAATGTCGAAAAATCTTCATTATTACTTTTCATTGTTAGATAAGCTTGTGCATTTTTTATAATACTATTTAGTTTTAATCGATTTCGAATCAGTCCTTTGTTTTCGAGTAAACGTTCAACATCTTTTTGGGTTAACGTAATAATTTTTTCAGGGTTAAAATCAAAAAAACAGCGCCGATATTCTTCACGTTTTTTCAATACGGTGATCCAAGATAATCCCGCTTGTTGTCCTTCTAAACAGATTTTTTCAAATAATTTAAGACTATCATACTGGGCAATTCCCCATTCGTTGTCGTGATAATTTATGTATAAAGGATCGTTTGAAACCCAGTCACAGCGTATTTTTGTTTTAGTCATCATCCCCAAATTCATCCTTAGTTAAAATAGTTTATTGATAGTACAACATAAAATAATTAAATGTTTTAATTATTATAAATCAAATGTTCAGTTTTACCGCATTCATTAAATTTTTTTATGATGAAATTAAATACAATTTTTTATGGCAGAATGTGATTTTTATAACAAGTTTTAGTTATAAAAGAGTCATTTTCTTTATTTTCTATTTTATATTAACCATACAATTAAGGTTTTTTCATGAGTCAATCTGAAATTAACGCAGAATGGCAGCCTGCTGCAAGGCCATTAAACAGTAAAGATTTAAAAACATTAGTTTTGTCTTCTTTGGGGGGAACGTTAGAATTTTATGATTTTGTCATCTATGCCCTGTATATCGATACGATTGTCAAACCTCTTTTTTTACCTCATACGTTATCACCTTTAACATTAGATCTTTTTGCATGGGGAATTTTTGCTGCTGGCTACTTGGTTCGCCCTGTTGGCGGTATCATTATGGCTCATTTTGGCGATAAAGTCGGTCGCAAAAAAATGTTCACACTTAGCGTGGCAATGATGGCTTTACCCACATTTATTATTGGTATTTTACCCACCTACGAAACCATTGGAATTTTTGCACCGTTGTTATTATTAGTGATGCGTATGTTGCAAGGAGCAGCCATTGGCGGTGAAATGCCGGGCGCTTGGGTTTTTATTGCTGAACACGTGCCAAAACAACGTTATGGCTTTGGTGTCGGAACCTTAACTTCGGGTATTACTGGGGGTATTTTACTTGGTTTTATTGTGACCATTATTATTGATCTTTGTTTTAACCAACAAAATATTTTAGATTATGCTTGGCGGATCCCTTTTATTGTTGGTGGTATTTTTGGTGTCATTTCGGTTTATTTGCGTCGGTTTTTATCCGAAACCCCTATTTTCAAAGAATTAGCTGCCCGTAAGGCAATTGAAAAAAATATTCCTGTCATCTCTGTTTTAAAAAATCATAAAACGGCGTGTTTGATTGTAGCACTTTTAACTTGGTCATTATCCACTGCGATTATGGTGGGTATCTTAATAACACCTGGTCGTATTGTTGGTGGGATGTATCATTTTGCTAATCTGGATTGGCGAATTGGTGGTTGTATTGCAGCATTAACCTTAACTATCGGTTGTGTTATTTCTGGTTGGTTAGAAGACAAACTGGGGACAACAAAAACAGTGATCATAACATGGGGTGGTTTAGCTGTGATGAGTATCTATTTTTATAATACTTTGTCACCAACAATTTCACTTACTGAATTATATTTAACTTGGGCAATATTTGGTTTATTTATTAGCGCTGTCGCCATGACACCAATCATTGGTACAAGAACTTTTCCACCTGCGATTCGTTATTCGGGTTTATCGTTTTCTTATAATTTAGCCTACGCTTTATTTAGTGCCATTACACCGACTTTAACAATTTATCTTTTAAGCCCCGACCATTTACTGGGTCAATATAGTTATCTTGGTGCAGGTATTTATATCTCGTTTGTCGCGTTAATTGCAGTTGCGGTGGGTTTTTATCCGTTAGCAAAAAAAGGTTGGTCAAATAAAGCCAATAATAAATAATTCTATCAATAAAAAAGCAGGATGTTTCCTGCTTTTTTATTCTATTTTGAATCCAGACAGCTCGACTATTACCGCATGGTGACAAATTCTTCTGCGGCGGTTGGATGAATGGCTATGGTGTTATCAAAATCTTTTTTGGTTGCACCCATTTTGAGTGCTACCGCAAAACCTTGTAATATTTCATCCATACCATAACCGATACCATGAATACCGATAATTTTTTCTTCTTCACCAACACAGACTAATTTCATTCGACAAGGTTGGCGATGCTGTGTTACAGCTGTATACATCGCGGTAAATGTTGATTTATAGACTTTAACGTTTTCTTGTCCATATTGCAAAATCGCTTCAGGTTCTGTTAATCCAACAGTACCAATTGCAGGATGCGTAAAGACAACAGTTGGAATATTGTTATAATCTAGATGTTCATCAGGTTTATTATTAAATAACCGTTCAGATAAACGACGTCCTGCAGCCACAGCAACAGGGGTTAGGGCTGTTGCGCCTGTATCATCGCCAACCGAGTAAACACCGGCAACATTAGTGTTTTGGTACTTGTCTACAACAATAAATCCATTATCGTTAACCTTAATACCTGCCGCTGCTAAATTCATATTTTGTGTTGCGGGTTCACGACCAATTGCCCAAATTAGACAATCAACAGTATAACTTTCTCCATTTTCAAGGTGTAATGTTAACGAGTCATCACT
The DNA here is from genome assembly GCF_046635745.1 of Gilliamella sp. CG35. Classification (NCBI taxonomy): domain Bacteria; kingdom Pseudomonadati; phylum Pseudomonadota; class Gammaproteobacteria; order Orbales; family Orbaceae; genus Gilliamella; species Gilliamella sp. CG35. The sequence continues at coordinate 7,381 of NZ_JBIDFH010000004.1, forward strand.
ATTTTTAGTCACTGATTTTGGTATCGCAAACGTGTGGAGTTGTTGACCTTCGCTGGCTATGACTTCCATTAAGGTTTCAATAATGAGTGGATCAAAACTGCGTAATGGTGTCGCTTGGCGTATAAATTGATGAGTTTGAGAACCTAATGAATGTAATACGCTGGCTATTTCACAAGCAATATACCCTGCCCCCACGACAGCTACTCGTTTAGGTAAAGCTTTGAGCGCAAAAAAACCATCCGATGTAATACCATGTTCCGCACCAGGAATATTTGGTATACTCGGTTTTCCACCAACGGCTATTAATATGTGATCGGCGGTATATTGTTCGCCATTAACGTCAATAGTGTGAGAATCAACAAATTTGGCATAACCATAAATGACATCAACTTTATTATTAGTTAGTACACGGTCATAAGATTGATGTATTCGGTCGATGTAGGCGTTTCGGCTAGCCAGTAGTTTATCCCAACTAAATTGATTGATAGTCGTATCGAATCCATAATCAGAACCATAATGATTGATTGCTTCAGCAATTTGAGCGCCATACCACATGATTTTTTTGGGCACACAACCCACGTTCACGCAAGTCCCACCTAAAGATTTTGCTTCGATGATTGCGCATTTTTTGCCATATGAAGCCGCTCGGTTTACCGATGCAATGCCACCACTACCACCACCGATTGCAATATAATCATAATGTTTAGTCATTAAATTTCCTTCGTGCTGATTACTAAAATTAGCTATTAGCTTTGCATAAAGTGAAAAATAAAAAAAGTATTTATTTTAAAATTTAACAATAGTTATTAACGATTAATAATTACAATTAGTAGATTTTTATTTAATAAATCATTTTTCTAATGGGTTAATTTTTAATAATAATTTATTGGTTTTAAATGATTTTTTAACAGCGTTGTTTCCCAGTTATTGTGATAGGTTTTTTAGTAATACATAAAAATATCAAAAATTAGGGACTATGTTAAAGCGTTCGTTTTTTGTCGGTATTGGTCGATGCTGCCCTTAGGATCGGTTTATAGAAGGGACAAGTGTTTCCATTGTTGACGTAATTTTATGCCAGTCTCAATATTTGTATTTTGGTGCTTTTTTTGCTTGCATCAAAGTCCGTATTTATTGTGTTTGTTATTCATTATTTTCGTCTTCATCATGTTTACGGGGTTGATAAAAACGGGCGAAAAAAGTCCCAATTTCGAAAAGTAAACAAATTGGTATCGCTAATAATATTTGTGAAAATACATCAGGTGGGGTAACAAACATAGCAACGGCGAACACAGCCACAATGATGTAAGGTCTTTTTTTCCGTAAACTTTTTGGTGTGGTCACGCCAGTCCAACAGAGTAGTATAATGGCGACAGGGACTTCAAAAGCAAATCCGAATACCACAAATAACGTCATAACAAAATCAAGATATTTGGTGATATCGGTATTGATTGCAACATCAATCGGTGCTGTGTGGATAAAAAAGTAAAATGCAAGCGGGAATACCACAAAATAAGCAAAAGCAATACCTATATAAAATAACACTGTGCTTGATATAATCAGTGGCACGACTAAACGTTTTTCATTTTGATATAACGCGGGTGCAACAAATCCCCACACTTGATAAAGTACATAGGGAATAGAAATAAATATCGCCACCACTGCCGTTAATTTAATCGGTGTAAAAAAAGGGGCTGCGATATCAGTTGCAATCATGCTACTACCTGTAGGTAATTGACTAATTAACGGATTAGCAACGATGTGATAAATATCATTAGAAAAGTAAAGTAGACAAATTAAAACCAATAAAATGCAGATAATACAACGTAAAAGTCGTGTTCTGAGTTCAACAAGGTGTCCAATTAAAGGTTGAGATGCGTCGTCTGTCATGGTTTGTCTTTATTTGGGTTTTCAATATCGGTTTGGGTTGCTGAATCAATCTCTTTTTGTAACGATTCTGTCACACGTTTTAAATCATCAATTGATTCTTGAATTTCAGGTGTTAAGTTGGTTAAACCACTTTGTTCTGCTTTTTTTAAACTATCTTGTAACTCTTGCAGTTTTAGCTCTTTGTTGAGTTCAAGTTGAACCGTTGCCGACATTCGTCGTAATACTTTAATCCAACCTGCAACGGTTTTAATTGCAATAGGCAAACGCTCTGGCCCTAATACAACCAGTCCAATAATTAAAACTAATAATAATTGACCAAAGCTGATATCGAACACAACCTACTCTTTTTTTGTCGTTTGTTCATCGTTAGAGGAGTCTACAGTTTCAACTTTATTTGGTTGTTCTGTTGATGTTTTTTTATCATCATCCTCATTCATTGCTTTTTTAAAGCCTTTAATTGATGCACCAAGATCCGAACCTAATGAGCGTAATTTTTTGGTTCCAAACAGTAATACAATAACTGCAATTAATATGAGTAATTGAGGCCAACTTGGCATCATGATAATTATCTCCGACGTCATTTGTGATTTGATTATACACTTAAATTATCAGATTCCCAAATAACTCATCTAATGAATAATTAGCATAGAGATAAATAATATACTGAGTATTCCTATTGCGCTGTATAAAATTCGTTCTCGTTTTTTTCGACACGTTAGTTCGTAATTAATCTGTCTAATTTGATGATTCATCTGTTTTGTCATGCGTGCGTAATCATTAAGTTTTGCAGGCAGTTCGGGCAAGAGCGTTCGCCATTGTGGTAATGAAGCCCATGCTTGCTGAATAATTGTTTTAGCACTATATTTGTCTTCATACCATTTTTCTAAAAATGGTTTAGCGGTTTGCCATAAATCGAGTTCTGGATATAGTTGACGCCCCAAACCTTCAATATAAAATAGCGTTTTTTGCAACAAGATTAATTGTGGTTGAATCTCCATTTCAAATCGTCTGGCAACATCAAATAGTTTTAGTAAAATTTGTGAGAATGAGATTTCAGCCAACGGTTTTGCAAATGCAGGTTCACATACGTTGCGCATAGCCATTTCAAAAGCAATCGGATCGGTAGATTCAGGAACCCAACCCGATGCAATATAGGTTTCGGCTATTTTGCGATAATCTTGATTAAAAAAGGCAAGGAAATTTTCAGCAAGATAGTACTGATCATCTTCTGTTAAAATTCCAATAATAGCGCAATCAATTCCAATGTAACGGGGGTTTTGTGGCTCGGTAATGTCAACAAAAATATTGCCCGGATGCATATCAGCATGGAAAAAATTATCTTTGAAAACCTGCGTGAAAAAAGCTTGAACACCTCGTTCAGCAAGTAGCTTCATATCAATGTTGTGTTGTTTAAGTGTTTGGCTATCACCAATTGGCACACCTTTAATGCGTTCCTCAACTAAGATGTTTTCTCGACAGAGTTCTTGATAAATGTAAGGTATATATAATATGTTGCTATTAATAAAATTGTCACGTAAGCGTATGGTATTATAAGCTTCTTGTTTTAAGTCTAACTCTTTCATTAAGGTAAGTTCATAATCACGTACGATTTCAATTGCTCGTAACTTTGCACCGAACTTAATGCGTTTAGTAAACTGTTTGGCAAGCCAATACATTAAGCCAATATCCGCTTTGATGACTGGTATAATGTTAGGACGCAATACTTTAATGACAATTTCAGCTTGGCTGCGTTTTAATATGGCTGTATGAACTTGTGCAATCGATGCCGATGCCAATGGTTGTTCATCAAAATCTGAAAAATAATGATCAATTGGCTGACCTAGTGCTTTTTCGATTAATTGTTTTGCCAACTTCCCGTCAAAAGGATCAACTTGGTCTTGTAATTTAGCTAAACTGTCTGCAATATCTTTAGAAAGCACATCTCGACGAGTTGATATCATTTGACCAAATTTTATCCATACTGGCCCAAGCTCTTGCAATGCTTGACGTAATCGCTCGCCAATTTCTTCATGTTTTGCTTTCGGCCTTATCCAAAATAAACATGATATTAAAATTGGTAACCACTTTGAAAATCGATTAGTTGGCAATAATTCATTTAATTGATATGCACGAAAAACGGTTAATATTTTATAGAGTCTGAAAAATGTCATTAGATTTCATCGCTTAAAATTTAAAACCAGTATGTAACGCCACAATACCACCTGTCATGTTGTGATATTTGACATCTACAAATCCTGCATCTTCCATCATTTTTTTCAATGTTTTTTGATCAGGATGCATCCGAATTGATTCGGCTAAATAACGGTAACTGTCAGCATCATTCGCAATAACTTTGCCCATTAACGGTAACATAGTAAATGAATAAAGATCATAAGCTTTATTTAAAATTGGGTATTGCGGTTTGGAAAATTCAAGAATTAATAAACGACCACCAGGTTTTAATACTCGCCACATGGATTGTAACGCTTTATTTTTGTCAGTCACATTACGTAGACCAAAAGAAATGGTAATACAGTCAAAAAAATTGTCCGCAAAAGGTAACTCTTCAGCGTTAGCTTGCACATATTCAATATTTTTGAATAATCCTTTGTCTCGAAGCTTTTCGCGTCCAACTTTTAACATGGATTCATTGATATCAGCGAGCACCACTAATCCGTTATCGCCGACTAATTGTGAGAATTTTGCAGTTAAATCTCCAGTGCCACCAGCAAGATCTAATACTTTTTGACCTTTACGCACACTGCTATATTCAATGGTAATTTTTTTCCAAATACGATGAATACCAAATGACATTAAATCATTCATTACATCATATTTGTCGGCAACGGAATGAAAGACATCCGCAACACGTTTTACTTTATCTTGTTTTAAAACTTGCGTAAAACCAAAATCTATTTTTTCTTGATTATCGTTATTTTGTTTGTCAGAAGATTGAGACATAAAATTTACCCATCAAAAAGATTTAGGCTATTTTAGCATAAGCCAGAATAAAAGTGATGAACTAAATCAACAACCTTTCGACCATATTGGATACGGTTTCAAAATATTCTAATGATGAAAGATTTGGGTCAAAATCTTTTTCATGGATGACCAAATCAAAATGATAATTTTCTTTTAATGCGTTTAAAACTTGATGTTCTTTATCAAACACTTGCTGATAATAATGTGCTAACGTATCAAAATCGATTGAAGCAAACAGTAATTTATTAGCCTGTACTTCAGCACTCGATATCCGTTCAACATGTAACATTGCAATTTTAAGGTAATCAGCCTCACTCAAATAACGCTTATTATGTGAGTTTGTTAATTCCCGCTCGATATAATTAATATAGCCATTTGATACGTATTGCGTGTTATAAATATTAGCGAGCTGTATTGGAAGTTCTTTAAATATTCCTTGTCCTATAATCGCCACTTTTCTGACAAAAAAAGGCTTGGCAGCTTGTGCAATAAAAGACCAATTTTGGTAGGGGTTTTCGCGTATTTGAGTAGCACTAATATTTATAAAGTTGCGATCAGCATCAATAATAATTGCTGGGCAACCGAAATAAAGCTCATGATTTTTTATATCTTGAGGTTCACTGGTAAATATAACCGTTGGTTTGATTTTATATTCATTCAAAATAAGTTTGACACGATCACTCCAGTCTTTCCAGCCATTTGGATAAGACTGGATTCCAGCTTCATCTAAAACATGAATATGAATATTATGACGGTCTTTGAAGGTTTCTTTCAGCCATGTGAATCGATCACTGACTTTGGGTTGTTTTGATAAATGGCTTTTGTCAAACAGTTGTTGATCACGTGATGGTTCACAGCCAAGAAAAATATGTAATTCATTGACCTGACTCATCGCTTTTTCAATTAAATATATATGTCCACTATGTAGAGGATAAAACTTACCAAAAATTAAACCAACTTTATGTTTAGACTCCATACCACTTACCAATGCATTTAAAACTTGTTAACAATCTACAGAAAAAATATTCATTTTCTAACCAATTGATGCTATTTAACATATACTCTATTTTATCAAATCCCATTAACCTTTATAGGTATTAATGTTTTGAGCAAAAATAAAGTAATCATATTTTTTAATTATAATGTTGATAATAAGATACCTGTAGCAACAGAAATATTTAGTGCCGCCATATTATCATTACCGTGTAAATGTACAACTACATCTGCACATTCTACCAGTTTTCGATTAATTTGTTGAAAAATAACGATAGCGACTTTTTTATTGAATTTAATTTGGTGTAATTCACTCGATTTAATTGACTTAACCGGGCATGGTAATAAGGCAACAATCTGATAATCATGTTGTTTTAATCGTTCAAGCGAAGCAACAAAGTCATCACTCTTTATCGACTCAATCGCTTCGATTCCCCCTTCGGCAATACGCATTGCTGCGCCACTATTGAGTAAATTAGTCTGACGTAATATGACCCCGTTTACACCATAAAATGCGGCACTTCGAATAATTCCACCTAAGTTATGGGGATTATTCACATCATCAATTGCTAAAACACAATCTTGGTTTTTGCCACTATTTTTTTCGAGGTAATCGACTAATGTAAGTGGTATACGTTTTTTAACAATTAAACAGATCCCACCATGATGCTCCGTTTGGGTTATTTTCGCAATTTGTTCAACCGATACGACATCGTAGCCTAAACGTTGATTGACTAACCAGCTAATTAAATCTTTAAACTGATAGGTCATATCTTGAGTAATAAATAATTTGACGATTGCTGAGCGTCGATGTTTGAAAACAGCTTTACAACTGTTTTCACTATAAACGAGGGTTTCTTCTTTACGTTGACGATATTCATCATAACCATAAGTAGGCGTTTGCTCATTATCACGAACTTTTTTCTGCCATGGGGAATCATGCTCGACAAATTGACCATACTTAAAATTTGATTCTAAATTACGAGTCAGTTTTTCTGTCCCGGGTTTATTGGTTTTAGGTTTAAATACTTCAATACGGTCATTTACTGATTGTCTAATTTTGGTTTTAGACTGAAATGAATCTTTTTTAAAATTGTCTTTACGACCCGTCATTTTCTGCTGAGTTGAGCGAGAACGTTTCTGAGGTTCACTGTTCTTCGCAAAAAAAATGGTTGGTTTATTTTTTTCAGAATTGTTGTTCATTTCAATCTCACTTTTGGTCAGTTATCGTGTACGAATGGTTGGAGCTATTTTATCTAATACACCGTTAACAAATTTGTGGCTATCAGCAGCACCAAACGTTTTTGTTAGATCGATTGCTTCATTAATCACGACTTTGTACGGTACATCTTGGCGTTTGGTTAATTCATATAGCGCAATTCGCAATATTGCTAATTCAATTAGACCTAGCTCTTCAACTGTACGTTCAGTGAGGTATGGCGCCATTTTATCATCTAACTCTGCTGTATTTTTACCCACCCCATTTAAGAGTTCTCGAAAATACTTGGAGTCAACGCCTTTCATATCTTGTTCTGCAATAAAACTGGTCTCAACATCGGCAAGATCATTTCGGGAAACTTGCCAAGAGTATATTGCTTGTACCGCACACTCTCTTGCTCGACGACGAGGATTGACTGATGCCACTAACTTACTCCTTAATTGCTTTAATAACGTTTAGCATTTCAAGCGCAGTTAATGCTGCTTCAGCACCTTTGTTACCCGCTTTTGTGCCTGCACGTTCAATAGCTTGTTCTATAGATTCAGTTGTTAAAATACCAAATCCAACTGGGATCGAATAATCTAGGCTTGCACTTAATAAACCAGAACTTGATTCGCCAGCAACAAAATCAAAATGCGCCGTACTACCTCGAATCACGGTTCCTAATGCAACTATTGCATCATATTTTTTGGATTGTGCTGCAACTTTTGCCGCTAGTGGGATCTCATAAGCACCAGGTACCCAAATGACTGTAATGTTTTTATCATCGACTTGCCCAATACGTTTTAATGCATCGGTAGCGCCATTAACAAGACTATCATTTATAAAATGATTAAAACGTGCCACAATAATGGCAACTTTTGCTTTTGGTGCGATAACTTTAGCTTCAATAGTTTGCATACTAATTCCTTATCAATTGATTTTTAAATGCAATTTCACTATCTTTATTCGTGAAAAAATAACTGCCAAATTGTATCACAAACTGCAGACTTCTCCTATTAGCAAATAGCGCTACGAGCAAGATCTTTACATCAAATATCTAAAAATAAGACTGTACTATTTTTAAAAATAATTTAATTAAGCTCATATTGTAGATAATCAATTTAGAATAATTGATGTTTTAAGACTGATCACTCATTTTAGTTTTTATTTTCAAGACGATGTTTTAATTGACCAGTCATGAAAAATAAAAAAATGAATGAGAATTAAATTTATTTTTTAGTACTTGCAAGCTATTTTGAAAGAATTACAATGGTGGCTAAATTTTTTATGAGGGTAAGATTAATGTATATTGATAATATTCGAAATGAGTTAAATGAAGCAGCTGATGTGTTAAATAAATTTATTTCAGATGATAAAAATTTAGAACATATTCAGCAAGCCGCTATATTATTGGCTGATTCGTTCAAACATGGTGGTAAAGTGCTATCATGTGGGAATGGCGGTTCTCACTGTGATGCTATGCATTTTGCAGAAGAGTTAACTGGACGTTATCGCAACAATCGCCCTGCTTATCCTGCAATAGCGATATCTGATGTTAGTCATATTTCGTGTGTAGGTAATGATTTTGGGTTTGATTCGATTTTTTCTCGGTATATCGAGGGTGTAGGTCAAAAAGGTGATGTACTACTAGGTATTTCTACCTCAGGTAACTCTGCTAATGTGCTAAAAGCAATTGAAGCAGCAAAACAAAAAGGGATGAAAGTGATTACGTTAACCGGTAAAGATGGCGGTAAAATGCATGGTCTTGCTGATGTGGATATTCGAGTTCCTCATTTTGGTTATGCTGATCGTGTTCAAGAAATTCATATTAAAGTGATTCATATTTTAATCATGCTAATCGAAAAAGAGATGAGCAAGTAAATGTGCGAATTATTGGGCATGAGTGCGAATGTGCCAACAGATATCTGTTTTAGTTTCACCAGTTTAGTCAAACGTGGTGGTGATAAGGGCCCGCATAAAGATGGGTGGGGTATTACTTTTTATGAAGATAAGGGGTGCCGTACATTTAAAGATCCTGAACCTTGCAGTTATTCGCCTATTGCCAAACTTGTTCAACAGTATCCAATAAAGTCAAAAGCAGTCATAGCCCACATTCGCCAAGCAAATCGAGGAGGCGTAGCACTTGAAAATACGCATCCTTTTACGCGTGAGTTATGGGGAAAAAATTGGACTTTTGCCCATAACGGGCAGCTAACAGCTTATGAAGATCTTGATATGGGGATATTTGAACCTGTAGGTCTGACTGATAGTGAATATGCATTTTGTTATCTCATTAATCAACTTCACAAGAAATATCCGCAAAAACCCAGTAATGATCTGGAAGTATTCAGCTATATTAAGCAATGCGCTGACAAACTAAGCCAACTTGGGGTATTTAATATGTTACTCTCTGACGGTCAATATGTTTTTGCTTATTGTTCAACTGACTTACATTGGATAACACGTAAAGCACCTTTCGGAAAAGCAAAACTTCTTGACGAAGATGTTGAAATTGATTTTCAAAAACACACTACGCCTAATGATATCGTCACAATCATTTCAACGTTGCCATTAACTTCTAATGAAACATGGTACAAGCTGAATACTGGAGAAGCGATTTTATTTAATAAAGGGGAAATTAATCCGTTTTCTTCATTTTAACTCACAATATTGAAACTTCATTTTAAATTAATACTGTAGAAAGCCGACAACTGTCAATTCGATTAGTATTAAAATTATTAAAGTTGCATATCAAAATCCGATTTTTATATCGAGCAACTAATATAAATAAACGGCGATAGGTATAAGCCAACAAACTTCGCCATAGCCAATTCGAATTAATTCAATCCCACGCAATAGTTTTACTTTTAAATTACTCTGATTTGTTGTTCAACATTCTCTTACAGGCTTGGCAATAAAAATACCTCATTTAAACAATGCAATTAAAAGTGGTACTACCGATAATGTTTTTGTAATACCAATAATCAGAATCCCAAAAGACATTAACAATAAAGCCGACATGTTAGACCCTCTTTTCTGTGGCAATATTTGCCCTTTCTGTTATGTAGTATTTGGGATTATATTGGCAATTATTTTAACCTTTCAGCTAAATAACCTTGATAGTCAGGAATTTCAATTTCTATTTCTTGCGTAAAAATGGAGGATTGAATCAGTGCATTAGCGGTTGCTTGATTAGTCGCAACCGGAATATTCCAGACCGTTGATAAACGAAGTAAAGCTTTGACATCAGGATCGTGTGGTACCGCATTGAGCGGATCCCAAAAAAAGATAAGAATATCAATTTTTCCTTCGGCAATTAATGCACCTATTTGTTGATCGCCACCCATAGGGCCACTAAGCATAGGTGTAATATTTAGACCTGTTTCTTGTTTAATTAATGTTCCCGTAGTTCCTGTACCACATAAATGATGATGAGAAAGCTCTTCTCGATTTTTTTTACACCAATTTAATAATGACTCTTTTAAGTGATCATGTGCGACTAAAGCAATATTTTTTTTAGCAGCTAACTGACGAGTGGTATAACGCATAATGTTGTCCTAATCTATTATTATTGCTGATGTTTTTAACAGAGTATCAATTAAAATTCAAGTTTTATTTGATTAAATTCGGGACAATAAAAAAGGCACCAAAGTGCCTTTAAAAAATATCAAATTGCAATTAATTAGAATTGATAGATTAAACCAAGTGCAACAGTATCTTTTGTTGTCGCTTTAATTTCTGATTTGCTAAATGTGCTGCTATCATATAATGCACGACGTGCACCGATATCATCTTTATCTAACAAGTTGATTTTATAATCTACAATAGCTTGTAAGTTTTTGTTGAATGCATAAGTTAAACCAACATCAACATATTTAACAAGGTCATTACCTTTAAGCCCTGCATCGCTAGAATAGCTAGAAGCATCTTTAACTTTGTGTTGGATATAAGCAACAGATGGAGTTAAACGACCAATATCAAAGTCGATTCCGTATTGAGCAACAATTTCAATACCTTTGGTTTTTAAGTCATCTGCATTGTGGTTAGATGATGCATTATCCCAACCATATTTTTGTTTGCCTTGAATATATAGCGCAGCTAAATAAACATTGTCATTGTCGTATTTGATACCTGCTGACCATGCTTTAGCATTTTTGTGACCACTAGTTTGAGTGTAACCAGCACCAACAGATAAACCAGTATCAAGCACATCCCAATCGATAACAGAACCCCATGCTTCCGCACTATCATGACCGTTGTTACGATTCACTGCATTGAAATGGCTAGTTGAGCTGTTATCACCGTTATCAGCATATTGAACAGCAAAGCGTAAACCATCAACTAAACCGAATAGATCAGTATTACGATAAGTTGCTACAGCTTTAGTACGTGCAGATAATGCATAAAGATCATTATTTGAAGCATCACCACCAAATTCTGGTAAAACGTCTGTATAAGAAGTTAAAGTTTTTAGCACACCGTCATTACGACCATAATCGAATGAACCAAAATCACCAAAATTCAAACCAGCAAATGCATAACGAGTTTCGTTGTCAGCATTTTTACCAGTTTTAGCTTCATATTCCCAACGTCCGTAACCAGATAACCAGTCAGTAACTTGAGTTTGACCTGACATACCTAAACGTGCAGTCGTTTTATCACCTTCGCCTGTTTGGTTGTTTCTGTCAGTAATATAGTTTAATGCATAAACTCGACCATAAAAATCGACTTTATTGCCGTCTTTATTCCACACTTCAATAGAAGCGTTTGCAGTACCTGCAATTAAAAGAGCAGGAATAGCGATTGCTAATAGATTACGTTTCATTTTGTTACCCTCATAGGTATTTATATTTTTAAAGATGCAAATTACTTTGCTCTCGGTTAATAAATAACTGCAAAATTAAGCAATTATATTATTACTGTGATATCTTGTATTAGATATAAGATTTCTGCTTACATTGCAGATAAACAATGCAAATAAGTAAATTTCTACGAAATTTAGTTTATTTTAGTACCTACAATAAATTTTTTTAAGCATAAAATGTTTTTTTGGGCGGGAATAAATTCAAAAGGCGATAAAAAAGACACCTAAGTGTCTTTTTTATAATTTAAGAAGAATTAGAATTGGTAGATTAAACCAACACCTAACACATCTTTTGTACCTGGAGTATTCGCTTTCTTATGACCACGATTATTAGTCGTATTCATCGCTGCACCAATGTCTTTATGGTCAAGTAGATTAAATTTATATTCTACGATAGCGCTGAAATTTTTGTTAAGATCATAAGTTGCACCTAAAGATACGTATTTAGCCATAGGTGAGCTATGAGATCCTGAACGGTAATGCGCTTTATTATCACCATCATAACCACTTGTTAGTTTATGTTGAACATAAGCTAAAGAAGGAGTTAAACGACCAACATCTAATTCAATGCCATATTGAGCAACTAATTCGATACCTTTAACTTTTTCATCTGCAATATGACCTTTATGATCGATATAACGATTTTTTAACTTGCTTTGGAAATAGTTAGCAGCTAAATATAAATTATAGTTATCGTATTTAATACCAGTAGCCCAAGTATTGTGACGTTGATCACTTGAAGTTGATTGAGCATAACCAATACCTGCAGTTAAGCCTGTGTCAAAAATGTTCCATTGAACGTTTGTACCCCAAGCTTCTCTTGATTCACCACGAATATTATCTTTAGTAAGTGAGTTATCACCATTATCAGCATATTGTACTGCAAAGCTGATATCATCATTTAAACCAAAGAAGTTATTGTTACGGTAAGTTGCTACAGCTTTAGTACGAGCAGAAAGCACGTTCCAATTGTTGTTTGCAGCGTCACCACCAAATTCTGGTAATACGTCAGTATATGCAGTAATTGCTTTTAATACGCCATCATTACGACCATAATCAAATGAACCGAAGTCACCAAAATTTAATCCAGCAAATGCATAACGAACTTCACTATGACCAGGTTTTTGATCATCTTTTCCAGATTTAGCTTCATATTCCCAACGACCATAACCAGATAACCAATCTGTGATTTGGGTTTGACCTGACATACCTAAACGAGCAGAAGTATCATCGCCTTCACCTGCTTGACCACGATCAGTGATGTGGTTAGCTGCTTTTACACGACCGTAAAAGTCTACTTTATTACCATCTTTGTTCCAAACTTCAATAGATGCATTTGCGCTAGCTGCAACTAAAAGTGCAGGAATAGCGATTGCTAATAGATTACGTTTCATTTCTTACCCTCATGGTTATTTATTAAAAGACACTAACTAAAAAGTTTAGTGCCTATTTATGTACAATGATTATTCATCCAAAAATAATATTACTATTATTTTCTTCCACTTTTTACAGTAGTGTAAATTATGTATAAAAATTTTTTAAAAGCAAGTGAACTTTTCGTTAATTTTGATGTCTAACCCCAAAAACGAAACCGTTTGATTATAATTTATACATATTTGCTAATTATCACTAATTTGCGTTTTATCATAAACATCCAAAAATGTTTGTTTATTTATACCAGTTAAAAATTTGCATTTCGTGGCGTTCTTGGGAAAGGAATCACATCCCTTACGTTTTGTACGCCAGTGACATAAACAATTAAGCGCTCAAATCCAAGACCGAATCCAGAATGGGGAACAGTACCATATCGACGTAAATCACGGTACCACCAATAATCTTCTTTTTTAAGCCCCATTTCGTCCATGCGCTTATCTAACATATCTAAACGCTCTTCACGTTGCGATCCGCCAATGATTTCGCCAATGCCTGGCGCTAACACATCCATTGCAGCAACCGTTTTACCATCGTCATTCATACGCATATAAAATGCTTTAATATCTTTTGGATAATTTTTAACAACGACAGGCGCTTTAAAATGCTGTTCAGCTAAATAACGTTCATGCTCTGACGCTAAATCGATTCCCCAACTCACTGGATTTTCAAATTTGGCATCACAGTTTTGTAAAATAGTAATGGCATCGGTGTAATCAACTTGAGCAAAATCGGCATTAATAAAGTTTTCTAAACGATTGATTGCTTCTTTATCAATATGCTGAGCAAAAAATTGCATATCATCAGCACGTTTTTCAAGCACGGTTTTAAAGACATACTTCAACATATCTTCTGCAAGTTTTGCATTATCATTTAAATCAGCAAACGCAACTTCAGGTTCCATCATCCAAAATTCAGCTAAATGGCGTGTTGTATTGGAATTTTCAGCTCTAAAAGTTGGCCCAAAAGTATAAACTTTAGACAATGCACAAGCGTACGTTTCTGCATTTAATTGTCCTGACACCGTTAAAAAAGCTTCTTTTCCGAAAAAATCTTTATCAAAATCGACTTTCCCCTTGTCAGTTTTAGGTAGATTTAACATATCAAGGGTGGATACACGGAACATTTCACCTGCACCTTCAGTATCTGATGCGGTAATAATTGGCGTAGAAAGCCAAAAAAAGCCTCGTTCATCAAAAAATTGGTGAATGGCTTGCGCTAATGTATGACGTACACGAGTAATCGCGCCAACAATGTTGGTTCTTGCTCTTAAATGAGCAACTTCTCGTAAATATTCAATTGAATGACGTTTAGCAGCCATTGGGTAAGTTTCAGGATCATCAACAAATCCATAAACCTCAACTTGTGTTGCTTGTAGCTCGTATTTTTGTCCTTGTCCCGGAGATTCAACAACTTTACCTGTTACTTTAACTGAACAACCTGCCGTTAACCGTAAAATATCTTGTTCATAATTTGGTAGATCTTTTTCTATAACAGCTTGAATGGGATCAAAGCACGAACCATCATAAACAGCTAGAAATGAAATACCGGCTTTCGAATCACGGCGCGTTCTTACCCAGCCTTGAACAGAAATAGTGCTACCAACAGCAATTTTGCCTTGTAACACATCAACAATAGGAGCAACTGAATTCATTTTAATTATCCATCTCTATATTAATTAAGTTAAATAGTATTAAAAATAATACAAGTATATTCTAAATGCCACTTAGTTACCTAACTTTAGTCTCAGTTGGCATTAAATTAAATTTTTAAATAAAACATTCATAATTTGATTCACGTTTTTTATAAAAATAAGTTTAATGATTAACGTTAAACGTTCTTTTTAATTCATTAATAAAAGCTAAATCTTGCGATATTGTTTTTCCTGGACTGTCTGACAATTTTGCAACAGACTGATTATTGCATTGCGTCAATTTCAATACGATATTTAAGGCTTTGGTATTTGCTTCAGTAGACGGAATATCACACGCCAGAAAGCCCCCGATACCAAAAGACAATTTTACTCGATGATGAAAATGTTGATAAATCTTTATCGCTTTGTCAAAAGTTAAACTATCGGAAAATACTAACATTTTTGTTTTAGGATCAATCCCTAATTGTTGGTAATGGGCAATCGCCTTTTCACCCCATTCAATCGAATCACCCGAATCATGGCGTAATCCTTGATAGTGATTAGCAAAGTAAGTATCAAAATCACGCAAAAATGCGTCCATGGTAATACAGTCTGTTAGGGCTACCCCCAAATCTTGAGGATATTCCTCTAACCAAACTTTAAGCGCTGTTTTTTGGCAATCTTGCAAAGTTGGGGTTAATCGCTGATGAGCTTGAAACCATTCATGTGCTTGAGTACCAACAGGGGTAAGTCCTAGTCGATAAGCCAGTAAATAGTTACTGGTACTATGAAAATTGTCAAAATGTTTTTTTAGGTAATCGACAACAGCTGATTGTACGGCAAATGAGTAACGCCTTCGGGTTCCAAAATCCATTAAATTAAAGCCCGACATATCCATATTTGCAGTTTGCTCGTTAAATCTTGTCAATTTATTTTTGAGTTGGGCTATAGCTTCCGACACGCCAATATTAGGAGAACGATCTCTATGTGCTATTTCGCTAATAACTGCCAGTAATGGGACTTCCCATAAAATTACATCCAACCACTTTCCTTCAATTCTTATATCAAGTCTTCCTTCTTGATTAGTTATCGTCAATAATTGACTATTAAAACGCCAATTCTTGAGCCAGTTTAAATAATCAGATTTAAAAAAGGAGATGCCAGATAGATATTGAAATTCATCATCGGAAAGCGTTAATGATTCCATTAATTTGACTTGATGTTTTATTTCATCAGCATATTGACCTAATAAATCATCACTTCTACAACGAAACTCCGCAACGACGGTGGTATCTGGGTAATGATGAAAAACGGCTTGCTGCATATGCAACTTATAAGCATCAGTATCTAAGATTGATGTAATTATAGCTGGTAACATGTCTTTTTGTTGTTAATACTCTAAAAAAATTCTAGAGATTATAGCAGAATAATATTGAAGATATAGATTAAATATATAATAACCTATCTTCATTAGGCTATAATATTAATAACAAACCAGATTAAATAGTATAACTTAACTATACTCAAAAGAATTAATTAAACATCACCAATAACGATAAGTGCAGTTGTGAAAATCATGCAATATTTATCGAATTTTAATTATTTATAAAAATAAAAGGCACAATAACTATGACAACGAATAATACCAAAACACAACCAACTGCAAAGTATCGACTGGACTATAAAGCACCCGATTTTACCATTACGGATATCGATCTTGATTTTAACTTATCCGCAGAAATCACAACAGTCACGGCTCGAAGCCATATTATACAAAAAAATGCTAAAGCCTCAGACTTAGTTTTAGATGGAGAAGACTTAACATTAATCGCTATCAATATCGATGAACAGCCTTGGCAGGATTATCACATTACCAACTCAGGCATTATTATTCATAATGTTCCTTCAGATGAATTTACACTAACCATTGTCAATGAAATAAAACCGATTGATAACACTGCACTAGAAGGATTGTATGTTTCTGGAGAAGCACTTTGTACACAATGTGAAGCTGAAGGTTTTCGTCATATCACATACTATTTAGATAGACCCGATGTTTTAGCGCGTTTTTCAACTCGTATTACCGCCAATAAACAACAATACCCATATCTGCTTTCTAATGGTAACCGCATTGCACAAGGAGAACTTTCAGACGGTCGTCATTGGGTACAATGGCAAGATCCATTTCCTAAACCCGCCTACTTGTTTGCATTGGTTGCCGGAGATTTTGATATTCTTAAAGATCAGTTTATAACTCGTTCAAACCGTAAAGTTGATCTGGAGATTTATGTTGATAAAGGCAATTTAGATCGTTCACATTGGGCAATGACCAGTTTAAAAAATGCTATGCGCTGGGATGAAACTCGTTTTGGATTAGAATATGACTTAGATATTTTTATGATTGTTGCCGTTGACTTTTTTAATATGGGCGCAATGGAAAACAAAGGTCTGAATATTTTCAACTCAAAATATGTTCTTGCCAAACCAGAAACGGCTACTGATGATGATTATTTAGGTATCGAAAGTGTTATTGGTCACGAATACTTTCATAATTGGACAGGTAATCGTGTTACTTGTCGTGATTGGTTTCAACTTAGCTTAAAAGAAGGTTTGACGGTTTTTCGTGATCAAGAGTTTAGCGCAGATATGGGCTCTAGAGCCGTTAAGCGAATTGATGATGTTAAAATCTTACGTAGTGTCCAATTTGCTGAAGATGCAAGTCCGATGTCCCATCCTATTCGTCCTGATCAAGTCATAGAAATGAATAATTTCTATACGGTAACTGTGTACGAAAAAGGGGCTGAAGTGATACGAATGATGCATACCTTGTTAGGCGAAGATAAGTTTCAAGCTGGCATGAAACGCTATTTTGAACGTCATGACGGAAGTGCAGCAACTTGCGATGACTTTGTCGCTGCGATGCAAGATGCTTCAGGCATTGATTTAACACAATTCAAATTATGGTACAGCCAATCAGGTACACCAGAATTAACCATTACAGATAGCTATGATGAAAAAAGCAAACACTATTATTTAACTATCGAACAAAACACGCCTGCAACCTTAGATCAAGCTGAAAAGAAAGCTTTGCATATCCCTGTTGATATTGAATTATATCAACATAACGGCGAAATCATTAAACTTGAGCATAACCAACTGCCAATTCATCACGTTTTAAATTTAACACAAGCAAAACAACAATTTGTTTTCGATAACGTGAATGAAAAACCGATTATTTCATTATTACGTGATTTTTCTGCACCGGTAAAAATGACCTATGATTATCAAGATAGTGATTTGATTTTTTTGATGCAACATGCAACCAATGCGTTTAGTCGTTATGATGCTGCGCAAATGCTATTAATTAAATATATTCGGGAAAATGTTAAAAATTATCAAGATAATCGACAACTAAGCCTTCCTGATTCAGTTATCGATGCATTTAGAGCAATATTATTATCCGAATCAACAGATCCCTCTCTTATTGCCCAAATCATCACTTTACCTTCGGAAAATGAACTAGCCAATTTATTTAGTGTCGTTGACCCAATAGCCATCTATCAAGTCCGCCTGTTTTTATTAACGTGTTTTGGTAATGCACTTTATGATGAATTAACCGCAGTTTACCGTCACAATAAAATCGAAAATTATCGGATTGAACATGAAGATATTGCTAAACGCTCATTAAAAAATGCCTGTTTGATGCTTTTAGCCCATGCCGATGAGAAATCACAAGCAAATCATCTGGTTCATCAACAATATTATCAAGCAGACAATATGACAGATACCATCGCTGCATTAACAGTTGCTGTTAAAGCTCAGCTTGATTGTCATCAAGAACTTTTAGCCGATTTTGATAATAAATGGCATCAAGACGGATTAGTGATGGATAAGTGGTTAGCTTTGAATGCATCGAGTCCAGAAAAAAATGCACTTTCAACGGTGAAAAAACTTTTAACTCATCGATCCTTTTCGCTCAGTAATCCCAATCGGATTCGCGCTTTAATCGGTGCTTTTGTTAATAATAATCCTGTAGCTTTCCATGCAACTGATGGGAGTGGATATCAATTTTTAGTCGAAATATTAATGGAATTAAATCAAAAAAATCCGCAGGTTGCGGCAAGATTGATCGATCCATTAATCAGATTGAAACGTTATGATCAACAACGTCAGCAACAAATGCGTCAAGCACTTGAAACCTTATTAAAACTGGATCATTTATCAAAAGACTTATATGAAAAAATTAGCAAAGCTTTAGCTGCATAACACTCAACACATCATCCTGTTTTCCTCGAACAGGATGATGTTAAAATCATTTGAAACTTGATATGTTTTTGCTTTATATTCAGACACAAATAAAACATCCAATTTTTTACCATTACTTAACAATATTAAAAATCATGACCAACATAAAATCTATTACACCGACAGAAGTTGCAGAAAAATTAAATCAGAAACATCCTCTATTTTTACTTGATGTACGTGAATCTAACGAAGTAGCCATATGCCGCCTTGAAAATTCCGTCCATATTCCAATGAATCTTATCCCACTTTATTTAGATAAAATACCCGATGAAATCGACATTGTACTTTACTGTCACCACGGAGTTCGGAGCCTTAATGTTGCCAATTATTTAGCTGAAAATGGTTTTGATACTGATTATCTTTATAATCTTAGTGGTGGGATTGATGCTTGGGCATTAACCGTTGACACGCAAATGCCAAGATATTAAATGCCCGCCTTCACAACGGGCACATTTTGGATTTTATTCTTGTGGCATCACCCAATAACCATTTTGATTGTGAGCTTGCATATAATCCTTAAATTGTTGGGATTGATAAATACGTTTGACATCCTGCGCCCATTGACTGTTTTCATTACCTTCATTCACCACAACCATAATTTCTAAATCGGGGACAATGGTTTCCAAAAGCAATGCTTTGCTTGAATCAATGTTGGCCGAATAAACAATACTCCCCGGAATGACAGCAAAATCAAGCTCATTAAGAACTCTAGGAATATTTGCCGAATCCATTTCAATAATATCGATGCCCTCTAAGTTTTCAGCGATATCATTTTTACTCGCTAAAATAGGATTCGTAT
The DNA here is from genome assembly GCF_046635745.1 of Gilliamella sp. CG35. Classification (NCBI taxonomy): domain Bacteria; kingdom Pseudomonadati; phylum Pseudomonadota; class Gammaproteobacteria; order Orbales; family Orbaceae; genus Gilliamella; species Gilliamella sp. CG35. The sequence goes on from NZ_JBIDFH010000004.1 coordinate 27,476, forward strand.
TTTCTTTCAATTTAATCCATCCTGCTTTTTCAAGTAAATTATAAGACCGTGCAGCATTTGAAGCATCTTGAGGAATCGCCACTTTAGCCCCTGAAAAAACCTTATCTAATGATTGATACTTATTAGAGAAAATCGCCGCGGGTACGGATGGCACATGCACAACTGGCTTTAAATTAGCTTTGCGTTGGGCATTAAATACATTCATATAAGCAGTATGTTGTGCAACGGTTAAATCAATGCTTCCTTCACTCAATGCCACATCCGATTCTAATAAATGTGGAAAATTAACCAATTTAACTTTATATCCTTCTGATTCAAGAATAGGTTTTACCGCATCTCTAAAAAGATCATTATATGGACCGGGTGATACCCCCATACTAATCTCTTTTTTGGTTTGATTATTAGCTTGTTTTGAGGAATTATCACAAGCGCTCATTAAACATGCAGAACTAAATAAAACCACAATAGCAATATGTTGTAAGAATTTATGTTTGATAAAACCATTTTTCATTTGAGTTACCCTTTATCGGCTATCGACATTTGTTTTACTCTAGCACAGAAATAATGGTTTATTTATTCCAAGTAATTCTATCTTATAACTTTTTGGAATAAGATATAAAAAACGATTATTAGGTTGAAAAATTAAGCTGTGCTAACGTTAAAAACATCTCATAATCATTTTTTGGATATATTATGCATCAGCCCATTGCACAAACTATTCATCAACTTTTTGTTACATTACATCAAAATCCTGAGCTTTCAAATCAAGAATTCGAAACGACTAAAATATTGAAAACCTATTTAGAAAAAGCAAACATTAAAATAATAGAATTAGGTGCTAAAACGGGGGTCATTGCCGAAATTGGAACAGGCTCCCCTATTCTGGCTTTACGAGCTGATATTGATGCGTTACCCATCCATGAACAAACAAATTGTGATTATCGTTCCCAAAATAAAAATGTTATGCACGCTTGTGGGCATGATGTACATGCCTCAATTTTGATGGGAGCGGCTTATCTTTTAAAAGAACACGAAAAAGATTTAACAGGGACCATTCGTTTACTATTCCAACCTGCGGAAGAAAACTTTAGTGGAGCTCTACAGTTTATCAAAATTGGGGCATTAAAAGGAGTCGATGCCATACTCGGTTTACACAACAACCCTAATTTAACCATTAATCAAATGGCATCACGAGCTGGCCCTTTTTCAGCTAATGTCGATCGCATTGAAATTACCATAACCGGTGTTGGAGCACATGCAGCAAGACCTGAATCGGGTATTGATCCTATTGTTATTGGTGCACAAATTGTAAACGCCATACAAACTATTTCAAGTCGTTCTGTAAGTGGTCTTGATGCTGTAATTGTCAGCATTACTAAATTTGAAGGTGGAAATACTTGGAACGTGATACCTGAAAAGGTTGAAATGGAAGGCACGGTAAGAACTCTTACACCGCAAATCAGAGCTAAAGTCAAACAACAGTTAAGGTCTATTATTGAACATATTGCTATTGCAATGGGCGCAAAAGCTGAATTAAAATGGTTCGAAGGCCCTCCTTCAATCATAAATGTAGAAAATTGGGTCGAGCTTGCAAAAAATATTGCAAGACAAGAAGGTTATGAAATCATTGATTTTCAACCTCAATTAGGCGGTGAAGATTTTGCCCATTATTTACATCATGTACCGGGCGCATTTATTAACCTTGGTTCTCAAAGCCCTTATGCACTTCACCACCCTAAATTTCAAATTAATCCTGACATGATAATACCTGCAGCAAACTATTTAGCTAAACTTGCCAAACAAGCGCTTATCCAAATAGACCAAAGTTAATAGGGACGCAAGAATGATTAGATTTGAAAATGTATCCAAGCAATATGAGCGAAACGGCATCACCACTCAAGCCTTAGACAAGATCAACTTAACTATTGATAAAGGGGATATTTTTGGCATCATTGGTTATAGTGGTGCAGGTAAAAGCACTTTAGTTCGTTTAATTAATTACCTTGAAAAACCGACACAAGGTCAAGTGATCGTACAAAATCAAATTTTAAATCAACTATCCAGTTCTGATTTACGCCAAGTTAGGCGAAAGATCGGCATGATATTTCAGCACTTTAATTTACTTGAATCAAAAACCGTTTATGAAAACATTGCTATTCCTTTAATTCTAATCAAAAAAGATAAACATACGATTAAACAAAAAGTAAATGAATTATTAGAATTTGTTGGATTAAGTGACAAAGCAGATAGTTATCCTAAAGAGCTGTCTGGTGGACAAAAACAGCGAATCGGCATAGCAAGAGCGTTAGCTAACGATCCTGATATTTTACTCTGTGATGAGGCGACTTCGGCACTTGATCCTCAAACTACACGAGCAATCTTAGATTTAATCAAAAAAATCAATGAAAAATATAAAATAACGGTAGTTTTAATCACTCACGAAATGCATGTTATTGAACAAATTTGCCATAAGGTAGCCGTAATGGAAAAAGGTAAAATTATTGAACAAGGCAACGTGCTGGATGTATTTGGACACCCACAACACCAAACAACTCGAAATTTTGTCAATTCAGTCATTAGTAATCAAATCCCAAAGGGTGTTGTTGAAAATTTGTTAGAGCTAGAAGGCAAAAAAGACAATATTAAACTATTTAAACTTGAATTTTTAGGTCGCTCAGCTTCAGAGCCTGTTATCAACTCACTCATTTTAAAACAAATTGTTGTCGTTAATATTCTATTTGCTCATATGTCTGAAATTGAAAAAACGGTTTTAGGCAGTATGTTTATTCAGTTAAAAGGTAACGATAGCAATATCCAAGAAGCCGTACAATTCCTTCGAGAACATGGCGTACAAGTTACTGAAATAAACCACTGGGAGGAAAACTAAATGCAAATTTTCACCAATATCCTTGAATATTTCAAAGCTAATATTTCAACCACCGTGACAGTTGAGCAATTTATCCAAGCGAGTTATGAAACATTTTATATGGTGTTTTTCGCTTTAATACTGGGTTCATTAATTGGTATTTCACTCGGTGTTTGTTTAGTGACAACTCGCCCAGGAGGATTGCTTGAAAATAATCGAATATATCGGATTATGAATCCTATTATTAATTTAGTTCGTTCGCTACCTTTTATTATTTTACTAGTGGCAATTGTCCCTTTTACTAAATTTATTGTGGGTAGTTCGATTGGTACAACAGCAGCTATCGTGCCTTTAACATTTTATGTCGCCCCTTACATTGCTCGCTTAGTTGAAAATTCTTTACTTGAAGTAAACAGTGGCATTATTGAAGCCGCTGAATCAATGGGGGCAACACCAATCCAGATCATTTGGTACTTTATATTACCTGAAGCATTTAGTTCATTGATTTTAACCCTAACCACTGCCACTATCGGCTTAATTGGAGCGACAGCAATGGCGGGTGCAGTTGGCGCAGGCGGTATTGGTGACTTAGCCATTTCATATGGTTATCAACGTTTTGATACCACAGTTACCTATATTTGCGTGGTCATTTTAGTTATTGTGATTCAATTGGTGCAAAGCACAGGTAATTTTTTAGCTCGCAAAGCAAGGCATGAATAAATCAGAATATGTGATTATTATTTGAACCGATTAGAAACGCAGCTTAATGCCAGACTAAAAAATGATTTAACACGCTAAAAACCTTATTTAGTTTTTTTGACTATTACAAATCAAGATTCAGTGATTTTTAATTAAAAAATGCTTTTTACCTTAAGCATTACCATAATATAAGGATTGACAATATGTTTTATCGATTTCTTTATTTGCCATTATCAAGTAAAATAACGTTAATTTTAATTAATTAAGGTAGTGTAGGAATCATAGTGACTGACTCATTACAGCAAAATTTGGTTGAAATTCATGATATGTCATTTTATCGAGGAACAAGACCAATTTATAAAAATATGAGCTTGAATGTCCCAAAAGGCAAAGTGACAGCGATTATGGGGCCTTCAGGTATTGGTAAAACCACGCTACTGCGTCTAATCGGTGGTCAATTAAAACCTCAATCAGGAAAAATATTATTCGATGGTGAAGATATTCCAAGTATGTCTCGCGCCCGACTCTATGAAGTTAGAAAACGCATGAGCATGCTATTCCAATCTGGCGCACTATTTACCGATCTTTCTGTTTTCGATAATGTTGCCTACCCGATTCGTGAACACCTTGATTTACCTGAGCCTGTATTACACAATTTAGTATTGATGAAACTCCAGTCTGTTGGTCTTCGAGGCGCCGCCCATATGATGCCGTCAGAATTATCCGGAGGTATGGCAAGGCGAGCCGCGCTAGCCAGAGCCATTGCCCTTGACCCTGATTTAATTATGTTTGATGAACCTTTTGCCGGTCAAGACCCAATCTCAATGGGCGTCATTGTTAAATTAATCTCAGAAATCAATCAATCGCTTGGATTAACCTGTATTGTTGTCAGTCATGATGTGAATGAAGTTCTTAGTATTGCGGACTATGCTTACATCGTTGCTGAACAACACATTATTGCAGGCGGAACCTCACAGCAATTACGCGAAAATGACGACTTGCGTGTAAAACAATTTCTTGAAGGCTTAGCTGATGGACCAGTCCCTTTTCATTATCCCGCTGATGACTATAAATTAGACCTAAGCCGAGGTATATAACATATGTTTAATTTACTTGAAAGATTGGGAAAATGGTTAATTAATCTTATCGCTTTAATGGGGCGTTCAGGGATGATGCTTTTTGGAGCACTCATTGGACGTCCACAATTTGCGAAACAGTTCCCATTACTGGTCAAACAATTTTATTTTGTTGGCGTACAATCTTTAACGATTATTATTGTATCTGGACTTTTTATTGGTATGGTGCTTGCACTACAAGGTTATTTTATCTTAACCACATTTGGTGCTGAGGCAAGTTTAGGTATGATGGTTGCGCTGGCTTTATTGCGTGAACTAGGCCCTGTTGTTGCTGGATTATTATTTGCTGGACGTGCCGGGTCGGCGTTAACAGCTGAAATTGGTCTCATGAAAGCTACCGAACAACTATCAAGCATGGAAATGATGGCAGTCGATCCCTTACGGCGTATTATTGCACCCCGTTTCTGGGCTGGATTTTTCTCTATGCCGTTTTTAACGGCTATTTTTGTCGCAGTTGGTATTTTAGGTGGTGTATTAGTTGGCGTTGATTGGAAAGGTATTGATGCAGGATTTTTTTGGTCTTCCATTCAAAGTAATGTTGACTGGTGGCATGATTTAGGCAACTGTTTTGTAAAAAGTTTTGCCTTTGCAATTGCCAGTACTTGGATTGCACTTTTTAATGGTTACGATTGCGTACCAACATCTGAAGGAATTAGTCGAGCAACTACCAATACAGTTGTTTATTCATCATTAGTTATTTTGGGGTTAGATTTTATTTTAACCGCATTAATGTTTAGTCATTGAGGTCATTAAACATGAGTCGTAAAGTCGAAATTACAGTTGGATTATTCATGGTACTAGTCATTTGCTCAGTACTATTTTTATGTTTTCGCGTTACCGATCCTACATCTTTTACTAGCCATAATTCATATCGAGTATACGCCGTATTTGACAATATTGGCGGATTAAAAGTTAGATCACCAATCAAAATTGGTGGGGTGGTAATTGGGCGAATAACCAATATTAGCTTAACATCATCAGGAAGTGATATTTATAAACCGTATGTAACAATGGATATCGATAGTCAGTACAATAAAATTCCAAGCTCCAGCTCGCTATCAATCAAAACCTCAGGAATTTTAGGTGAACAATTTATTGATATCAATTTGGGGTTAGATCAATCGACCGAATTCGCCATTGACGCATTAGATGCCCCTGATGCCACTAATACAACGGCTCAAAAAAATGACAAACCACCTTATTTTCAAGAAGGATTTGTTGTTAGCAATACTAAACCAGCAATGGTGTTAGAAGATTTAATTGGTCAGTTTCTTTATAGTATGGGTGATTCATCAAATAAAGAAAAGAAACAAAATACGCAAGATACAAATGAACAGTAAGGAGTTGTCATTATGTTAACCAAATTTAAGCAAACTATTTTTTTAATTTTCGCTTTAGCAGTTAGTATGTCAGCTTTTGCTGAAAATAATCCTTATGATGAAATGCAAGTGGCCGCTGACAAAATTTTTAGTACCATGAAAGCACAACAATCAGCAATCAAATCAAATCCTAATTTGCTCAAAGATATTGTGAAATCTGACCTATTGCCTTATGTACAAGTCAAATATGCGGGTGCGCTAATTCTAGGCAACGCCTATAAAGATGCGACCGATGCGCAACGTACAGCCTATTTTAATGCTTTTGAAAACTATCTCGTTCAAGCTTTTGCGCAAGCATTATCTATGTATAATGGGCAATCTTACCAAGTTGAAAAAGCAAAAGATTTAACTGGAAAAACATTAATTTCTATTCGAGTATTATTAAATCAACCAGACAAAGGTCAACAACCATTACGTATTGATTTTCAATGGCGAAAGAACTCGGTGACGGGTGAATGGAAAGCTTACGATTTAATTGCCGAAGGGGTAAGTATGATTACTACCAAGCAAAATGAATGGTCAACTATTTTAAGACAAAATGGTATTGATGCATTAACGAAGCAATTAAATGATCTTTCCAATCGTAAAATAGACCCGAATCAAAAACCTAAAGGTTAACTTAACATGTCACGAATCACAACCGAAAAGCAACAAGATATATTATATCTAAAGGGTGAGCTTGATGCTCACTCCTTAAGTGATATATGGTCAATACAAAATACACTATTAAAAGAGGTGAAAAAAATTGATGTGGCACAGCTGATTCGTGTTGACTCTTCGGGACTTGCCACACTTGTCTATTTTTGTAATAAATATAATGTTACTTTAGACAGTGTGAATCCTCAGTTACTTACTTTAATTGCGCTTTATGATTTACAACCAGTGATACTAAAATAAGTTACGCTCATCTTTAATCAAAAGACAAATTAAGATAATATGAATAATATTCAACATAAAATCACAAAAAATAATGAGTTTTAATAATGGACAAACAGCAAATAATAGATAAATTAAAAAGTTCACTTGATCTTGAGGAAGTGCATGTCATGACTAATGATGGTAGTCATTTTCAGGTCATTGCTATTGGTGAATTATTTGCAGATCTAAGCAGAGTAAAAAAGCAACAAGCTATTTATGCTCCTCTCGCAGAATTTATTAATGATAACCGTATTCATGCCTTATCAATTAAAACTTATACTCCAACAGAATGGCAACGTGAGCGGAAATTAATGGGATTATAGCGCCCTCTTCATCAAAACTAAATGAATGGCTATTTCCATAACCTGATGTTCTATAAAACAACAATATCATTGTACAAAGGTATCGCAACATGACAAACCCATTACTAAAAACTACACCACTTCCTTTATTTTCACAAATCAAGCCTGAACATGTTTTACCTGCAATTCAAGAGGCTTTGAAAAATTGTCGTCATACGATTGAAACCGTATTAACTAAAAATAGTCAATACACTTGGGATAATTTAATCCAACCCATTGATGAAATGGACGAAAAATTTAGTCGAGCATGGTCTCCTATTAGCCATCTTAATTCTGTAAAAAATAGCCCTGAACTTAGAGAAGCCTATGAAGCTTGTTTGCCATTATTATCAGAATACAGCACATGGGTTGGACAGCATAAACCGCTTTATCAAGCCTATAAACAGATTAAAGAAAGTGAAGAGTATACCAAACTGACTAAAGCGCAAAAAAAAGTGATCGATAATGCATTACGTGACTTTGAGTTATCCGGAATCGGATTACCGGAAGATAAACAAAAGCGCTATGGTGAAATCGTTGCTAAACTTTCGGAACTCTCCTCTAAATATAGTAACAATGTTTTAGATGCGACCATGGGGTGGACAAAATTAATCACAAATTTAGATGACCTTAAAGGCATGCCAGAAAGTGCATTAGCAGCAGCTAAAGAGCAAGCCAAAGCCAAAGGTCAAGAAGGCTGGTTACTCACCCTTGATATCCCAAGTTATTTACCTATTATGACTTACTGTGATAATCGTGATCTGCGTTTTGAGCTTTATCAAGCTTATAATACAAGAGCATCAGACCAAGGACCCAACGCGGGTAAATGGGATAATACTGAAATAATAAAACAAATTTTATCATTGCGTGATGAGCTAGCACATTTATTAGGCTTTGAGACTTATGCCGATAAATCCTTGGCAACTAAAATGGCTGAATCTACACAGCAAGTCATCGAATTTTTAACTGATTTAGCAAGTAAGGCAAAACCGCAAGGCGAAAAAGAACTAGCCGATTTAAAACGTTATGCTTACGAATTTTTTGGCGCTAGTGATATTAAACCTTGGGACATAGCTTATTACAGTGAAAAACAAAAACAATATCTTTATACCATCAATGATGAAGAGTTGCGCCCTTATTTCCCAGAGCAAACTGTTATAAATGGTCTATTTGAAGTTGTTCATCGTGTATTTGGCATTACAGCAAAACAACGACAAGGCGTCGAAGTTTGGGATCCTGAAGTTAAATTTTATGACCTTTATAATACAGATGGTGAATTAAAAGGTAGCTTTTACCTTGACTTATATGCTCGTGAACATAAACGAGGAGGCGCATGGATGGATGATTGTATTGGTCGTATGCGTTTTGCTGATGGTCACGTGCAAAAACCAGTTGCTTATTTAACCTGCAATTTTAACCGCCCTATTGGCGATAAACCTGCACTATTTACACATAATGAAGTCACAACGCTATTTCATGAGTTTGGACATGGACTTCATCATATGCTGACTGAAATTGATGTCTCTTCTGTTGCAGGAATCAATGGTGTGCCATGGGATGCAGTTGAATTACCAAGCCAATTTTTAGAAAACTGGTGCTGGGAACCCGAAGCATTAGCGTTTATTTCTGGACATTATGAAACAGGTGAACCTTTACCTGCTGAAATGCTTGAAAAAATGTTAGATGCTAAAAATTATCAAGCAGCGCTATTTATTTTACGTCAGTTAGAGTTTGGACTGTTTGATTTTAAACTTCACATTCAAAAAGATCCTGATATTTTAGAAACATTAAAGCAAGTTCGAGAATTAGTCGCTGTGGTTCCAACTGTTGAATGGGGACGATTCCCTCACGCCTTTAGCCATATTTTTGCAGGGGGCTATGCCGCAGGTTATTACAGCTATCTCTGGGCTGAAGTATTATCTGCTGACGCCTTTTCTCGTTTTGAAGAAGAAGGCATTTTTAATACAAAAACGGGAAATGCTTTCCTCGACAATATTTTATCGCAAGGTGGAAGCGATGAACCTATGACACTGTTCAAAAACTTCCGAGGTCGCGAACCCCAACTAGAGGCTTTACTACGTCATTATGGTATCCACTAGTTCTCATTGCGCTCAGCTAAGCCAATTAGCTGAGCAGTGGTTATCCACACATGCAGATCTTCCTTTTGTCCTACTTAATCAAAATGATCAGCTAGCGCTACAAAAAACAGATGAGCCTAAATTAGGTGCCATCGCTGTTGATTTTACCTCTGGCGCCATGGCGCATCGCCGTCAATTTGGTGGAGGACGCGGTGAAGCGATAGCAAAAGCTGTTGGGGTAAAAGGTGATTACTTACCTACCGTCGTGGACGCAACGGCTGGGCTTGGACGTGATGCATTTGTATTAGCCGCTATAGGTTGTCATGTTACTATGTTTGAAAGACATCCTGTCGTTGCGGCTTTGTTAGACGATGGTCTACAACGTGCCTATCAAGATCCCAATATAGGTAGTTGGCTTCAGCAGCATTTACATCTTATCTATCATTCGAGTATTACTGGACTTGAGTCCTATCCAGAAAAACCAGATGTTGTCTACCTTGACCCGATGTTTCCACATCGTCAAAAAAGTGCGCTAGTCAAAAAAGAAATGCGTATTTTTCAACAATTGGTGGGGAGTGATAGTGATGCTGATAGTCTACTTGAACCGGCAAGGCGCTTAGCTAAAAAACGGGTTGTCGTAAAAAGACCAGATACTGCACCTTTTCTCGCCAATGAAAAACCAACCGCTGAAATTAAAACCAAAAATCACCGATTTGATATATATACCCCTGTCAGTGCACTATAGGAATGTTAATATTATGCGATTAGATAAATTTCTCGCTCATCATTTAGGCATTAGCCGTACAATTGTTAATAAAGAATTAAAAGCGAAAAAAGTTACCGTGGATGGTGAAATCATAAAATCAGGAGCTTATCAACTTAGTCCAGAACAACTTGTCGAATACGATGGTTATGAAATCATACCCATCACACAAAACCGCTACTTTATGTTGAATAAACCTCAAGGCTATGTCTGCTCGACGGATGATCCTGATCATCCAACAATTCTCTATTTTATTGATGAACCCATGTCTGAAAAACTTCATGCAGCAGGACGACTGGATCTAGATACGACTGGACTTGTGTTATTAACCGATGATGGTCAGTGGTCACATCGCATTACATCTCCTAAGCACCATTGCGAAAAAGTATATCAAGTGACTGTTGAACACCCATTAACCGATAATTTAATTGAAATATTTCACAATGGCATCCAGTTAAAAAGTGAAAAAACACTGACAAAACCGGCTAAACTGACAATTATCGATGAATTTCATGCGGAATTAATAATTAGTGAAGGACGTTATCATCAAGTTAAACGAATGTTTGCGGCGGTAAATAATCATGTTATTGCATTGCATCGCAAACAAATTGGCAATATTATTCTCGATGTTCCTGAAGGCGAATATCGTCCGCTTACGGAAGATGAGATTAAATCATTTTGTAAATAGCCAATATAAAGCCTTCATTAATAAGTGAATTTAATGATCAAGCTAATTTAATCGAGCCATTATTATCAAAAAATGAAAAGTTAATAATTAATGAAAGCCAACAATCCATGAAGGAATCGCTACGTGCAGCCCTATGACAAACCAATAGAGATCAACATCTCGAAAAAAGCACTTATTTTTATTCTTGGATTATTATCTATGTTAATGCCACTATCCATAGATATGTACTTACCAAGTATGCCAACCATCGCCGAAAATTTTCATGTTTCTGATGCAACAGTACAACTCACCATTAGTTGTTATTTATTGGGATTTTCATTTGGTCAACTCATTTTTGGTCCTTTAACTGATAGCTATGGGCGCCGTTATGTCTTAATTTTTGGGTTAATTATTTTCATATTAGCTTCTATAAGTTGTGGAATTGCGGCCAACATTCATCAATTGATTACGGCTCGATTTTTTCATGGTATAGCTGCTGCTGCAACAGCTATCGTTGTGAACGCATTAATGAAAGACATTTATCGTGATCGTGATGAGTTTTCTAAAATGATGTCTTTTGTTATGTTAATCTCAAATGTCGCTCCGCTACTTGCACCGATTATTGGCGGATTTGTATTATATTGGTTTAATTGGCAAGCCAATTTTTTTGCCCTTGGATTAATTGCATTGTTGTGTTTGGTATTCGTTTTTACGACTATTCCAGAAACATTAAGTCAATCTAAACGAGATAAATTTAGTTTAACGCGCATTCTCAGTAATTTCATAACGTTATTTCGGCATAGACAAGTATTGATGTATATGATGATCGGCGCATTTTCAGGGGCTGGATTATTCTCATTTCTTAGTTTAGGGCCATTTGTCTATATGAACTTGCATGGTGTCGAATCGATTCATTTTGGTTATTATTTTGCCCTCAATATTACCGTAATGATTATAATGAATACGATTAATAGCCGTTTTGTTCGCCGTGTCGGTTCAATCAAAATGATGCAATTTGGGCTTTTAATTCAATTTATCATGGCTATCGCACTTACAGTGGTAACTATAACCAATTTAGGGTTTATCTATTTAGTTATCTGTATAGCGGGTTATATTGGTTGTATATCAACCATTGGCGGAAATAGCATGGCGGTGGTGTTAGATTTTTATTCTCATATCGCAGGCACGGCATCTTCGCTGGCAGGCACGCTTCGATTTGCGGTAGCGGGGGCTATTGGTGTAATACTTTCTACGTTAGTCGCTGCTCATCCCCAGACAACCGTTAATCATAACATGAGCGAATGGTTCATGGTTGGTTCAATGGTAATCTGTAACTTTATTGCGGTCAGTTTATTTTTGCGTATAAAATCTTTCAGAAGGAATGAACAATGATCTATCAATTGGGTGATTTAAAACCACAAATTCATCAACGCTGTTTTATAGCTAATTCGGCGGATATCATTGGTAATGTAGTTTTAGAAGAAGGTGTTTCAATTTGGTTTAATGCCGTTTTACGAGGTGATATCGCACCCATTCTCATTGGCAAAAATAGCAATATACAAGATAATTCAACGATACATATTGAAACGAATATTCCGTGTATCGTAGGTGAAAATGTCACCGTAGGCCATAATGTTATTCTTCATAGCTGTACCATTGACAATAACGTTCTAATTGGTATGGGCAGTACCATTCTAAATGGGGCTAAAATTGCCAAAAACTGTTTAGTCGGTGCCAATTCCCTTGTTACGCATAGCTTACCCTATGAAGAAGGTTGCTTAATTCTTGGCTCCCCAGCTAAAATCGTACGTAAATTAACGCAAGCAGAAATCGCAGCCAATATTGAAAATGCACAACATTATGTTCAAAATGGCGAAAGATTCAATAAAACGCTCAATCTTGTCGATTAATCGTAGCCCAATAAATTGTGATTTAAACATATTCACTCTGTGAGAGATTGCAATTTATGGTAAAATACCAACCATTTACTGCGATATTTTTAAGGTACATGTTTGAAAAAGCAAAAAATCACAGGAAAACAGATAATAATTGAACTTATTCTATTAGCGTTAATAGGATTATCCGTTTGCTTGTTTTTATCACTATCGACTTATAACTCATCGGATCCGGGTTGGTCACGTACGGCTTGGCATTATCCTGTCAGTAATTTTGGCGGTTTAATTGGTGCCTATGCTTCCGATATTTTGTTCCAATTTCTAGGCTATATTGCATTTAGTTTACCTGTCATTATTGCATTAATTTGTGTACAGTTAGTTGGTTATTTTTATCGACATGCTAACGAACCGATTAATTATTTCAGTGTCTCTTTTCGGATAATTGGTATTTTAGCCTTTGTTTTTAGTAGTACGGGTTTTTTTGCATTAAATATTAGTGATCCAAGCGAATTTGAAGCTGGTGGTTATCTTGGTTCAATCGTCATAGAAAATCTTTTACCTATGATGAATAACTTTGTTCTTTCTTTGATTCTTCTTGCTGTTTGTTTTGCTTGTGTAACTTTATTAACGGGGCTATCTTGGCTTTACATAATTGAAAAACTTGGTGCTTTTGTTATGGTTTTGCTTACACCAGTAAAATGGTTATTGCTATCCCGTCGTGTCAATCACGTTAATCAAATCGATACTGAACCCAAAAATCAAAAATTATCTCAAGACCAAGAACCTCAAATAACACTGTCAATCAATTCAAATAGTAGTCAATTAGATACTATGGATGATTTTCAAACAAATATAGGCAGTAAAAATAGTGAGCCGTCATTAGAAACAAGCATTAATAAAAAATCTGATAATTCAACAACCTCTTTAGCGGCTAACGATAATGAACAACTCATCAAAACAGCAGCAGAGCTACTACAAACATTAGAAACATCAAAACAAACGCAATCATCTAAAAAAACATCGAGCAAAAAGAATAGCACTGAACTTAATCAAAGTGATATCTTAGCTCGTATGGAATTGATTTTGAAAAACATCAATGAACAACAAAATCAAGACCAGATAATTCAAACTGACGGTCAAGACTTTCAAGCTAAAAAGCTTGAAATAACAGAGCCTTTTGAAGAAGATAAATACACGATCACCGATGCACCGATCAAACCGTTATTTACCTTAACGCATAATGCGCACGAAGCTAATCCTGATAGTCCAATCGTTGCAACACAAGATGAACTAACGAGAGAAATATCATATTTCAAAGAAATAAATACACCTTATAACACAAAAGTTGAAACTCAGCATAATTTTGAGGTTGAAAACCAAGTAACACAACCACCTGAAGATGTCGATATAGACATTCTTAAACAAGAAAACCCAATTATAGATGACATTTATCCAGAAGAGGTAAGGCTAGAGGAGACTCAAGTACACACTTTAACATTGCGTGATAGTGACAGCGAAGAGGAAGAAAATGATGATGGAGAAAGTTTGATTCACCCATTATTAAGACGTGATGATAAACCACTACCAAAACCAACTACACCGCTACCGTCATTAAACTTACTTACTGCACCACCAACAGCACGCATTGAAGTGGATCATGCAGCCTTAAATGCGATGTCAGAATTGATCGAAAAAAGCCTTTCTGACTATCGAGTCAAAGCGAAAGTTGTCGATTATATGCCGGGTCCGGTTATTACTCGTTTTGAAATTGAACTTGCACCGGGTATCAAAGCTGCTCGTATTTCTACGCTAGATCGGGATTTGGCACGTTCGCTTTCAATGCCATCTGTACGTGTGGTAGAAGTCATTCCAGGCAAACCTTATGTTGGCATAGAGTTACCGAATAAAAATCGACAAACAGTCTACTTTAGAGAAGTTTTAGACAGCCCACAATTTAGAAATGCTCAATCGCCACTTACGGTTGTGTTAGGTAAAGATATCTCAGGGCAATCTGTGGTTGCCGATTTAGCCAAAATGCCACATTTATTGGTTGCTGGTACCACAGGGTCAGGTAAATCCGTTGGTGTCAATGCTATGATTTTAAGCATCTTATATAAATCATCGCCAGAAGATGTTCGCTTTATTATGATTGACCCAAAAATGCTTGAGCTGTCAATTTATGAAGGGATCCCGCATCTATTAACACAAGTCGTCACCGATATGAAAGACGCCGCTAACGCCCTTAATTGGTGTGTTAATGAGATGGAAAAGCGTTACCGACTTATGTCAGTTTTAGGTGTACGCAATATTGCCGGTTATAATGAAAAAATTAAACAAGCTGAAGAAATGGGTAGACCGATTCCCGATCCACTTTGGAAACCAACCGACAGTATGGATCTCAATATGCCGACATTGGAAAAATTACCTTATATTGTTGTCATGGTTGATGAATTTGCCGATCTTATCATGGCAGTAGGTAAAAAAGTCGAAGAATTAATTGCAAGGCTTGCTCAAAAAGCACGGGCTGCGGGTATTCACCTTGTATTAGCCACGCAGCGTCCATCCGTAGATGTAATTACAGGTTTAATCAAAGCCAACATCCCTACGCGTATTGCTTTTACAGTTTCGAGTAAAATAGACTCACGCACTATTTTGGATCAAATGGGGGCAGAATCGTTACTTGGTATGGGAGATATGCTATATCTTGCGCCTAATAGTTCAATTCCGATACGTGTTCATGGTGCATTTGTCCGTGATGAAGAAGTCCATGCGGTCGTTCAAGATTGGAAAGCGCGTGGTACGCCAAAATACATTGAAAATGTCACCGTAGCCACCGATGACGGCGAAAGCGGTAGTTCAGATAGTCTTGACGAAGAACTGGATCCCCTATTCGATCAGGTTGTAGAATTTGTTGTTGAAACTCGCCGAGCCTCAATTTCAAGCGTTCAGCGAAAATTTAGAATTGGTTACAACCGAGCAGCAAGAATTGTGGAGCAAATGGAAGTCGAAGGCATTATCAGTGCGCCAAGCCACAATGGAAATCGTGAAGTACTTGCTACATCATCGCATAATGATTACTAGTTCTTTAATTACCAATCTATTTTTAAATAGATTGGTAATGTACCGGTTTAATTCATTCAGTTACCTTTTCTAACAATTTCAAAAAGACAAGCAAGTTTGACATTTCATATAGGTATTAATCAATAATGAACGATTATTCAAAGCAAGTGGCATTCATAGAATCAAAACTGATTAAAGATCAGCAATCTTTACCAGTACAATTTGCCATTAAAGCTTTAATCAGAGAGATATGCTTATCACCCAAACCCGGGCTGGTTGATATGAATAATAACGGTGCTCACCGTGATATGAATTTTCAAACTTTTATTGCCAGTATTGAGGCAATATCGTGTTGGTTTGAACCCTTCTATCAGTATGGAATGGATTCAGCTAATAAAGATCCTCATCTTTTTTTAACTGATATAAGACCTATTGGGATACAGTGTGAACAAGCGATGTACCATGCTACACATCAAATTAATACTCATAAAGGTGGGATTTTTGCTTTTGGTTTGCTACTTGGCGCTATCGGTAGATTAACGAAACAACAACGACAAATCAATATTCAAAGTATCAGCCACGAAGTGTCGACAATTTGCCAAGGCATTGTTGATCATGAGCTTAAACAAAATCATCAAATAAAATCCGTGGGTGAAAAGCTATTTAAACTACACAACCTATCTGGCGCACGAGGAGAAGCAGAATCAGGTTATGCTACAGCAATAAATATCTCGCTCCCTATTTACAAACAGATGCAACATAATGGTTATAATGAAGAAGATTCCTTATTACAAGCATTGCTATACTTGCTTGCCTATAATCAGGATACCAATTTGGTATCAAGAGGTGGTCTTGAGGGTTTAAACTTTGTCAAACAACAGGCTAAGCAGATTATTTTGCAAGGTGGCATTACACACCCAGATGGCATTCAGCTATTAACTCAACTTGATGATAAGTTGATTGAACGCAATTTAAGCCCTGGTGGTTCTGCTGATCTTATTGCAATAACCTGGTTTTTATCTCATTACTAGCAAAAAATGATATTGATCAAAAAAAATTTAAAATAATATTGATTATCATTACTAATAATATATTATTTCACCCCCCAAAGTATTAAATTAACTTAAAAAAACAATGAAATTGAAATCAATATCTTTATTAGTAATCAGTGCTTTTAGCGCCAATTGTGTACAAGCTTACAATCATGATGTGACTACAGACATCATTTTACCTTTCAACCAAATCGATGAACGTTATTTTTTAACAAATAGCAGCACTACACCAGTGAATATTATTGCAGAAAATGGTTTAACGATTAAAGATGATGCATCTTTCCATTTGGGTTTTAGTGGCAAAACAGCTACCGAATCCGCCTCAAATGCACAAGGTGACATTAACATGTTCATCAAAGGCAATTTTCAAATCTATAATGACACGTGGATTGGTAAATTTGATACCAAATTCTTTACCCAATATTTAGGATTACACAGTGATTTTCCTTTTGATCCTATAGAGCACGATATTAACGTTCATGTTTCGGGTGATATTAATGTTGAGTTAGGTGCAGATAAACAACGAGGTGGTTTGATGATTTTAGCCGGTAACGTAATGCGCGCCGGCCCAAATTCTACAGGAAAAACAACGGTTATTGTTGACGGTGATACGAATATTCGTAGTGGCGATAATCATCTAGCTGGCACTGCCTCTGCCCCTGCAAGACTGACCACCCGTACCTTTAATTTAACGGGCGGAGACATTGAAATCATTGGTGCAAAAACAGTATTAGAAACGACAAACAAGGATTCTAATCGTTCTTCTGTTTTAATAGGTAAAACAGGCAAAATGATTGTCATGCGAGAGGGAACGGTTGATGTCAGTCGTGGTGGTAATTTCGATGTTGTAGATCAAGGAATCTTGAGTGCAAGCCGAGGTAATGGTTTTATAAAACTCGCACCAAATGGACAAGTAAATGTTGGTAAAAATGCGACAATCGAATCCTCTAAGGGTTCACTGTCAATTAGCGATCAAACCAATAAAACATCTCAACTCAATATTGATGGTATCGTTAGCTTTGGTATTTCTGATACCAAACAGGTCAATGTAATACGCGGTGATAACATCAATCTTTCATCTAATGCCAAATTTTCAGTAACAGATGATTTTATCAAAAATGGATTGAAATATACGACAACCGATGTAAATGCGACAGTTTTAGCCGCAAATAATAAATTAACTATACACTCTATTCAAGACGGTCAACTAAAACCACTTGTTCAAAATATTTATGGGGACTTGAACTTTAAGCAATCGGGAAATGAACTTGTATTTGTCAATGCGAGCAATGTCACCAATTTCGATGATGTAAAAAATGCACAAAATGCAGCTAAACGCCAAATCTCACGTTATTATCAACAATCAGGTATTTCTTCAAAAAATGTCGCAAAACGATTGACTGATAATTTGGTAAAAGTCGCTTATGAATCAATGTATAACACAAATAATAATGAAATGATAAGTAAAACTAATACCAAAGCTGGGGAATTAAATTGGCAAATACTCAGCAATATGGCACGTGGTAATTTAGCCATTGAATCAAAAGGAACGACACTATTTTTTAATCAAAATATCGCTGGGCTTTATAATAACAATCATGGTTTACACTTAACTGAAATCGCAATGAATTCACTGAATGATACCAAAGCCATTTTAGATAAACGAGCTCACCAATTTCATCTAAATCAAGGTGAAGAAAATAATTTATGGGTTAACCTGACTCACCATTATGAAAATACCGATAATAATCAGGGCATTTCTGGATATAAATACACCTCTAATGGCTTTATGCTCGGGTTTGATAAAGAAGTTATCGATAATTTTTTAGTGGGTAGTGCCATTGGTTATTCCACTGGAAAATATAAGGATAAAGCGGCTTCATCAAATGATTCTGATATCCATCAATATCAAATTCAGTTATACAGCAGTTATAAATTTCCTAATAATATGCTTGGGTCTACGTTCGCAGGCTATTCTTTCGGAAAAAATGATTTAAAAACTCACGATAGTTTTAATACTATCAAGGAAAAATTCAATAACAAAACATGGAATTTTGGTGGTGCTATTGGCTATCATTGGCAAAATACCGAAGAATTTGCAATGATTCCAAGTATTGGCTTAACTTATATTTATACCGAAAACAGTGCTCACAATGTTAGCTATGATAAGATCAACTTAGTCAAATATGGTCAAGCGACAAATTCTGCTCTATTGATGCCGCTTGATTTGACCACAACATATTCTTTCTTCAAAAATAAGGATAGTCAATTAACTTTAACGGGTCAAACCGGCTATACTTTTAATTTTAGTCGCAATAAATTTGATAGTGATATTACCCTTAATGGCATTAATGGATTATCTAAAATGCATAACTATTCATCAAATAGAACGAAAAATCAATATAATTTAGGGGCTGGAATCAATTATCAATATCAGTTGATAAATTTAAATCTTGATTATCAATACTTTGGTCAAAGTAAAAAGAATAGTCATTATTTTACAGCAAGTGCTAAGATAGATTTCTAAAATTTCAAACTTGATTGTATTAAAGTTCGCAATATAAAACTATGGTGGTAAAATGTATCACCTTAGTTTTATATTAAATAATATCTTTCAATCGTTCTTGATATTCAGTATCATTCGTAAACTGCCTTTTAATGATAAAAACGTACATTTATCACTGATGTCTTTAATAAAAATTAGCTATTTACTTATTTACTCTTCTGATTTTAGCACTTAACACTATTATCAAACATAAGGAATGCGTTATGACAATCTTTGAAGAAAAAGCATTAGCATTAAGTACAAAACTGCAGTGTAAATTTCATCATGCTTTAGATAATCAGCCTCAATATACCACTTTAGCCACGGATAAGGTTTTATTTAAGATCCAATACTGATGATAACCTTGCTTCTGAATCTATTTTACCGAATGCATTTGAATCCAAGTTTGCTAACGTATTGATGAATAAGTCAACAATACAACCCATAGCCAAAAAATCATTAATTAAATCGATAGAGTATGAAATCTGTAAATAGCGTATTTAATTAATAACTTTTATCTCATCTGCATTCATATTCTTGAACCATCAACTTTATTGCTGAAGAATAAAATATGAAATCTATGATTAATCAATTAACGCTTAAAACTAAGCTTATCAGTTTGATTTGCGCTGTATTTATATTTTCAGTTGTTGTTCAATATATTTATATTATCTATGTGATAAACAAAGAGTATTTTTATCTGTCTTCTCAACGATTTAAAGATATTGCCGAATTAGTATCAACTAATCATAATCTCATTGATCAAGTCAGTAATCCCACGTCAGACAATTTACAAGCAATCCAACATTATACCGAACAAGTTCGCCAACTTTCTTTAGTCGATTTTATTGTCATTTTTAATATGCAAGGTGTACGGTATTCGCATCCCGATATAAATAATATAAGAGAACCTAGAGTAGGTGGCAATGAACAAAAAACGTTACAAGAAGCGCCCCATCAATCCTCATCAACAAGAACATTTGACGATTCAATTAGCGCAATGAGTCCGATATTCAATGATAAACGTCAACAAATTGGTATGGTTTTAGTTGGACAAACACGACAAAAAATTAATTATCTGGCTTCAAAGTCAAGCCAACCAATCGGGTTATCATTATTTGTATCCTTTACGTTAGCTGTTATTTTAGCTTGTTTGTTATCGCGTCATATTTCGAAACGATTGTATGGATTTAAACCTACCCAAATGGCTCAACTTTTTGAAGAACATAATGCCATTATTAGAACCGTCAAAGAAGGCATAGTGGTGATTAACCGAAATGGATTAATTTCACAAATTAATGATGAAGCCATTAGAATATTACATATGGATAAGAGTAAGGAAAACATTATTGGCAAATCTATTAGCACCCTGATTCCTAATACACGTTTAAATGAAGTTATGAACAAGGGGATTGCTGAATATGATTGTGAGCAAAATATTGATGGTGTGGTAATTTTGATTAATCGTATTCCATTATATGTAAAAAATAAATTAGTCGGAGCCATTGCTTCTTTTCGTGATATAACAGCAATACGCCAGTTAGCAGAGAAATTAAAAGGCATTAATCGTGATGCCGACACATTACGTTCTCAATCACATGAATTTAGTAATAAATTGCATGTAATTTATGGGCTAGCATATCAAAACAATAAAAAGGAATTAGTCAATTATCTAGAAGGTATTATTGGCAATAAACAACCAGAATTAGATGAGATTAGTCAGTACATTAAAGACCCCATTATTGCTGGCTTTCTCAATAGTAAATTGAGTCGAATAAAAGAATTAGGGGTATCGTTAACTTTTAACATTAATGGAATGCTCGCCCCTATTTCTAATCACTTAGTCATTCATAGTTTAATCACTATTCTTGGCAATCTAATCGATAATAGTTTAGATGCCGTTCATAGTTTAGCTGATAAAAAAATAGAGATAAATTTTACTGTCCAAAACGGCTATTTTTACATCGAAATCATTGATAACGGGATAGGTATTTCTGAAAAAGAGGTACAGCATATCTTCCAAAAAGGCTATTCAACCAAAGGAGATAATCGTGGTATGGGATTATATTTGGTTTTATCTTGTGTTAATGAACTTGGCGGTAATATTCAGTTATTCAATCTTGGTAAGAAAAAAGGAACATGCTTTAAAATATCACTGTCATTAGCAGTCCTTTATCGAGAAGTATCATAATTGTAATGACCTGATAATTTATAAATATGTCTCATGAAAATGAAATTAAATAACATATAAGTTACCTAATTGTAGTTAACCGCAATTAGGCTTTAACATTTATTATTTATCTAACGTGATTTCATCCAACGATAAACTAAAACTTGGCACAAATATTTCTAAAAAATAATTCATTTCAGGACTTCCACGTTCAGACAATGTCTTTTTCAAACGCTGCTCAGCCAATCTAAACTCATTATTACCGGCACTAAGCTCTTCAATCGTCTTAAGATAAGCACATAACGCATCAGCCTGTTTGACAATGTTTTTTTCTGTTTCATCATAAAAGTCATCATCGATGAGCGTTCTAAAATCATCTTGTAACTCTTGCGGTAACATATTAATTAGCTTGTTTTGTGCAATTTTTTCAATCTTTTTGTATTCTGTTGTAATTTGAGGATTATAGTATTTTGTCGGTGTAGGAAGGTCTCCAGTAATCACTTCAGATGCATCATGATACATAGCTAATAAAGCGATTCTTTCAGGATTAACTTTTCCATCAAAATGTTTGTTTTTGATGATTGCTAACGCATGTGCAACAAAAGCAACTTGAAGACTATGCTCAGATACATTTTCTGTTCTGACATTGCGCATTAACGGCCAACGATTAATTAATTTTAATCGTGAAAGATGAGCAAAAAAATGGCTTTTATTCATATCATCATCTCATGAGTTATAAAAACAAAAACGCTCCCATTAAAAAATGGAAGCGTTTAAATTCATTTTTAAAACAAATTGTTAAGCTAAAACAAGCTGTTTTGTACCCAATGCGAGCGGAACAGTTTGATCATCAGCAAATGTAACATATTCCCATGCACTTTGTTTAGCTAACAACGCTTGTAATAATTGATTATTTAATGCGTGTCCTGATTTGTAACAAATCACTTCACCTATCATGTTGTGACCACTCATATACAGATCGCCGATAGTATCTAGCATTTTATGGCGAACAAACTCATCCTCAAATCGTAAACCATCTTCATTGAGAACTTTATAATCATCCACCACAATGGCACAATCTAAACTACCACCTAAGCACAAACCTTTAGATTGTAATGCTTCGATATCTCGCATAAAACCAAACGTTCTTGCACGGCTAATCTGACGAATGAAAGATTCAGATGAAAAATCCAACTGATAACGTTGAGAACTATTATCAATTGCTGGGTGATGGAAATCGATTGTAAAATCCAATCTGAATCCACTATATGGTCTCACTTCAGCCCATTTATCCCCATTTTCAACACGTACCGTCTCTTTGATGCGTAAAAACTTTTTAAGCGCATTTTGTTCAACAATGCCAGCATCAAGCAGCAAATAGACAAACGGGCTTGCGCTACCATCCATAATAGGAATTTCTGGTGCATTAACCTCAATAATAATATTATCAATACCCAGTCCTGCTAATGCTGAATTGATGTGCTCAACCGTCGAAATACGCACATTATCTTCATTAACCAGACAGGTACAAAGCATTGTATCGCGAACCGATTTAGCATCCACAGGAAAATCAACATAAGGATTCAAATCAGTTCGACGATATATAACACCCGTATTTTCAGGAGCAGGACGCAACGTCAAAGTAACTTTTTTGCCAGTATGTAAACCGACACCAGTTGC
This sequence comes from Gilliamella sp. CG35, assembly GCF_046635745.1. NCBI lineage: Bacteria > Pseudomonadati > Pseudomonadota > Gammaproteobacteria > Orbales > Orbaceae > Gilliamella > Gilliamella sp. CG35. The sequence continues at coordinate 50,725 of NZ_JBIDFH010000004.1, forward strand.
TTGAATTGTCTTTTTTAATGTTCTTTGTTTCATTAGCACCTACTGTTTTTTTATTTGTTTCTATTGAACTATGACAATAAAAAATCAATTAAGTTCACTTTTAATTCGCTTGTTTACGAATAAAAGCAGGAATATCTAAAATCTTATTTTCTTCAAGCGGAGAAATTGCTTGTTCATTCACTACTTTAGCTAATTTCTCTTCTTGTTGACCCAAATTGTTATTTTGGCTAAACAATGAGTTTTGTTGAATTGGTTTGGTTATTTTCGCTTCAGGACGTTTATCCATACCAATACCCGTTGCAACCACAGTAACACGAATTTCATCTGACATATCTGGATCGAAAGTTGTACCAACAACTACTGTTGCATTATCAGAAGCAAAAGCTCTTACCGTGCTACCCACTGTTTCAAACTCTTCCAAACCAAGATCTAAACCAGCGGTTACATTAACTAATACACCACGCGCACCAGATAAGTCGATGTCTTCAAGTAGTGGACTTGAAATAGCCATTTCAGCCGCCTCTTCAGCTCGATTATCGCCACTTGCACGTCCAGAACCCATCATAGCATATCCCATCTCTGACATCACTGTTCTAACGTCAGCAAAGTCAACATTGATATGTCCTGGTTTGGTGATTAATTCTGCGATACCTTGCACAGCACCTTTTAATACGCCATTTGCTGCGGCAAATGCATCTAATAGTTTAACACCACGACCTAAAACTTTTAACAATTTATCATTTGGTATAGTAATAAGTGAATCGACGTGTTTTGCTAACTCAGCGATGCCTTGTTCAGCAAAAGCCATACGCTTTTTACCTTCAAATCCAAATGGTTTAGTCACAACAGCAACCGTCAAAATACCCAATTCTTTAGCAATTTCGGCAACAACTGGAGCAGCGCCCGTACCTGTGCCACCACCCATACCAGCGGCAATAAACACCATATCAGCACCTTCAATTGCACTGCGGATGACCTCACGATCTTCCTCGGCAGAGTTTCTACCCACTTCCGGATTAGCACCTGCACCAAGACCTTTAGTCACATTCGTGCCGATTTGGATAGTTTGACCTACCTTAATTCTTTTCAATGCTTGCGCATCAGTATTTGCCGCAAAAAATTCAACACCTTCAATATGCTCAGCAATCATATGTTCGACAGCATTACCACCGCCACCACCGACACCAATAACTTTAATGACTGCTGCTGGTTCATCATCTGCAACCATAGGCTCAAACATAACTTATCTCCAAATATACGATCTAAGGACATTGTACATATAACCGCCAACAATGTCCACGAAGTTCTTGAAATATATTAGCTAAAATTCTTTTTTAAACCAACCGGTCAATCGTTTAGCTATCCCTTTTAATGATGACTTATGATTATCTTTGCCATCATCACTTAATAAACTTTGTTTCCCGTAATGTAATAATCCTACTGTCGTTGAACAATAAGGCTTTTGTACATAATCAGTTAATCCTGAAATATTTAACGGCTGTCCTACACGAACTTGATTTTGAAAAACTTTTTCAGCACACTCCACCATTCCTTTTATTTGTGCTGCACCACCAGTTAATACTATACCTGCAGCTAATTGATATTTTACATTTTGTTTTTTCAATTCATCTTGTAATGATAATAATTCTTTTTGTACTAACGATAATAATTCTGAATAGCGAGGTTCAATGACATCAGCCAGTGTTTGACGTTGTAAAGAACGAGACGGTCGACCACCGACACTTGGCACATCAATAACTTCATCTTTACCGATTAATGAACCAACAGCACATCCATAACGAATTTTGATATTTTCTGCATCCATTGGAGGAGCACCAAATGCATAAGCGATATCACTCGTCACGACATTTCCTGCATAAGGGATGACAACTGAATGGCGTAATGCTCCGCCTGTGTAAACTGTCACATCCATCGTTCCACCACCGATATCAATGACACAAACCCCTAACTCTTTTTCATCATCAGTTAATACTGCATAGCTTGATGCTAACCCCGAAAAAATAAGCTGATCAACTTTCAATCCACAACGTTCAACTGCTTTTACTATATTCCTTGCCATATCATTATGACAAGTGACTAAATGCACTTTCGCTTTCATCCGAACGCCAGATAATCCTATTGGATTTTTAATTCCTTCTTGCAAGTCAATAGAATATTCTTGCGCAATTACATGTAATATTCTGTGTTCATCTAGTATTCTTACTGATTTGGCAGTATGAACAACATTCTCAACATCTTCGGCAGTCACTTCTTCATCGGCAATTGGCACCATGCCTATCTCATTTTGACAACGTATGTGTTTGCCAGAAAGACTTAAATAAACAGAGGAAATCTGGCAATCAGCCATCAATTCAGCTTGATCAATTGCACGTTGGATTGATTTAACTACAGACTCAAGATCGTTTACACCACCTTTATCAACCCCCTTTGATGGGCAATGTCCAACGCCGATGATATTGACAATACCATCGGGAAGAACTTCGCCAACAAGAGCGAGTACTTTTGATGTACCTACTTCTAGTCCAACCACCAATTTTTTTTCTGTTGCTTTCATATTTCAGCCTTAAATTATTCCCTACTGAGCCATTTTTCTCTTTGTACTGAAATGCCATTCTCATAACGTAAATCAGCGACCGTTATTCTTTCATCAGCTGGTATTCTTGATTGAATTTCAGGAAATAATTTGATAAATCGTTGATAACGTTGTTCGATATGTTCGTTACCTAACATCAATTTTATTTCATGATTTTCTTCACAAAAATCGGCTATACACTGTTTCACCATTAGCTGCCAAGCATTTCGCTCATCAGCTATCGCAGATTGAATATGCAAAGCTAATTGATTACTAGCTAATTTTTTTGAAAGATCATCTAATTTATAATACGTTTCTAATACTGGTTTTGCTTTACCTTCCGGACCATAAAGTCTGGGTAATTTTAACTCGCCAATACGATCTAGCGGCACACTAAATACATTTCCATTTTTATCTAGTAAAAATAAATCATTCCAATAAAAGACCGGTTTGTACTCTTCGACATAAACAATTAATTTATCTGGCCATTGCTTACGTACACTAACCTGCTTTACCCACGGAAATCTTAATATTTCTTGTTGTATATCATTTACATCTTGACCAATATAAGTATTAGGTAACCCTAATCCCAGAATCGCTTGTCTAAGGTCATCTTCGGTCGTATAAGTGTATTCGCCACTAAAATTTAATTGTGACAATACCATCTGCTCTGGATCATCCATCCAATTTTTAACACTTTGAATGACCCAAACGCTAATAACAATAATTGTTAGTAGAAACAAAAAGCCAATCAACTGCTCTTTGCTACTAAAAATAAGCAAGCGCCTAGTTTTTAGGTTTTCCCTTCTATGAGCGGCTTGCCGAATTTGTTTCATAAAATAAGGCCAGTTATATTGTTGCTGAATTCAAGATTCGACTAACAAGCTCTTTAAATGACCAGCCATATTGTTTTGCAGCCATGGGAACTAAACTATGATCTGTCATTCCTGGTGCGGTATTAACTTCTAACAAATAAGGGATTTGATTAGCATCAAACATAATATCAACTCGTCCCCAACCTCGGCAGCCAACCGCTTTATAAGCATCAAGTGCTAACTTACGGATCTCTTGCTCTTTTTCATCAGATAATCCACTTGGGCAAAAATACTGCGTAGAATCTGACAAATATTTTGCATCGTAATCATAAAACTTTGTCGCCGGTTTGATATGAATTGACGGTAAAACGTCTTCTCCAACAATAGCAACGGTAAATTCTGGGCCAGATAAAAATGATTCAACCATAACAGAATTATCATATTTAAAAGCATGTTCGAGAGCTGTCTTAAGCTCATTAGCGTGATTAACTCGCGTCATTCCTACACTTGAACCTTCATGACTTGGTTTTACAAATAAAGGAAGCCCAAGCTTTTGCACAATGGCATCAGTATCAATTGAGCAGCTCTTTTCTACCATAACATAATCAGCAACTGGTAAACCTAGCGCTTTCCAAACTAATTTAGTTTTTAACTTGTCCATAGTTAGTGCAGACGATAAAACATCACTACCGGTATAAGGAATATTTTGATAAGTCAAAATTGCTTGAACAATACCATCTTCACCACCACGACCATGAAGAATGACAAATGCTTTAGTAAAGCCATCTTCTTTTAAGTTGGTAATTGGTTGATCTTTAGTATCTATAAGATGGGCATCAACTCCACTAGCCAATAATCCTGCTAGTACAGCTTGACCTGATTTAAGCGATACTTCCCGCTCTGCAGATGTTCCACCATACAATACCGCAACTTTATCAATCATTATAGACCTTCTCCTGAAAAAATTTGAGCATCGGCTAACTGACGTGCAATACGACCTACACTACCCGCGCCTTGAGTTAATAACAGATCTCCACCTTTTAAAATTTCTTTCATCATTTCAGGTAAGAGATCTAAATCTGAAACATAAATCGGATCCACTTTGCCCCGATTACGAATTGAACGGCACAAAGAACGACTATCTGCTCCGGCAATCGGTTGCTCACCAGCAGAATAGACGTCTAACATTACAAGCGCATCAACCTGAGATAGCACTTGAGCAAAATCATCAAATAAATCACGAGTACGTGTATATCGATGAGGTTGGAATAGCATAACTAAACGACGATCCGGCCAACCATTTTTAGCCGCTTGTATCGTTGCATTAACTTCACTTGGATGATGACCATAGTCATCAACCATCATAATGTCTTTACCATTAGCATGCGGAAAAACGCCTAGTAAATCAAAACGCCGACTTGTACCAGCAAATTTTGCCAATGCATTAATGATCGATTGATCATCTATGCCATCTTCAGTCGCTGCAATAATTGCGGCCGCTGAATTTAAAGCATTATGTTTACCAGGTGCATTTAATTCGATTTCTAAATCATTACGATCTGGACGACACACAGTGTAGTAACTGACGCCTCGTTCTTGGCGATAATTTTTAATTACCACATCCGCTTCTTCACTAAAACCGTAAGTAATAATTTTACGTCCAACAATCGGTAATAATTCACGATTAATTGGATCGTCATAACACATCACCGCTAGACCATAAAAAGGTAAATTACGCAAAAAAGAGATGAATGTTTGTTTAAGATTTTCCACACTACCTTGATAGGTGTCCATATGATCTGGTTCAATATTGGTAACAATAGAAACCATAGGTTGTAAGTGTAAAAATGAAGCATCACTTTCATCTGCTTCAGCAATAAAATAACGGCTACTACCTAATTTAGCATGCGTGCCTGCCGCTTTAACTAAACCGCCATTAACGAACGTTGGATCAAGTTTCGCTTCGGCATAAATAGCGGTGACCATGGCGGTTGTCGTTGTTTTACCATGTGTACCCGCAATAGCGATACCATATCGGAAACGCATAAGCTCGGCTAACATTTCAGCCCGCTGAATAACAGGAATACGAGCTTCCCGCGCTGCTACAACTTCAATATTATCTTGTGAAATTGCGGAAGAGATTACGACAACGCTTGAATTAATCACATTTTCAGCTGCATGACCAATCACAATTTTCGCACCTAATTTTTTTAGATGCTCAGTAACAGCATTTTCTGCAATATCTGAGCCACTAATTTCGTAACCTTCATTAGCAAGAACTTCAGCAATTCCTCCCATACCTGCGCCACCAATACCCACAAAATGGATATGTTTGACACGTTTCATTTGAGGAATAATTGCTCTTAATTCTGCTAATTCCTTTGTATTCACAATCTAACTCCTAAATATTCTGTAGTTGAGTATTTTGTTTATTTTTTATTGAGCTTTTTTAATTTTGTAAAATTCTAATTATGCATTTAAAGCTATTATTATCTAAACATTGATCTAACCTGCAACATCTTGACACGATTATTACATAAAGTTATATCAAAAACTAATTATTTTATCACTGATTTTATCGTATCCGCCACTCTTTCGGTAGAATTTGTAATAGATAGACTTTTCGCCTTAACCGCCATTTCGATTAATTTATCTCTATTTAAATTTCTTAACACACTCATCAATGATTCGCTATTAAAGTCAGGTTGTTCAATAATCTTTGCAGCATCAATATCTGAAAGCGATTTAGCATTCCAAAATTGTTGGCGATCTTTATGCATAAAAGGGACAAAAATCGCACCAATGCCGACAACTTCGATTTCACTTACCGTTAATGCCCCACTGCGACAAATCACAATATCCGCCCAACGATAGGCTTCTGCTACATCAGTAATAAATTCAGTCACTTTATTTTTTGTCATATCACAATCTTGATAAGCTCGCATAACAGGTTCTAGCATGCCTTTTCCTGTTTGATGCCAAACAACAAATTTATCGGATAATTTTGTCATTACCTGAGGAACAACATCATTGAGTACTTTTGCCCCTTGACTTCCGCCCATGACTAAAACTCTAATTGGTTCTTGACGATTTTCAAAACGTTCGTTAGGTTCAGCAATAGTTAATAAATCGTCACGAACAGGATTTCCTACTACTTCAGCTTTTGGAAAAGCTGTCGGAAATGCTTGTAAAACTTTAGTTGCAATTTTTGCAAGCCACTTATTAGTTAACCCTGCTACACCATTTTGCTCATGTAATACGACAGGAATTCCTAATGTCTTCGCTGCAATGCCACCCGGCCCAGACACATACCCTCCCATACCAAGTACAACATCCGGTTGATAAGTTTTTAAGATTTTTCTGGCTTGTAGAACCGCTTTTAAGATTTTATAAGGTGCTTTTAGCATTGCACCAATTCCTTTACCGCGTAGACCTGATATTTCTATAAAATCAATCTCGATGCCATTTTCAGGGACTAAATGCGCTTCCATTCGATCTGCTGTGCCAAGCCATCTGACTTGCCAGCCTTGTTTCATTAAATAATGCGCAACGGCAATACCTGGAAAAACATGTCCACCTGTACCACCTGCCATAACTAATAATTTTTTCATTACTTTATTGACCTTATTCTTGCTTGGGCTTGTTGTTGTCTAAATTCAAAATCGATTCTAAGTAGGATCGCCACAGCCACACTCATTACAATTAAACTCGATCCACCATAGCTAATGAAAGGTAACGTTAATCCCTTAGTAGGTAACATTCCAGATGTTACCCCCACATTAACAAAGGTTTGAAAACCAAACCAAATACCGATTTGGCAAGCTAAATAGCCAGAAAATTGTAATCCTTCATTTAATGCTCGATACCCAATCGCCAATCCCTTAAAAGCCAGAGAAAAAAGTAATGTCAGCAGGAAAACGACGCCAAGATAACCAAATTCTTCCGAAATAATAGCGAAAATAAAATCGGTATGGCGTTCAGGTAAATAACCTAATTTCAGAATCGAGTTACCCATTCCTTGCCCAGCAAATCCTCCATTACCAATTGCTATTAATGAATTCACTAACTGGTAACCTACACCATTAGCATCTTCCCAAGGATTAAGAAATGTTAATAACCGTTTTAAACGGTATGATTCAAATAATATTAAACTGACAACCGCTGCAACACCTGTCGATAAAATAGCGATAAATTGCCACAACTTTGCACCAGCGATAAATAGAATTCCGATAGTAACAATAAATAATACAATCACTGTGCCTAGATCGGGTTGAAGTAATAGCAAAATGGAAAGCACAGCCATAACGACCATTGGCTTGAAAAAGCCCCAAAATCCATTTTGTACTTCATCTGACTTTCGAGTCAAATAACTTGCTAAAAATACAAATAAAGCCAATTTAGCAAGCTCGGCCGGTTGAAAGTTAAAAACGCCTAGCGGAATCCATCTTGCTGCGCCATTAATGGAAGACCCTACGCCTAAAACAGCAACAAGCATGATAATTGTCATAATGAGTAATACTGTTCCAAATTGCTGCCAACGTTTCATTGGGATCGATAACGTTATACACATTAAAACAAGTGAAATACCCAGCTGTATGAGTTCACGCTGAGTATAGAAAAAAGGATTACTATCATTCGATGACATTGATGCTGATGTCACCATAACTAATCCGAATATCATCAATCCAAATACCGTCCAAAGCAATTGATTATCAAAAGGGACGTGAGGATTAACTTGCTTTTTTATAGCCAACGAAATCATTTTTCACTCCTTTGCGCATATTGTTTAGCCAAAAGTGCAAATTGATTTCCTCGCTCTATATAGTTTTTAAATTGGTCTAAACTTGCACAAGCTGGTGAGAGTAAAACAATATCGTTAACCTCTACTTTTTGAGCGATTATTTGCATAGCCTCAGCTAATGTCGCAGTCATTGTTGTGATTTTGGGTGCTAATTTTGCTAATAACTCACGATCTCGACCAAAACAAAAAATCTCAAGATGACTATTTTTTAGATATGGAATTAATGGAGAAAAATCAGCTGATTTTCCATCACCACCAAGCAATAAAAATAATTTTCCATGACATACGACACTTTTTAAAGCAGCTTCCGTACTACCTACATTGGTTGCTTTAGAATCATTAATCCATTTGACCCCATTTTGTTCCAAAACTAATTCAAAACGATGAGGTAAACCATGAAAGTTGGCTATTGTTGCTAAACTAGATTGTCGTGATATTGATAATTTATCTGCAATAGCTAATGCTGCTAACGCATTGAGATAATTGTGGCTTCCCGTTAGTTTCATTGTGTTAGTCGATAAAACGGGCTTTTCCTGCGCAATCAAATGTGCATAATCATCATCCAGATGATAATCGCCTGAATGTAAGCCAAATAACACATTATGACTATCTTTTTCTTTTGGAAAAGTTAGTTTATCATCATGATTTACTACACAGTATTTTGCATTCACATAAATTCGTTGTTTCGCCTCTACATATTGTTTGAGTCCTAAAGGATACCTATCCATATGATCTTCTGAGATATTCAATATCGTTGCAACCGTTGCATGCAAACTGTGCGTGGTTTCAAGCTGAAAGCTAGACAGCTCAAGTACGTACACATCGCAATCTTGAGCCAGTAAAGATAGTGCAGGTTGACCTATATTGCCACCGACACCCACTTTGATACCTGTAGACTTAACAATTTCACCAACTAATGTCGTCACCGTCGTTTTGCCATTAGCGCCTGTGATTGCCACAATCTTTTTATTAGGTAGTTGATTAACTTCACGACAAAAAAGCTCTATATCGCCAATGATTTCGATACCTTTATCGGCAGCTTGTTTGAGTTCAGGGGTTGATAAAGCGATACCAGGGCTAACAATTATTAAATCAGCATCGAATAGCCAATCGACATTTAAATCGCCTAAATGATAGGCAACTCGTTGATCCAGTTGTTCTAATCCTGAAGGTAATAAACGAGTATCAATTACTTTAGGAATAACATTTTGCGCAAGAAAATAGTCAACACAAGAAAGCCCTGTGACACCTAACCCAATGATAACAACATTTTTACCCTGATAGCGAATCATGATTCAATCCTGATTTAATTTAATTAACGTAATTTCAAGGTTAATAAACCAATTAAGACGAGCATTAACGAAATAATCCAAAAACGTACAATAACTCGAGGTTCTGGCCACCCTTTTAATTCATAATGATGATGAATTGGAGCCATTCTAAAAATTCGTTTGCCACGCAATTTAAATGAACCTACTTGTAAAATGACAGATAGGGTTTCAATAACAAATATTCCCCCCATAATGAGTAATAAAAATTCTTGGCGTAAAAGTACGGCGATAATTCCAAGTACTCCACCTAAAGCCAATGAACCGACATCACCCATAAATACCATAGCGGGATAAGTGTTAAACCATAAAAAACCAAGCCCTGCACCAATGATAGCAGTACAGACAATCATTAATTCACCACTAAATTTGATATAAGGTATATGCAAATATTCTGCAATAATTGTATTCCCTGTCGCCCACGATACCAGCGCTAAGCCCGCTGCCACAAATACCGTTGGCATAATTGCAAGTCCATCAAGTCCATCCGTTAAATTAACAGCATTACCTGACCCAACAATCACAACATAAGTGAGTAAAATAAATACTAATCCCAACTGAGGCATGACATCTTTAAAAAAAGGGACAACCAACACGGTTACTGAGCTATCTTTTCCATATACATAAAGGCCAAAGGCAACAATAAATGCAATAACAGATTGCCAAAAATATTTCCATCTAGCGATAAGACCTGCCGTGTTTTTTCGAATAACTTTTAAGTAGTCATCAGTAAAGCCAATAATGGCATAACCAATCAGGACAAATAACGCCACCCAAACATAAGGATTACGTAAATCTGCCCAAAGAAATACTGATAACGAAATCGACGCAACGATTAGCGTCCCGCCCATTGTTGGCGTTCCTTTTTTGCTTAAATGGGATTCCGGTCCATCATTACGTATTACTTGTCCAATTTGTAATTTTTGTAACCAATCAATGACTTTTTGCCCCATTATTAACGATATCGTTAGCGAGGTTAATAGACCCAAAATAGCTCTTACGGTTAAATAAGAAAATACATTAAAAAAGGTAAAATATTTCACTAAATATTCTGATATCCAAACCAACATAATTTTAATCCTAATTTATTTTTTGTTGTTTAATTAGTTCTATAACGTCTTCCATTTTAGCACTGCGAGAACCTTTAACTAGCATGGTTAAGGTTGGATACTGACGCAATAACGTTATAAGGTAATCTGCTGCATCTTGTTTATTATAAAAATGATGACCGACTTCACTTGCTTGGCTAATGAATTGGCTCAATTTACCGACACTGACAACACAATCAAGTTTTTGTTGTTTAGCTAATGTGCCAATTTGTTGATGATATTTTTGAGCGTCTTGCCCTAATTCACCCATATCGCCAACGACGAAAACTTTATAGCCCGATTGTTTTGCCAGAACATTAATTGCAGCAGACATTGAACCCACATTGGCGTTATAAGTGTCATCCAAAATTAATTGATTTTGGTTTAATTTAATCGGGAAAAGCCTTCCTTTAACTGGTTTTAATGTTGATAATCCTTGTTGAATACAATCTAAGCTTGCTCCGACAGAAATCGCTAAAGCTGAAGCTGCAATTGCATTTGAAACATTGTGTAACCCTATTAATGGTAATTGGATTTCGCATTCACCAAACGGTGTATGTAATTTAAATGTGGTCACATCTGCCATTTTAATATGACTTGCATAGAAATTGGCTAATGGATTCTCTAATGAAAAAGTCCAAACAGTTTTATCTGTTAATTGCTCAAACCATTTATCTGAACAGCTATCTAAATTGATGATAGCAATACCATCTTTAGTCAACCCTTCAAAAATCTCACCTTTCGCTGTAGCGACACCTTCAAGTGAACCAAAACCTTCAATATGCGCTTCTGCAATATTATTAATTAATGCTGTTTGTGGATGAACTAACTGAGTTGTATAAGCAATTTCACCAATATGATTAGCACCTAGTTCTATCACAGCAAATTGATCATCTTTTGTTAATCTCAATAGTGTTAATGGTACGCCAATGTCATTATTGTAATTACCTTGAGTATAAAGCGTTGTTCCACAATTTTGTAGAATGGCTGCCGTCATTTCTTTAACTGACGTTTTACCCGATGAGCCGGTCAAGGCAACAATTTTAGCGGAACTTTGTTGACGAATAAAACCGGCAATTTGCCCCAACGCTTGACGTGTGTCTTTAACCACTATTTGTGGAATAGAATTATCATCAATTGGGTGATTTACGATCACGGCAACGGCACCATCTTTAATTGCTTGTTCGGCAAAATGATGACCATCAAAATTCTCACCAACAAGTGCAATAAAAAGTGATTGTTTTGTAATTGTACGTGTATCAGTACTAATAACATCAATCGTAAAATTTCCGTCATGAATATTTAATAATTCACCGTCTACAATTGTTCTGATTTGCTTAATATTTAATGGAATCATGATTGATTCTCTACCCCTAAAAGCTGTTTCACTGTTTCTTGGTCTGAATAGTGATGTTTCGTGTGACCCACGATTTGGTAATCTTCATGACCTTTACCCGCAATTAATATCACATCATTTGCTTTTGCTTCTGCAAGTGCTTTTTTGATTGCTTGTACTCTGTCAGTAATAATCTGAACATTTGAATTATTGATGATACCTTGCTGAATATCATCAATAATTTTTGTTTCATCTTCTGTTCGTGGGTTATCATTCGTCAAAATAATTTTGTCAGCATATTGCGCAGCGATTTCTCCCATTAAAGGTCTTTTGCCTACATCTCTATCACCACCGCAACCAAAAATAACCCATAATGCACCCTTACAGTGAATACGACTTGCTTGAAGTGCTTTTTGTAAAGCATCTGGCGTGTGAGCATAATCCACAATAAATGTCGGGCTATTATTGGCATGTAAAACCTCCATTCGCCCACAAATAGGTTTGAGAAATGAAGCCATATTCACAACAGCAAAAAATGGGAAATCAAGCGTTAATAGCGTCGCTACACATAATAATAAATTTGAGACATTAAACTCACCCAATAAACGACTGTGTATAATAGTATCGCCCCAACTAGAATGCATATGAATTTTGGCACCCTTATCATGATATTCAATCATCGACACACCAACATAAGGTATATTTAAGTTTTTTAATTTACTTAACGATTTGGGTTGACACGATACGGCTGTTACCTGAGAAAGCTTTTCAATCCAACGTTTCCCATAATTATCATCATAATTAATAATTGCTTTGCCTGCACTTTCGACTTGTCTTTCTTTATTATTAGGCGTAAATAACGACCATTTTGACTTAGCGTATTTACCCATTGTTTTGTGATAATCAAGATGATCTCGACTTAAATTAGTAAAAACTGTTGCAGCAAACGTAACACCTTTGACACGATTCATCACTAAACCATGCGAAGAAATTTCCATGGAAACCACTTTGACATGTTTTTTAACAAAATCGGCTAAATATGTTTGAATTTCAACGGATGAAGCCGTTGTATTGTTTGACGGTTGAAGATGATTATAGATCCCATTTCCAATCGTTCCTAAAAGTGCAACTTTCTGATTTAACAGATTAACGCATTGGGCAATAAGCTGAGTGACTGTCGTTTTACCATTAGTACCTGTCACACCAATAACAGATAATTTTTTAGAAGGTGAATGGTAAAAATGATCAGCAATGCTAGAAAGTTTTTTAGATAGTTGAAAAACTTTAACCTGAGGAATATTTCTTTTTCCATGCTTGATATAATTGATACGTAAATCATCAGATTTTCTATTTGTTTCAATTAATATAGTCACCGCACCAGCTTCTAAAGCTTGAGGAATGAATGATTTACCATCAACGACATTTCCCTTGATAGCGACAAACACATCATTTTTATTGACCATACGGCTATCAATACATATATGATTGAGCGAAAAATCTTTGATCGCTTGATCTTTATTTCCACCTAATAAACTAAATAAAGTTTTAAATGTGCATGTAGCCATTAATACCACCTATCAATAAATAATCATTTGGCCATCAACTTGGCGATCTGGTTTGACATTCATAGTTCTTAAAACTCCCCCCATAATTCGGCTGAAAACAGGTGCTGATACAGAGCCACCGTAATACTGACCCGCTTTAGGATTATCAATCACAACAACCAGAGAATATTTTGGTGCTGTTGCTGGCGCAATGCCTGCTGTATAGGCTAAATATTGATTAACATAGCGCCCACCAGATAATTTTTTTGCCGTACCAGTTTTAACAGCAACACTATAGCCTGGTACAGAAGCTTTTGTACCACCACCAGTGACAGCAACAGCTTCCATTAATTGGACTACCGTTTTAGCAATTTTTTCGGGTACAACTCGTTCACCTTGCACTGGTTCAGTGACTTTTAATATCGAAACAGGTCGATAAATCCCATAATTCCCGATAGTTGCGTACGCTCTTGCTAATTGTAATGGCGTGACACTTAAACCATAACCAAAAGAAAAGGTAGCTCGTTCAATATCCGCCCATTTTCGCGCTCTATCTGCTGCAATTGAACCACTGACTTCACCGCCTAAACCCAGTGATGTGGGTTGTCCCAACCCGAAACGACTATAATATTCAACTAGTTCGGCGGGTTGCATTTGTAATGCGAGTTTACTGACACCGACATTACTTGATTTTTCTAAAATTCCTGCCAAATTCAGGGATTTTTGATATGACACATCTTTGATTTCATAGCGATTGACATAAAAAGGTCTGGTATCAACTATCGTATTAAGATCTGCAATCTTTTTTTCTAAAGCGGCCATTACAACCAGCGGTTTTACGGTCGAACCCGGTTCAAATGCATCAGTAACCGCACGATTTCGCAATGAATTATAATTAATTGATGATCGATTATTTGGGTTATACGATGGACTTGTTGCCATCGCTAAAATCTCTCCTGTATGAACATCAACTAAGACCGCAGTACCACTGTCAGCTTTGTTAAACTCAACAGCCTGACTAAGCTCGCTATAAACCAAAGACTGTAAGCGTTCATCAATACTCAATACTAAATCCGATGCCTTTTCACTCTCAGTGCGCTCTAATTCCTCAATGACGCGTCCAAATCTATCTCGTCTTATTATTCGTTGACCCGATTCACCGGTTAACCATTTGTTATAACTTTTTTCAATCCCTTCTGATCCTTTCTCATTACGGTTTTCATCGGTATCCGTTAAACCGATTAATTGGGCAATACTTTCAGCTGCCGGGTAAAAACGCTTCGAGGTCTTAGCAAATGCAACTCCCGGTAACTTTAACTTTTTCAAATAATCCGATATTGTTGGCGTAACTTGTCTGGATAAATAAACAAATCGCATCGATGGATTACTTAATTTTTGCTCCAGTATGGCTATTGGTATATTTAATGCTTTTGCTAATCCTTGCCATCTTGCATCATTCGTATTCACGCCACCTTTTTGAATAACTAATTTTGGATCAGCCCAAACATCATACATCGGTACACTCACGGCCAATGCTCGCCCGTTACGATCAGTTATCATAGCCCTTGGTGCATCCATATCCTGACGACGTAAAGAACGTTTATTACCTTCAGCAATCAGTTTATCAGGATGAATGATTTGTAAAATTGCCATTTGAATAATAAGCGCAATAATGGCAGCAATAATTAAACTGTAGACAACATAAAATCGCCCGGGTGCAAAAAACTGCTTTTTACTATTCAATTTATTAGTTTTAACCGCTTTCTTGTTTTTAGTGAGAATTTTCATTATTTACTCTTTATCACTATCACGGTTTCATTTTCAGGAGTCACGTAAGACATCCCTAGTTGATTTTTAGCTTTAGCTTCTACGCGTTTTGGATCGGCAAGTACATTTTCTTCGATAACTAGATTACGCCATTCACTTTCTAATACATCTTGCTCTAACAAAAGTTGCTCACGTTCAAATAACTGCTTGCGAACTTGTTGCGTTGTAATTAGTACTGCACCAGCTGATACGACAATCAGTAACAATAGAAATAAGGACATTTTTTGATGACCAAATAAATCACCAATAATTAAGCCAAACAAGCTTTTATTCGGTTTTCTTTGACTATCTACTTCAACGTAGATATTGTCTTGATAACTTTCACTGTTTGGGTTAGTGTTCATTTTTCTTTTCTGCTATCCTCAGTATTGCGCTTCGAGCACGTGGATTATGATCAATTTCATTAGGACTTGGTTTAACTTTTCCAAGTGACTTTAATTTAGCGCTGCCATATTGTTTTATTTGTTGCTCTGTTAGTGGCAATCCCGCTGGTAAAACAGGACCTTTACTTTGTTTATTTATAAACTGTTTCACAATTCTATCTTCTAAAGAATGAAAGCTAATCACAGCAAGTCTTCCTTCATTCGCAAGAATTGACAGACTATTATTTAACGCATGTTCTACTTCTTCTAATTCGCTATTAATATAGATACGAATTGCCTGAAAGCTACGTGTTGCAGGATGTTTATTTTTATCTTTTCTTGGTGTCGCTTTTTCAATGATATTCGCCAATTCCAATGTTCGGGTTATAGGCGAAACTTTATTCTGTTCAACAATTGCTTTTGCGATTCGTTTCGCAAATTTTTCTTCGCCAAAAGTTTTTAACACCCAAGCTATATCATCTTCATCACTTTTAAGTAACCATTCACTTGCTGTCAAACCCTGATGAATATTCATACGCATATCGAGAGGGCCATCACGCATAAAAGAAAAACCCCGTTCAGGGTCATCCAGTTGTGGCGAAGATACCCCCAAATCTAATAAAAAACCATCTATCTGACCTAATAGACCTAAATTATCAATGTATTGATATACATTGGAAAATTCTCCTCGAATAAAAGTAAATCTAGGGTCAACAATTTTTTTTGCTGCTAATTCAGCTCGTTCATCACGGTCAATAGCGATTAATCTACCTTGTTCGCCAAGTTGTTCAAGTATGAGACGTGAATGTCCACCTCGTCCAAAGGTTCCATCAACATAGATGCCATCTTTTTTAATATTTAATGCGTCTATCGCTTCGTTCAATAAAACTGTAGTATGTTGATAATCCATCAATTTTTACTCATATTAAATTGTTAAACTTTTCAAATTACTGGATAAGTTTTCCATATCGGTTGGCAAAGCGGCAATGTCCTCACCAATTTGTTGATACCATATTCCTTCATCCCAGATTTCAAATTTATTGGATTGTCCAACAAACATTGTCAGTTTTTCTAGCTTAGCGTAGGTACGTAACGTTTGTGGTAATAATATTCGACCGGAATTATCCATTGAACACTCGGTTGCATAACCTAATAATAGGCGTTTGATCCTTCGTTCCGCTTCGACAATAGAGGATAAAGTCGAAAGTTGTTGTTCAATCATTTTCCACTCAGTCATCGAATAAAGGGCAAGACAAGGATGATATAAACCAATTGTGCATACCATGCCTTCAGACAATAATTCCCGATAGCGAGTGGGGATAGCCATTCGCCCTTTACTATCGATATTGACTGAAATTGCACCACTAAACATTCAAGCGCCCTTATTCATGAAAATTTTGCTAATTTTTATTTGTTATAAATCAAAATATTAAATAATTTGTACTTTATTACCACTTTATCCCACTTTTTACCACAAAAATTTACAAAATAATAGATATTTAATTAATTAATTTTTTAATAATTGCAGTTGGATTTTTTCATTAGCGTGTTGCGAATTAACTATCGGTTTTATATTAAGTTAATTAAAAAAAGGTCATCACTCTGTAAAATTTAAGATTATTTGAATGTTCAACTAAACTTATCTTTGCTAACCAAGATTATTAACATGTATAAAATGTAAACATTGCAGATATTAAGAAAGGTAAAACAGTATTGATGACAATAAACAGATAACAACTTTGATTAAAAAATTAAATTCACAGCAACTAGTTGTGTATTAATTTCATTAAAATCAAAGTAATATTAAAGATAGATATTTGCCAACCTGTTGGTTGGCAAACAAAAATTAATTAGCGAGGAGCCCAAAATCCTATCACATTAACGTTGTCTTGCTGTATAACTGCCCTTATTGGCATCTGGTTAAAATCGGTACCTTGTTCAGCTTGTTCTAACACATTAATTTTACTTTCACCGACTAAATGTAAGTAAATATTTTTACTACTTAATATGATAGGCAGTGTTAGAGTGATACGGTCAAGTGGTGCCGTTAAGGGTGTCATACCAATCACTTTTCGATTTGAGTGCATATCCAAGCCCAATTTTAAATTATCAGCTCCCGGAAACAGCGAGGCAGTATGACCATCTTCACCCATTCCCAAAATCAAAACATCAAAAGGCATCGGTACTTTATCTAAAAGCTGTTCTGTAACTTCAGCACCATCAAACGGATTATCACAACTATTTTTTAAACCAACAAAATTAGCAAGTTTTGCTTTATTTTGTAATAAATAAGTCATGACTAATTTTTCATTACTGGCATCATCCGTATCATCGACCCATCTATCATCAACCAAAGTGATATAAACGCGATTCCATGCTAAGTCTTGTTGACTAAGCAAAGTAAATAAAGGAATAGGCGTTTTACCACCCGAAACCGCAATAGATGCATGACCTTTTTGTTCAATAGCCTGCTTAAGATCATTCACTATACGAGCAGTGAGTTCTTCATTTAAAACCTGACTATTTGCATATCTATTAAGTGTAAACATATTGATGTTCCTTTATTCAAATTCGTGCCAAGAATGCCCATCTTTTGTAATTAAAGCAACAGAAGCAACCGGTCCCCAAGTACCAGCTTGGTAAGTTTTCGGCGGCTCTTTTTCCGAATTCCAAGCATTAATAATAGAGTCTACCCATTTCCAAGCCGCTTCTACTTCATCACGATGAACAAACAATGCTTGGCGACCTCGCATTACTTCAAGCAATAGTCGTTCATAAGCATCGGCACTATGCTGTTGAAAAGCCTCATTAAAGCTTAAATCAAGTTTAGTCGTTTGTAAATTATGTGTGCTATCTAAACCCGGTACTTTGTTCAGAATTTCAATGTCCAAGCCTTCATCAGGTTGCAAGCGAATGGTTAATTTATTTTGTGGTAATGCAGGATAGGATTCACTAAATATATTCAAAGGCAATGATTTAAAATAAACCACGACTTCCGCACATTTGCTCGCTAAGCGTTTTCCTGTACGTAAATAGAAAGGCACACCAGCCCAACGCCAATTGTCAATATCAACTCGAATAGCAACAAATGTTTCTGTGCTGCTTTCTTTATTAGCGCCATCTTCTTCTAGATAACCTGGTACGTTTATTCCATTAACAAATCCTGATGTATATTGACCACGAACAACTTTATCATGAAGGTTTGTCTTATCAATAGGTCTTAGCGCATTGAGCACCGCTATTTTTTCATTACGCAAACTTTCATCTTTCAAATTAGCCGGTGGAGACATCGCAATCATTGTCAAAATTTGTAACAAATGATTTTGAACCATATCACGCATTTGACCAGCTTTATCAAAGTAACCCCATCGACCTTCAATGCCAACTTGTTCAGCAACGGTAATTTCGACATGATCGATAGAATTACGGTTCCATAAAGAGGCAAAAACCGGATTAGCAAAACGTAAAGCTAAAAGGTTTAAAACCGATTCTTTTCCTAAATAATGGTCGATACGATAAACCTGCGATTCATCGAAAAATTGTGCAACAGAATCATTAATATCACGAGATGATTGCAAATCCGTACCAAGGGGTTTTTCCATTACAATTCGATTGTGTTTTTGGTTTAATCCAGCGTGCGCTAAACCTTTACAAATTGTACCGAAAGTCCCCGGATGCATTGCAAAATAAAAAATTGCTGTACGATTCTGCTCGAGTTTATTTTTTAAATCGTTGAAACCAGCGATATCATTAACATCTAACTTATGAAAATTAAGACGTTGGCTAAATCGTTGCCAAATATCTTCATCTAATGGTTCTGACATAAATGTTGTAAGTGCTTCTTTAGCCACTTCACTGTAAGCAGATTTATCCCAATCTGCACGACCAACCCCTAATATTTTGGTTTCTTCAGGCAGTTTTCCATACTTTTCTAATTGATATAAAGATGGTAATAATTTACGCCTTGTCAAATCCCCTTTAGCGCCAAAAATGACTAAATTGCAAACTGGGACATCAGACATGGTTTTCTCCTAACTAAAATGATATCAATATGTTTTATTCTATTATGTTGAGTTGTCAGTGTCACCCAGTTAATGCTATAAATCATAACAATAGGCATTTGCCTAATTTAATCTAACACAAAAACAAAAAGGTCACCGTCTGGGTGACCTTTTGTTAGAAGCATTATTGGATGATACACCAATGCGTGAATCTAAACGCGCACAAAGTCCATATGAACTAATTTAGGCTTGAATGGATGACGTTGTACAGCTTGTACTTTTGCTTTAACCGCTTTACCGTCAACTTCAATAGTGAGCACTTCAGAATAAAATTCTGGTTTTTCTTGCATATTGAAAATATGGTTGTGATCAAGCACAACAGATATTGCAGGTTCAGTTCCACCATAAATAATAGCTGGGAATTGACCAGCGTGACGCAGGCGGCGGCTCGCACCCTTACCATGCTCTTTTCTAACTTCTGCTTTTAATGTAAACATGTTTATTTCTCTATGTTATTTAAATAAAAAACCAATTACAGGCGACCCAGTAGTTGGTTATGAAATTGGCGCTTTAAAAAGCTTGAGGATTATAAAGCGTTATGCTTGTAAACGCAAACAATTAATCAATTGGTCAATAGAATTGATTGCGTTTAAACATAACTCGCTATGCAATATTAGACCAATTTAATTTTAAAGCCATATGACGTTTTTTGTGTTGGTGATAATTTAAGTGTTTGATTAATACACGCACTTTCAACACACACCATCTTTTTATATTCTTGGTCATCAAAATCAGCCATCGCTTTAGCTTTATCTGTCCATGGATTCCATGTAACAACATCACTAGCATTAATGTTTGTGAGCTCAATTGTTCGACTAGTATCATTTATGGTTAGGGTGTTTTCAGCATGGGTATAAATACGATCGACTTCTTGATTAAAGGTTAATTGTCCATTAATTGTTGGTTTATTTTCAACAGACAAACGATCTTGATAAGTATTACCTAACCCTTTAACAGTCACATCATCGATATCACTAATACCAAAATAAGTATGTAATGCACTTGTTGCCTCAAAATCACCTTGACAACTTAATGTAACTTCACAGCTCTTGCCGACATGAATCGTTAACCAAATTTTAAAAGGTTTGGCAAAATAGGATTCAGTTTGGGGATTATTCGTTAATGACAAGATGATATCGACACCATTAGCATCTTCCTTGCATGAGTCTAACGTCCATTCAACAATACGTGCAAAACCGTGTGAAGGATTACCTAATTGCCCAAACCAAGGCCAACAAATGGGTACACCGCCACGAATAGCCGTTCCTTTTTTAAAAAAGGTTTTTTCACTTAACCAAATAACTGGGGACGTTTCGGTTGAAGGTTGCCAAAATAATAAATGCGCACCTTGTAGTGATATCGCTGCCGTGCATGTTTTATGGTTAACCGTTAAAATGGGTAATTCACCAAAATGCGATTGTTTTACTGAAGGGCTTATTGACGCTGCTGACAAACCATTATCCAAGATATCGTTAACAATACTCATACTTTCTCCTACAAAAAATAGTCTAATCGATAATTAATATCGAAAATTAATCGTGATTGTACGCTCTTTACACGAAATTTAAAAATACCAAAATAGTAAAAAAAAGCTTTTTTTCATGAATTGAAGTAAAATAGTGCAACATTTATATAACCATTCATCAACCGCTATTAAGTTTCAGGATAGGCAGATGTTTTCATATAAAATTCCACTTAGCTTATATATACATATGCCTTGGTGTGTACAAAAATGTCCTTATTGTGATTTCAATTCTCATACCATCAAAAAAACACCTGATTATCGTGCTTATATTGATCATTTGATTAAAGATTTACAGCAAGATATAGCTCTTTGTCCTGAACGCTCGATCCATTCGATCTTTATCGGCGGTGGTACGCCAAGTTTATTTTCAGCCGAATTGATTGATCATCTGTTAACCAAAATTAATGAACTAATTCCAATTGAAAAACAGGCCGAAATCACCATCGAAGCTAATCCAAATTCTGTTGATGCAGAAAGATTTACAGGCTATCAACAAGCAGGAATAAATCGTATTTCAATTGGAGTTCAAAGTTTTCAAACTGATAAACTCATCAGATTAGGACGCGTTCACAATCCCCAAGAAGCAATCAATGCCGGGAAATTAGCACATAAACTAAAATTGGACAGTTTTAATTTAGATCTAATGCATGGACTTCCCAATCAAAGTTTAGATGATGCCTTGTTTGATCTTAAACAAGCCATAGCCATTAATCCTCCCCATTTATCTTGGTATCAATTAACCATTGAGCCTAATACACTTTTTGGATCTAAACCACCTGTCCTTCCTGATGATGATAAACTTTGGGAAATTTATCAAGTTGGACACCAATTGTTAACTCAACATGGTTATCAACAATATGAAACGTCGGCTTATGCAAAACCGGAATTGAAATGCCAGCATAATTTAAATTATTGGCGATTTGGTGACTATTTAGGGATTGGGTGTGGTGCACATGGTAAAATAACCCAACCTAATGGGGACATTATTCGTACCGTAAAAACACGTCATCCCAAAGGGTATCTTGAAGGGTGTTATATCGAAAAATTTTATACCGTACCAAAGGAAGATCTTGCATTCGAATTTTTTATGAATCGTTTTAGATTATTTGAAGCAACACCTAAAATTGAATTTGAGCAACGGACTTTTTTACCTTTACAAACAATTGACAGGCAAATTAATTTAGCAATTGAAAAAAATTACCTTACTGAGGATAAAGAATATTGGAAAATAACTGAACAAGGAAAATTATTTTTAAATTCTTTACTTGAGATTTTTTTATAACTATTTAGTTGATTTATAATAATTATTTTGAATTTTACGCAAATTTAACATTATAAATACAAACATTTTAGAAAAAAATTTACATCGAGTTACATACATTTACTAAAAAATAGTGCATAATATATCCGACAATGTATTTATTTCATTGTTTTCCTATTCCTTATGTTTTCCCAATAACCTAGTTATTGGGACTTTTTTTATCTGCCACCCACATTAAAAAAGTTTACGATATTTAATTAACTTTGGAATTAAAAATAAATCTTTCTAATTCTGTTAAGGTAGAGGTGCCTTCCATTGGACCTTTTTGTGAAACGGCTAATGCACCACTTGCATTTGCATATTGCAAAGCTTTTTCAACACTAAATCCCGCAAGCATTAAACTGACAAATGTTGCTGCAAAACAATCTCCTGCGCCTGTTGGATCGATTGATTGCGTTGTAAAACTATCGACATGAATCTTTTTAATCGTATTTTGTTCATCATAACCATAATAAGTTGACCCCTTCGCTCCACATTTCACAACAATATGTTTGATCCCTTTTTGAAGCAATTTTATTATGGTTTCTTGTTCGTTTTCATTATTATGGTCGGCAAAATAATTCACTTCACTTTCACTAGGTAAAAAGATATCAGTATATTCCATGATATAACCAAAAGATTGCTCCATCTCTTGAATATTAAACATTTCTTTGCGTAAATTTGGGTCGAAAGAAATAGTTCCTCCTTTTCGTTTGATGATATCTAATGCTTTGCGCACTGCATCAATTGCTCGAAACGAATACAACGATGAGCCCATAACATGTAAATGAGTACAATCTTTCAACAAGTTTTCGTTGATATGGTTGAATGAAAGAAGACCGCAGGCACTATTAGGAATATTGAAAATAAAATCTCTTTCATTAGAATTGCGGTATGATACGAAGGCGCTACCCGTATTAGCTTTATTATGAAAAGTGATGCCATCCGTCATGACACCATCTTGTTTAAGCCGATTAACACACATTTTGCCAAAGGTATCTTTACCAACACAGCTAAAAAACACGACCGGAAACCCTAACTTTGCCACTTGGTCAGCAAATATAGCTGGCGCACCACTCGGAAAAGGGCCTATAAATTCGCCTGTTTGATCAAAACGCTGATTTTGTTCCTTTGCTAAAAATTCAACTAGTAGCTCCCCGATAGAACAAATCTTAAAATTCACATTATGCTCCTAATTCATTTTGGTAAATGACACTAAATTTATTTGCGGCAAATTGTTTGAAACTAGAATCTAATAATTGCTGATGATATTCGGTTACAGCCGGTCGGGATAAGATCATCACATCCATATTTTTTAGCTTTCCAATGCTATGATCATCATTATAAACAACACGCTGAGGTAAAATACCAATGATGTGATGAGCTTTTTTGATTAATTGTTGATATATACTGATTTGCTCAGTATCTTCAATTATTATTTGGTTATCATGATTAATGGCGGTTAATTCAACAATAAAATGTGAAATCGAATAATCATCTAAAATTGAATCGCTGATATCATTATGCAAAATATTATTTTTTAATAATACACCACCAGTAAGCACAATATTAGCATCGGTGAACTCTTTCGCTAATTGTGCATTATTAATATCATTCATGATTAATTTTAATGATTTTTTAACATGCAAATAGGGAATAAGCTTTCTTGTAAGTCTGCCATGACTTAAAAAAATGGTATCGCCATCATTAATATAATTTAAGCAATTCTTCACTAAATCAATATCATAAATATCATCAACAAGTAATGAATTATTCGCCGCTACAATATGCGTTTTATTATTTGTACCTTCTGGTGACAAATAAATTGCCCCACCAAAAGAACGCTTTAAATATCCTTGTTGTTCTAAATAGGTTAAATCTTGACGAATAGTAACAGTTGAAACTTGAAGCATGTATGATAACTCTTCAACTTTGATTTCACCTTTTTTTCTTACTATTTCCGCAATATCCAATCTACGTTTCAAAAGGGCTGAAGACACTTTAGCCAATTTTAATGTCCTGTATTACATAAAACGAATTAAGATTAATGATAATAGAATTTATCATACAAGTGGTCAACAATAATTAATAAGTTATGTTTTATCGAAGATACCACATCTTAACATTATCAAAATCACAGGGTTACATGTTAACCATTTAAATTTATCTTTATCAATTTAAATTACTTTTACTGTTGAATAAATGTTCAGTTTTGTGATCCAACTCACGGTAATGACACTGGCATAACTTTCGTTTTGCAATCATAATTTAATAAAAATACTTTCATTTTAAAATTTAGTTCTGGTTGCAAATCAATTTAAGGGGTTGTCATATGTCGATCATTTCAAGTCATAATATGTTAAAAAAAGCACAGCATGAACATTATGCCGTTCCAGCTTTTAACATACATAATTTAGAAACCATGCAAGTTATTGTTGAAACGGTTGCCGAATTACACTCCCCTGTAATATTAGCCGGTACGCCTGGTACATACTGTTATGCCGGTACAGAAAATATTATTGCCATTGCCGAAGCGCTATCTAAAAAACACAAAGTACCGTTAGCCATCCATCTCGATCATCATGAAGAATATGATGATATCGTTGAAAAAATTAATTCAGGGATACGCTCAGTCATGATTGATGGTTCGCATTTCTCTTTTGAAGAAAATATTGCGTTAGTAAAACGCGTTGTTGATTATGCTCACCGCTATGATGTGAGTGTTGAAGCTGAATTAGGTAGGCTTGGTGGCGTTGAAGATGATCTTGTGGTGGATGCTAAAGATGCTTTATATACCAATCCTAAACAAGCAGTTGAATTTATTGAACGAACAGGAATTGATTCACTTGCCATTGCAATTGGGACTGCTCACGGTCTGTATAAATCCGAACCTAAATTAGATTTTGATCGACTTTCTGAAATTCGTTCTATGGTTGATATCCCACTGGTATTACATGGCGCTTCAGGTGTTCCAGACAAAGATGTTCGTGAATGCATTCAACGTGGTATTTGCAAAGTCAATGTTGCAACGGAACTCAAAATCGCCTTTTCTGATGCACTAAAACACTATTTTATCGAAAATCCAAATGCCAATGATCCTCGACATTACATGAAACCAGCAAAAGCAGCAATGAAAGAAGTGGTTAAAAAAATCATTACAACATGTGGATGTGCCGGTAAACTCTAAGAGGTCAATCCTATGATCTATACTTTAACACTTAATACGGCAATTGATATGAATATCCGTTGCCAAGGTCTTAATCCCAATGCAGTGAATCGTACTTCACATACAGAATATAGTCCCAATGGTAAAGCTGTTAACGTTTCAATTGTTTTGAAAAAATTTAATAAATCGACATGTGCATTGGGCTTTTTTGGTGGATTTTCAGGAAAATATATTATTGATGAACTCACCAAAATGCAGATTGAAATCAAACCTTGTTTTATCGATGATATCACTCGCATTAACGTTTTTATTAATGATGGACAAAATGAATATAAGTTAGTGGGGAAAGGGCCTTTTGTGCCAGATAAAAAGAAAGCTGAAATGCTAAACATCATTGATTCTCTTGATCACAATAGCTATTTAGTCATCAGTGGTAGCCTACCTAAAAACATCGAGCCTGAATATTATCAATCTGTTTTAGATATATGCCAAACCAAAAATATTCAAGTTATTTTAGATATTAGTCATCCTAAACTCGCTCAATTACTTACTTATAAACCGCTATTAATCAAACCCAATAATGATGAACTGAAAGACATTTTTGGATTAGAAACCCAAACAACGGAACAAGTCATTGCATCGTTATCAACGGTACATTCACTTGGTGCTCAAAATATTTTATTAACTATGGGGGAAAAAGGTCTTTACTTTTCAGATGGTCAGCATGTTTGGTTTTGTAATGCCGTACCAATCAATTTGATCAGTTCTGCTTGTGCAGGCGATGCGTCACTTGCTGCATTTCTTAGTGAATGGCTACCAACACAAGAACACGTTGAAAAAGCAATGAAAAAAGCCTCTGCAACAGGGGCTAATGTTGCAGAATCAGATGGATTAGGTCTACTCGATAAAATCAGTACCTATATGGAGAAACTTGTAGTTACCCAAATTAAATAAAGGGGGCGTTATGAAGAAGATACTTGCTGTAACAGGCTGCCCAACCGGTATCGCACATACCTATATGGCAGAAGAAGCGCTAAAATCAGCTGCGCAAAAAGCAGGAATTGAAATTAAAGTAGAAACCAATGGTGCAAGTGGTGTTGATAATGCAATTACCGAAGCTGATATGGCAAATGCCATTGGGGTGATTATTGCGGCAGATAAAGATGTTAATCCTGATCGCTTTAATGGTTTACCTGTTATTGAAGTTCCCGTTAAAGAGGGTATACACAAAGCTGTAGCATTAATAGAGCAGATTACTTCAGGGACAGTTCCTATTCGTAAAGGCGTACAGAATAGTGTTAATAATGCGATCTTAAAGCAAGTGGAAGTCAAAGAATCGATTGGACGCCAGCTCTATAAACACTTAATGAGTGGTGTGTCAAACATGCTGCCTTTCGTTGTCGCTGGTGGTGTACTCATAGCTTTATCATTTTTATGGGGTATTTATTCCGCAGATCCTAATAATGAACAATATAATGAATTTGCAGCAATGCTTAAACAAATCGGGGGAAAAGCATTTGACATTATGGTGCCTATTTTCACCGCTTTTATAGCCAATTCCATTGCAGGTAAGCAAGGGATGGTTGCTGGTTTTGTAGGTGGATTAATGGCTACGGCTACTGGAGCAGGTTTTTTAGGCGGTATTCTCGCTGGATTTGCTGCTGGTTATCTGATGCTGTATCTCAAAAAATGGTTAGATCATCTACCTCGCTCTTTCGAAGGACTGAAATCAATTTTTATTATGCCATTAATCGGTGTATTTGTTATTGGTGCAGGGATGTATTATCTGGGTAAACCCATCGCCATAGCGAATAACACAATGGCTGTATGGCTTGGTTCATTACAACATACTAATCCAATTTTACTCGGTATTGTTATTGGTGCTATGTGTTCCTTTGATTTTGGTGGTCCTATTAATAAAGCAGCTTATGTAACAGGTACTATGTTATTGGGTGAAGGAAATTACTATTTTATGGCTGGGGTTTCAGCTGCTTGCATTGCACCGCCTTTTGTTATCGCCTTCTCGACGACCATTTTCCGTCATAAAGCCTTTACAGAAGAAGAACGTGCTGCAGGTATTGTCAATTATGTTCTCGGTTCCACACATATTACCGAAGGCGCAATTCCATTTGCGGCAAAAGATCCTTTGCGGGTCATTCCAATCATGATGTTATCGTCGGCAATTGCATCCGTATTGACATTTCTATGCCAAATTCAAGTGCCTGCTCCACATGGTGGCTTTTTAGTACTGCCACTGGTTAATAAACCATTTTTATGGGTAGCGTGCATTTTTATTGGTGCACTGGTTGGCGCTGTGTTACTGGGTTTACTGCGTATGCATGAGAAAAGAAAATCAAAATCGATAACAATGCGTTAATTAATTAACAATTAGTTAGACATTAAACAATTATTCAGGATAATTTTTAAACAGGAACACCATATGAGTAATTTAACCTTATCAATCAATGATATCTCGATTTTAAATGGTAACTATTCCAAACAAGAAGCCATTAAGTTAGTCGCTGATAGTATGATAGCATCCAATTTAGTCACCAATGACTATACTCAAGCAATGTATGATAGAGATGCACAAATATCGACTTTTTTAGGTAATGGTATTGCCATTCCTCATGGTACCACCGATAAACGTGATAGCGTATTAAAAACAGGTTTGAAGATTATCTATTTTCCTAAAGGCATTCACTGGGATGAAGATGATAATATTGCTTATGTTGTCGTAGGCATTGCAGCAAAAGCTAATGAGCATCTAAATATACTGCGTCAACTTACTCGAGCGGTGATTGCTGAAAATACCTTAGCACGCATACATGCCGTTCAAACTCCCGAAGAGTTATTGGCTATTTTACAAGGGTAATTAATATTTATCCTCCTATGAGTGTGGATCACCTTAGCTCATAGGAGATAATCACAATCTAGTGGAATTGTGATAACTATTGAGTTCCATAAATTTGCATTTATCAGACTTGCAAATAGTCACTATAACTTGCATCTTTGTTAAACCTATTTAAATGAATATTGGAAATGAAGACTATTTTCGTTTAAGAATAACTCTCAAATCTTCGTCAATCATTTCAACTGACTCAAAGTGAAATTGTGGTGCGAATGCAAGTTTTTGCAGATTGGGCAATATACACATATTTAACGCATTATGTCCCAATAATTTAGGGGCATAATAGATAACAAGTTCATCCACTAAATCTTGTTCAATTAATGCACCTGCCAGATGAGCGCCAGCTTCAACCCAAACCGTATTCATCTGTTTTTCAGCCAATAGCGAAAATAATTTAGATAAATCTATTTGCTTGCAATGCGTTGGTTCAATAATTATTTTGATATTTGGCTTTTCTATGGGAGTATCGTTTTTTCGTATCACCCATGTTTCACCAGATTGATTAAAAATATTTTCAGTTCCTGTTAACTCATCTTGACTGTCGATAATGACTCGAATTGGTTGTCTAACATCTTCTAATGAATATATTTTTTGTACGTCATCCGGCAATTCATTATATCTAACCGTTAAACTTGCATTATCTGCTTGTACCGTCGCCCGAGTACTTAAAATACAACTGGCTTGAGCACGAAACTGTTGTACATCTTCTCTTGCCTTGTTTGAAGTTATCCACTTGCTTTCACCCGATGCCATAGCGATTTTTCCGTCTAACGAAGCCGCCAGTTTAAGTTGGACAAAAGGCAAGCCTGTGCGCATGCGTTTTAAAAAACCTTTATTAATCGCTTCCGCTTGGTCAGCTAAAACCCCTTGGGTTACCTCAATACCAGCATCTTGTAAACGTTTAATGCCCTTACCTGAAACATTAGGGTTGGGATCTTGCATTGCGATAACGACACGTCTAACCCCTGATTGAATTAATGCATCGGCACAAGGTGGCGTTCGACCAAAATGACTACAAGGCTCTAAAGTAACATAAGCGGTTGCACCTTTTGCTTGCTGTCCCGCCATTTGTAGGGCATAAACTTCTGCATGTGGTTGACCCGCTTTTTGATGATAACCAGTACCAATAACTTGATTATCTTTAACGATGACACACCCGACATTAGGATTAGGCGTTGTCGTGAAACGACCCAGTTTTGCAAGCTCAATCGCTTGATGCATGTAAACGTGATCTTGATCAGAAATTGTTGTCATATTATTAATTATTTTTGTTGTAATTTAGCAATTTCATTACTAAATTGTTCAATATCATCAAAACTAAAATAGACAGAAGCAAAACGAATATAAGCAATTTTGTCTAAATTTTTAAGCTCCTCTATGACATAGTCACCAATTAGTTTTGCAGGAACTTCTCGCTCACCCGTTGCTCTCAGTTTAGACTTAATACGTGTAATGGCATCTTCAATAGCATCAAAACTAACAGGACGCTTTTCAAGTGCACGCTTAATGCCATTACGGAGCTTTTCTTCGTTAAATGGTTCACGAACTTTATTGCTTTTGATGACATTAGGCATGATTAATTCAGCAACTTCAAATGTGGTGAAACGTTCATTACATTCCACACATTGACGACGGCGACGGACTTGGTAGCCTTCTCCAACCAAACGAGAATCAATGACTTTAGTATCTTCAGCATTACAAAACGGACAGTACATAAAACATCTCTATAATGACATAATTTACATTACAATATCTGAAAATGTTAATTTAAACAAGGTTTACCTTAATAAAGTCAATTTGTTTTTGAAAATTAGCCTGAACACTTAAATATCCAGCCAAACAGACCGTCGCCAATTCAGCGACGGAAAGCGAATTACCAATCTAACTGAATCAAAAAATCACGTAATTTGACAAAATCATCAGGCATATTATGCGAAAGTAACGGCATATCTGCACGCTCAGCTAATGCTTTAGGTAATGGAATGGTTCGCCCCAAAATATCTTCAACCACTTCTTTGAATTTTGCAGGGTGTGCAGTACCTAAAAATAATCCATATTCACCGGTTTGCAGTTGGTCACGAAGCGCACGATAAGCAATAGCGCCATGCGGTTCAGATAAATAACCTTTTTTATCCAGTTCACGAACGGCTTGTTTAGAAACTTCATCGGAAATAGCGGCATGTCCAAGTGTTTTTAAAACCCAACCTTCACGGTGATAAATTTCTTCTATACGTGGCCAGTTATTAGGTTGGCTCACATCCATTGCATTAGATAGCGTGGCAATAGTAGGATGAGGTTCCCATTTGCCCGTCTCTAAATAACGAGGAACGGTATCATTAGCATTAGTCGCGGCTATAAAGCGTTTGATCGGTAACCCCATCGTCTTGGCTAATAATCCGGCAGTTAAGTCACCAAAATTACCACTTGGCACCGAAATGACCAACTGTTCTCGTTGCTTTGGCGTGAGCTGGGCATAGGCTTCAAAATAGTAACAAATTTGGGCGAGTAACCGGCTAATATTAATTGAATTTGCTGAATTTAAACCAATTGCTGTCTTTAACTCTTCATCATCAAAGGCTTTTTTAACCAAAGCTTGGCAGGCATCAAAATCACTTTGAATAGCAATAGTATGAATATTATCGCCCAATGTACAAAAGAGTTTTTCTTGTAGAGGGCTGATTTTTCCTTGTGGATATAAAATTATCACCCGAATATTAGGTAGATGATAGAAAGCATGGGCAACGGCAGCACCAGTATCACCTGATGTCGCCGTTAAAATAGTGATTTTATCATCGGCAGCAACTTGAACTAATGCTTGCGCCATAAAGCGCCCACCAAAATCTTTAAAGGCAAGTGTTGGGCCGTGATATAACTCTAAAGTACCAATATCCTTTTCAACTGCTTTGACTGGCGCAGGAAATTGAAAGGCATTATTAACTAAACGTTGCATATCTTGATGACTGATTTCATCGCCAATAAATGCGGATAAGATTTTGGCACTTCGCGTTACAAAATCGAGTTTTAATAATGATTCAATTTCGTTTGCAGAAAATTTTGGCAATATTTCTGGAAAAAAAAGCCCTTGGTTTCGTCCTAATCCTTGCTTAACGGCCTGAGCAAAGCTAACTTGCTGAGCGTGATCTTTTAAATTATACAATTTCATGATATTTTCCGATAATCTTTATGCTTTAATTGGTTACACTTTTTGACAACCTTTTTAGCGGTTAGTCAGTCATAAATTAGAATAGGTTTAAGTTTAACTCACGTTTCAAAAATGGATAAACTTAAATTACTCTTGCCCCTTGTTGATCAATTTTACAAATATGCGTAAACCCATCACTATTTTGTAAATAGCGACTTTTAAGAAGTATTTCGATTTGCTGTGCAGTCTCTAATTTATCCGCAATAACAAACATGGTTGGTCCAGAACCTGAAATGCCTGAAGCTAACGCACCAAGTTGTTTTACACGTTGCTGTGTTTCATCAAAGTTTGGTAACAACTGTTTGCGATAAGGTTCAGCAATATTATCGATCAGCATGGCAGCGGCTAATTTAGATTGCTTGGTATAACAGGCATGCACAAAGCCGCCTACATAACGACCATGAGCGACACAATCTGATTTTTGATATTGTGCAGGTAAAATAGCCCGTGCTTCAGCCGTTGAGACTTTGATTCCCGGATAAGCCATAACCCAATACCAATCTTCAAAATGAGGAATAGATTCACTGATTATGCCCATTTCATCCAGAATCAGTTGCATGCCACCTAAATAGCAAGGCGCAACGTTATCATAATGCACACTACCCGAAATTCGTCCTTCCAGTTCACCCATCATTTTAAGCATTTCAATTTGATTAAAAGGTTGACCAAAATACTCATTTAAGGCGACAAACGCCCCCACGACTGAACACGCACTTGACCCTAAACCAGAACCAATAGGCATATTTTTTTCAAGTGTGATACTAACCGGTAACGTTTTACCCATTGCTTTACAAAAACGCTGCCAACATTGATAAACAATGTTGTATTTAGGGTCTCGTGGCAATTTTTTAACAAACTGCCCTTTACTAACCAGTTTAAATTCAGTTGATGATTCAACAGTGATACAATCACCCAGCATCGTTCCACTTATTGGGCTAATTGCTGCACCTAAAATATCAAATCCCACACTGATATTCGCCATTGATGCAGGAGCATATACTGTTATGGATTGATGTGTCATTTAACCTCCGATTTTTCCTGATGTTGTACGCAAAATATCGGCAAACACACCCGCTGCAGTGACATCATTACCTGCACCATAACCTCGCAAGACTAATGGGATTGGCTGATAGTAGCGAGTATAAAATGCTAATGCATTTTCACCATTTTTAACTTTATAAAGTGGGTCTTCACTATCGACGGCTTCAATTTTAACACTACATTGTCCGCCCTCAATGCTGCCTACATAACGCAATACTTTCCCCTCTTGTATCGCTTTTTCGGATTTTGCTTTAAATTCAGCATCCAGTTGCGGTAATTTTGTCATAAACTCTTCGATACTTCCTTGCGCATATTCTTTGGGTAACACCGATTCCACTTTTATCTGATCTAACTCAAGTTGTAATCCTGCTTCACGGGCTAAGATTAATAGTTTTCGAGCAACATCTGTCCCTGATAAATCATCTCTTGGATCGGGTTCAGTAAAGCCTTTCTCTTTTGCTAGCTTCGTCGCCTCTGATAACGACATGCCTTCATCGAGTTTACCGAAAATAAAAGAAAGCGAACCCGACAAAATACCCGAAAATTTAATGAGTTCATCACCGGCATTGAGTAAATTTTGTAGATTTTCAATAACGGGTAACCCTGCCCCCACATTGGTATCATATTGGAACTTACGTTTACTTTTTTCAGCTTCTTGTCGTAAACGTAAATAATAAGCCATTGAACTGGTATTCGCTTTCTTATTAGGGGTAACCACATGGAAACCATTGGCTAAAAAGTCTGCATATTTATCAGCCACTTCACTACTAGAAGTACAATCAACCAAAATTGGATTGAGAAGACGATTATTTTTAGCAAATTCAATTATGCTTTCTAAGGTATAAGGAATGTCAGATTGTTTAATCTGTTCTCGCCAATTTTTTAGATCAATGCCATCACGATTTAATAAACTGTGTTTAGAATTAAACAGACCGCAGACCCGCAGATCAATCTGTTTATTTTTAAGCCATTTTTGTTGGCGTCCTATCTGATCAACCAGTGCTCCCCCTACACCACCTACACCAACGACAAAGACATCTAACATTTTGTCGGTGCCAAATAGCATTTGATGAGTAACACGCACACCCATTACGGCGACATCATTATCCACAACGACCGAAATTGAGCGTTCAGATGAACCTTGAGCAATAGCCACAATATTAATATTGGCTCGCGCCAAAGCAGTAAAGAAATTAGCTGATAGACCTCGTAGCGTGCGCATACCATCACCAACCACCGAGATAATAGCAAGCTTATCAATTACTTCAATCGGCTCCAGTAATCCATCTTTTAATTCTAAATAAAATTCATCATTTAATGCTTCTTGAGCTCGATATAATTCTGTTTGAGGAATACAAAAGCTAATACTATATTCTGATGAAGATTGCGTAATGAGTACTACCGAAATACCGGCATAAGACATGGCAGAAAAGACCCGTGCCGACATGCCGACCATTCCTTTCAAACCAGGGCCAGATACATTAATCATAGCCATGTTATTGAGATTAGTTATGCCTTTTACTGGTGTTGTTGAGTCAACGACATTGGCACCGATCAATGTTCCCGGCGCATCAGGATTATTGGTATTTTTGATAAGACAAGGTATTTGGAACTGAGCAATAGGTAAAATAGTTCTTGGATGAAGCACTTTGGCACCAAAATAAGATAGCTCCATGGCTTCTTGATAAGACATAGTTTTGAGTAATTTAGCATCCGGTACAATACGAGGATCACAAGTATAAACACCATCGACATCCGTCCAAATCTCGCAACAATTAGCTTGCAAACAAGCCGCTAACACGGAAGCGGAATAGTCAGAGCCATTACGCCCAAGCACAACGAGTTCCCCTTTATCATTTCCGGCGGTAAAACCAGGCATCAATATTATATGGTCTTCAGGGATATGCATATCACTAATTCGATGTGTGGATTGAGCAATATCAACCGTTGATTCCAAGTAGTCACCTTCTGCAATTAACATTGCCACTGGATCAATAACCGTGACTAAATGCCCTTTTGCTTTAAGCAGAGCTTGCATAATGGCAATAGAGAGTTTTTCACCTCGACAAATGATAGAAGCATTGATGCTATCGGGGCATTGTCCTAATAAACGAATACCTTCAAGTAGCTGTTTGATATGATTTAACTCATTTAATGCAAAATGTTTCATGGCTTCGTAAGCAAAATTTGGTTGTGCTTTTGAAAGACCTTCTAACAAATCCGCAAAGATTTTTTCCGCTTCATAAAGGTTATTTTTAATATCTTGCCCATCAACCGTTTTCTCAACCATCGCTACTAAATGGTTAGTGATTTTTGCCGGCGCCGATAATACTGTCGCTGTTTGCTCTTGTTTAGCATTATTCTCAATAATTTCTGCTACTCGCAAAAAACGTTCTGCATTAGCGACAGATGTTCCTCCAAATTTTAATACTTTCATATCACACCTACCCTTACTATCCTAAGTTATGTCATTGACCATCCAAAATACCATTGAGCCAAAACGTCTGATAAAAACTCATTGCAGTTAAATAAGATTTTTTTCTTATCTTGCCTGAAGTCGTTTCATCTTATAAGAAATTTTGAACCTCATATCTTCAATACAAAATAAAAACCCGCCTTTTTTGGCGGGTTTTCTTATATTTTTTAGAAAAATATCAACCCGCCCTAGATCGCATAATGGTGCCTAAGGTGATAATAATGCCTGTGATTGTCATTATTATGTTCATGATATTCCCTACTCTGTTTTTATTGCTATACAAAATAAAACAGCCCGACATTTTCATGTCGGGCTGCTATATCAAAATACTTTTTTGCT
This sequence comes from Gilliamella sp. CG35, assembly GCF_046635745.1. Taxonomy (NCBI): domain Bacteria; kingdom Pseudomonadati; phylum Pseudomonadota; class Gammaproteobacteria; order Orbales; family Orbaceae; genus Gilliamella; species Gilliamella sp. CG35. The sequence goes on from NZ_JBIDFH010000004.1 coordinate 86,440, forward strand.
ATTTTCGTATTCATTGACCACTTTGTTCAATGCTTGATATATGCTTTGTGCATCTTGTTTTTTCAATGCTTCATCAAGGATATTTAAATACGATAACATCAATTTTTGATTATCTTCGGCAAACTGGGGTGATACTTCCTGATCTTCATACAACATGACATAAGTTCGCGCAAACCCAAAAATCAAAAAATACACGGCAGCATTTTTTGGATCGTCTTGAATTAATGAGCGCATAGCTTTACGCAGTTTGACATAACTATCTGTGCCCGGCAAACTTGTCGCAAATGTTTTTGTTACTTCAGAGAAAGTCATTGCCATAAACCTTAATCAAAATTATAGGATAAAAGAATAGCAATCCATTAGCTTAAGTGCAAGTCTATTTTGTTTACTAAACTTAATTTTTTACTATTCTAAAAACAATTAATTTATTTTGTTTTTACTCTTTAAATACTGATAATCCTGCTTGAGCTTGAGCCACAGGCATAATTTCAATCGAAGTCACATTAAAATGTGGTGGTGTATTGACTAACCATGAAATGGTATTGGCAATATCGTCAGGTGTAATATAATCCACACCTTTATAAACAGCAGCGGCTTGTTCATTATTACCATGAAATCGCACATTAGAAAATTCAGTTCCGCCACATAATCCCGGTTCAATATTGGTCACTCTAATTTTTTTACCCAGTAGATCTGTTCGTAAATTGGCACTAAATTGTTTTACAAAAGCTTTAGATGCACCGTACACATTACCACCTTTATAGGCATAACTCCCCGCAACCGATCCAAGATTAATGATATAACCAAAATTACGTTCAACCATTCCCGGTAAGATTTGATGAGTTAAATGCACTAACCCAATAATATTTGTTTCAATCATGGTTTCCCAATCGTCATAATTAGCTTGATAGGCAGGTTCCATCCCTAACGCCAAGCCAGCATTATTAATGAGGATATCAATGGGTTGAAATTCTTTAGGAAGTTGTAACAATAGGGATTCTACCGCATCATTTTTGGTCACATCTAAAACCAATGGTAAAAAATTGCACCCCAGTTCGCTGGCAAGACTTTTTAATTTATCTTCTCGCCTAGCAGTTCCGATAACTTTGTAACCATCAGCAATCAACTTACGACACGTTGCTTGACCAAAACCTGAAGATGCCCCTGTCACTAATGCAATATTCATCGTAAATCTCCTTATTGATTAATTTATACCTTTGAGTATAGCCCTGAAAACGTCAACATGCCTTATCAAAAAATGGCAAAGTAGTCATGTTACACTCATCTAACTTAAGAAATAAGAATCGGTAGTATTTTATAGTAACGTATAAAGAATAAAAAACCCGCTATTTAAGCGGGTTGATCATTAACTTTTCCTTTGGCGGTTTGTTCAGCGGGTTCTTCATCTTTTAATGGAACAATCAAAGTATCAATATGCGTATTATTGATAAGTTGACGAGCGGAAGACATTAATTTACTCCAGAAATCTTGATGATGACCACATACAACAAGATCGACGTTGAATTCATGAATAGCTTCAATCAATACCTGACCAAACTCCCCATTACCTGATAATGTATGAGCAATAGGATAACCAGCATCATCGGCTAATTTATTTAAAGCAATATGGGCATCTTCGGTAATTTTATCCTTCATATCATTCATATTAATATCAACTAAACCTGTGTAAAGATCAGAATAATTAATACCAACATGAATCAATGAGACTTGAGCATTATAAGGTCTTGCCATCGATACCGCTTTTTCAACAAGCACTTCACTTTCAGGTGATAAATCCACTGCGACTAATATATGTTTATAAGCCATTGTTCTTTACTCCTTTCTTTTTTGGCGCTCAGATTAAAAGTAAAATTAATATCTTCTTTTTTACTACTAAATTAATTTTTGAGCAAGCCAAAAAAGTGATCCAGATAGCAAAATTGAAATTGGCAATGTTAAAACCCAAGTTAATGCAATATTTTTTATCGTTTTGCTTTGTACCCCACCACCATCAACAATCATGGTACCGGCAACCGATGAAGAAAGAACCTGTGTTGTTGATACAGGCATTCCTGTATAACTGGCGATACCAATTGATAATGCGGTTGTAATTTGCGCTGACACACCTTGTGCATAAGTCATCCCTTTTTTACCAATCTTTTCACCAATGGTGATTGCAACACGTCGCCAACCAATCATAGTGCCTAATGCCAGTGCTGAGGCAACAGCAATAATAATCCAAACAGGTGCATACTCAACGGTTTTGAGTAAATCATTATTTAAAGATTTTAAATATTGTTTATCTTCGGTGGAAACATTAGGTTGTTTTGCAACATGCGATACGGTATCGGATAAACAAAGTAAAATACGTCTTGCTTGTGAACGTTGATCGACCGTTAATGCTTCATAATCATTAAGTTTATTAAATAATGAATTAGCAATACCGATCGTCATAAATGAACGAGAGTAGTCGCAGTGATATTGATTAATATCGGTTGTTGGAATTGTTGAATCGATAGCTGGTTGATGACCAATAACGCTGGTTAAATCTTTTTGATGTGAAACAAAATACTCTTCAATATTGTGAATTGCATTACGCGTATTAGTGATGTCATAAGTAGATGCACTCATATTCACAATAAAGCCTGCTGGGGCAATTCCCATTAAAACTAACATTAACAAACCAATCCCTTTTTGCCCATCATTCGCACCATGTGAAAAGCTAACACCTGCTGCTGATATAATTAACATGATACGGATCCAAAAAGGAGGTTTCTTCTTACCATAGAGCTTTTCACGCTGTTCTGGCGTCATAAAAATACGTTCTCTTTTTTTACTGCTTTTTTTACTTTGACCTTTACGAGTCCAATATTTACGCAATAAAAATATCATTAAACCCGCAATGATTAACCCAACCAGAGGGGAAACAATTAATGACAGGAAAATTTGAATCATTTTAGGAATATTAAGCGCTTCAATAATTGAAGTATCCATGATAAATGCGTTAGCAAGCGCAACCCCAATAATTGAACCAATTAAGGTGTGCGAACTTGATGCAGGAATACCGACATACCATGTCCCTAAATTCCAAATAATGGCAGCAAATAAAATTGAAAAAACCATTGCCAGTCCATGCGCTGAACTAACATTGAGTAATAAATCGGTTGGTAAAAGGTGAACGATTGCGTAAGCAACACTTAACCCACCCAAAAGTACACCAAAAAAATTAAACACGCCAGCCATAAAAACAGCGAGTTGTTCTTTCAATGCTCTTGTATAAATAACAGTTGCCACAGCATTAGCTGTGTCATGAAATCCATTAATTGCTTCGTAAAAAAGAACAAAAAGCAATGCAAAGACTAATAATATAATTGTTGAAAATTCTAAATCAGCAAATAGATGAAACATAATATATCTTTCTGTAGTTAATGGCGGCTCTATTATCCTTGAGAATAAGGCAATGAGCAAAATAATTTTTATATTTTTCGCTTCGCATAACGAGCGGCTAAAAAGGCACAAATCATCAATTGAATTTGGTGAAAAATCATTAAAGGTAAAATCATTATTCCCATAATCGAGATAGGAAAAATAACACTTGCCATAGGAATACCACTAGCAAGACTCTTTTTTGACCCACAAAATACAATGGTGATTTCATCTTCTTTATTAAAGCCCAATAATCTTGCGCTATAAGTAGTGAACAATAATACAAGAATTAATAATAAAATAGAAAAAAAGATGACACTAAATAGCGATAACACGCCAACTTGAGACCAAATTCCATTTACGACAGCGTCACTAAATGCCACATAAACCACTAAAAGAATAGATAAACGATCCGTTTTAGAAATGATATTTTTATATTTGTCTACCCATTTGCCAATATACCGTCTGGATAAATGACCAATAATAAAGGGTAACATTAATTTGAGCATAATTGAGCTAATGGCATCCATGATATTCATGGATGCAACAGCCTGTGTATGCATCAATAAACCAACTAATACAGGCGTGATAGAGACACCTAATAAAGTGGATGCTGAAGCACTACAAATGGCCGCAGCGACATTACCTTTTGCAATTGATGTAAAAGCTATAGCGGATTGAACAGTCGCAGGTAGAACGCAAAGGTAGACAAATCCTAAATAAAGATTTTCAGATAGGAAAGTTGGCACCAACAGTTGCATCATGATGCCAAAAACAGGAAAAACCACAAAAGTCGTAATAAAAATCAGCAAATGTAATCGCCAATTTTTAATGCCAACAACGATTGCTTGAAAAGAAAGCTTTGCACCATGCATAAAAAACAGTAAACCAATGGCGAAGGTGGTCAAATGTTCGAATGCAGTTTTGGTTTCACCTTTACAAGGAAACAAGCTAGCAGTCAGCACAACGCAAATCAGAATTAATAAAAATGGATCTATCTTAAAACGTTGTAATATATTCATAATTAACAGTTTACACGTTAAAAAAATCGCCACAATTGTGGCGATATAGTTACAAATAAAAAAATACTATTCTAAAAAGCTACGTAACACATCTGAACGGCTAGGATGACGCAATTTACGCAGTGCTTTGGCTTCAATTTGACGAATACGTTCACGTGTTACATCAAACTGTTTACCAACTTCTTCAAGCGTATGATCGGTATTCATATCAATACCAAACCGCATACGTAATACTTTTGCTTCACGTGGGGTTAATCCAGAAAGAATATCACGTGTTGCGCTACGTAAACTTTCAGATGTTGCCGCATCTAATGGTTGCTCAAGAGCCGTATCCTCGATAAAGTCCCCTAAATGTGAATCTTCATCATCACCGACTGGGGTTTCCATTGAGATTGGTTCTTTGGCAATCTTAAGTACTTTACGTATTTTGTCTTCAGGCATTTGCATGCGCTCTGACAACTCTTCTGGCGTAGGCTCACGACCGATTTCTTGTAACATTTGACGTGAAATACGATTCAATTTATTAATCGTTTCAATCATATGTACTGGAATACGGATAGTTCTTGCCTGATCCGCAATCGAACGAGTAATCGCTTGTCTGATCCACCAAGTTGCATAGGTTGAAAATTTATAACCACGACGATATTCAAACTTATCAACTGCTTTCATCAAACCAATATTACCTTCTTGGATAAGATCTAAGAACTGTAAACCACGGTTTGTATATTTTTTAGCAATAGAAATCACTAAACGTAAGTTTGCTTCAACCATTTCTTTCTTGGCACGACGAGCTTTTGCCTCACCAATAGACATACGACGATTAATATCTTTAATCTGTTCGATAGAAAGATTAGTTTCCGTTTCAATTTTTTGAAGCGATTCAATTTGTGCAGCAACTTGCTCTTCAAACTCTTTTAAATTAGCGGCAAAAGCCCCTTTTGAGCTTGATGCTTTAGTAAACCAGTTCATGTTATTTTCATTACCCGTAAAATAGGTCATAAACTGTTTTTTCGGCATTTTACTTTGTTCGACACAAATCTTCATAATGACACGTTCATGTGCTCTTACACGATCCATCATGCTTCGCATATTGTTGACTAGAATGTCGAACTGTTTACCAACTAAACGAAATTGCTTAAATATTTCAGATAAATTTTCGATCTCTTTTTGTGCTTTTTTGTGAGCTCGTCCGTATTTTTTGATCGCTTCTGATGTTTTATCGTGTTGCTCTTTTAATTCAGCAAATTTAGCACGTGCAACTTCAGGATCGATAGAGACATCATCGTCTGCTGAAGAATCGCTATCTTCATCTTCGCTTTCATCATCACTGTCATCAAGTTCGATGTCAGCTTCACTATCTTCCAAATCTTCAGGAAGTGCATCACCTGATCCTTCAGCATTAGGATCAACAAAACCAGTGATTAGGTCGGATAATCGTACCTCACCACTTTCGGTTAAATTATATTGTTCTAAAAGATATGTAATTGCTTCTGGATATTCTGATACCGACGTTTGAACTTGGTTAATCCCATCTTCAATACGTTTGGCTATATCAATTTCGCCTTCACGAGTTAGCAGTTCAACTGCCCCCATTTCACGCATATACATACGGACGGGATCGGTTGTTCTACCAATTTCTGACTCAACATTTGATAATACCAATGCCGTTGCTGCTTCAACGGCTTCTTCATCAGGGACATTGTCTGAAAGTAATAAGTCATCAGAATCTGGGGCTTCTTCAAGCACTTGAATCCCCATGTCATTAATCATTTGGATTATATCTTCAATCTGATCTGAATCAATAATCTCTTCAGGCAAGTGATCGTTGACATCAGCATAGGTTAAATATCCTAACTCCTTACCTCGAATGATTAGGAGTTTAAGCTGTGATTGAGAATTTTGCTCCATAAAGGTATCCACATTAAAGTTGTTCGGTCATGTATATTATATATGTAAAACGCGGTAAAATTTGGTTCTACATATACCCAATATTTAGTCTTTTTTCGATAAAACAAGTATAAGTGTCGCTAATTCTTTTTTCTCTGCGGTACTTAAGCCGGAGACTCTCTCTTTTGCGATCAGTTCATCTTGCCGTTGGGCGAGTATATTATCATATAACTCTTTTAACGTATGCGAAAAAATTGACTCTATTTGATTGTCTTGATAATGGTGCTCCCATATTGCTAACCGATTTAGTTGCTTATAAAACGGTTTATCAATATATTCAGTTAAGATCTGTGCAGTAGTTATATTTGGGTAATGTTGGCATAATTCAAGTAGTTCAATAAAAATTTCAATACCCGCCATTTTCACTTGACTGATAGCTTTAATATCGGTGACTAGCTTAGCAAGATAAGGGTACTGAATTAATAAGCCGATTAAAATACGCATAGTAGTAAGTTTTACCTGAGACACAGGCGTATTAACCACCGTGTTTGTATCGTTTTTAGTGCGACTTGCACGCAATAATTGCTCAAGCTGAGACACATCAAGTAAACCCAAATATTTACCTAATTGTTGCAACAAGTTTAAACGGAATGCTTTTGCTTTTACTTGATCAATTAAAGGTAAAGCGAGTGAACTTAATTTAGATTTTCCTTCAGGCGTTTTTAAATCAACTTGTTTCAAAAGTTCATCGAATAAAAACTTAGATAAATTTGGTGCCGTTTGTAAATAGGACTCAAATCCATCTTTACCTATTTTTCGAACCAAACTATCCGGATCTTCATCTTGTGGTAAAAAAGCAAAAGTTATCTCTTTACCGTCAATTAAGCAAGGTAATAAAACATTGAGTGCTCGCCATGCTGCACTACGCCCAGCATTATCGCCGTCATAACAAAATAGGACAGAATCTGTTGCTCTAAATAACAGCTTAATATGCTCTTCAGATGTCGCTGTACCAAGTGCCGCAACTGCATAATCTATCCCAAATTGGGCAAGCGAGACAACATCCATATATCCTTCAACCACCATCAGTTGTTTAGGATTACGATTCACTTCTTGTGCTTCATAAAGACCATACAACTGAAACCCTTTATGAAAAATAGGCGTTTCGGGTGAATTGATATATTTCGCATTATCATTGATGATTGTTCGCCCACCAAAGGCAATCACATTACCTTGTCTGTCACGAATCGGGAACATAATTCGACCACGAAAGCGGTCATATTGGTTACCATTATCATTCGTGACTAACATACCAGCTTGATTATAAAGCTCGGCTTCTGCTTTGCTTTTAACCACGTTTTGTAAGGTTAATCGCCATTCATTTGGCGCAAAACCAATTTTATACCGATTGATAATTTCGGCATTCAATCCGCGTTGTTCAAGATATTGATTGGCATCTGTTGATGTTGGTTGGGCTAATTGTTGCTGATAAAAATGGGTAATTTTAGCCATTAATGTATATAAATCTCGGCGAATATTTCGAGATTCAATATGTTTGGATTGGTCGATTTGCTTGTTTTCACTATCGACATAAGGGACACGAATCCCTTGCATATTGGCTAGCTCTTCAATAGCTTCTGGAAATGATAAACGTTCATATTGCATCAAGAAAGTGACGACAGAACCCGTCGCGCCACAGCCAAAGCAATAATAGATCTGTTTTTTTTCGTTAAGCGAAAAAGAAGCCGTTTTTTCATCATGAAAAGGACAACAACCAAAATAGTTATTTCCCTGTTTTTTCATTTTAACACGTTTACTGATCACATCTAGAATGCTAGATCGAGCTATCAGTTCTAAAATAAAATCGCGAGGAATTTGACCTTTCATAATGAACGTTCAACCAATATTGGCATTTTAGAAAGACAACAAGCCGTACCTTGTGTACGGCTTGTAAGAATTCTTTATATTAAAAATATAACAAATTGATTTTTATATCAATTTAAATTTTAAGTATAAATAATCGCAAAAATATTAATATAAACGAGTGCGACGAGCGTTTTCTCTTTCTAATTTCTTAGCATGACGTTTAACAGCCGCTGCTTTAGCGCGTTTACGAATTGTCGTTGGTTTTTCGTAAAATTCACGGTTACGAACTTCAGCTAAAACTCCTGCTTTTTCGCAAGAACGTTTAAAACGACGTAATGCTACATCGAAAGGTTCATTTTCACGTACTTTAATTACTGGCATGTGCCTCTCACCTCAAAATTGGTTAATATCACAAAGGACTAAAAATTAGTGCGCAATTTTACCTCTAATCAACGTATGTTGTAAAGTAAAAATTTGATTTATTCTAATACAGCAAATTAATTTGCTAAACAGCTTTTGGCATCAGATAATTACTCTAATTTTAATAAGAAAAAATAAGCAGGAGCTTTTATGTCACCATTTATTACAGGTCAATATCCTAAGCGCCGACTCAGACGTAATCGGGCACAAGATTTTAGCCGACGTCTAATTGCCGAAAATAATTTAAGTGTTAATGACCTGATTTATCCGGTTTTTATTGTTGAAGGAAATCAGATTACTCAACCAGTTGCATCTATGCCAGGTGTAAACAGAATGAGCATTGATGTGTTATTGAAAGAAGCCGAACAAATTGTTCGATTAGGCATTCCGGTTTTATCTTTATTTCCCGCTATTGAACCTGAAAAAAAATCGCTTCTTGCACAAGAAGCCTACAATGAAAATGGTTTAGTCCCAAAAGCCGTACGTGCATTAAAAAGAGAGTTTCCTGAGCTTGGCATATTAACCGATGTAGCACTTGATCCTTATACTACTCATGGACAAGACGGTATTATTAATGAACATGGTTATGTTCTAAATGATGTTTCTGTCGAAACACTTGTTAAACAAGCCTTGATGCAAGCTCATGCTGGTGTTGATGTTATCGCACCAAGCGATATGATGGATGGACGCATTGGCGCAATTCGTGACGAACTCGAAGCCCAAGGTTTTCATAATACGCAAATAATGGCTTATTCCGCCAAATATGCCTCGAGTTTTTATGGCCCTTTCCGAGACGCAGTCGGCTCAGCTAAAAATATAAAAGGTGGAAATAAAAAAACTTATCAACTTGACCCATCGAATAGCGATGAAGCCTTGCAAGAAATTTATCAAGATTTAAGTGAAGGTGCTGATATGGTCATGGTAAAACCCGGTATGCCTTATCTTGATATTATTCGCCGAGTGAAAGACACCTTTGCCGTTCCGACTTTTGCCTATCAAGTATCTGGGGAATATGCCATGTTAAAAGCAGCAATTGAAAATAATTGGTTAGATGAAAAATCAGCAATTATGGAATCATTACTTTGCTTTAAACGCGCTGGTGCAGATGGCATATTAAGCTATTTCTCTAAACAAGTTGCCGAATGGTTAAATAACACTTAACAAAATTAATTTTAGCCATTTATAAAATTGACATGCATAGATTTGCATGTCGATTTTTACCCGCCTCTTTATTTAAGATTTTGATGAACACAAAATCAGTTAACCTATTATAAAATATCTAGATTTTCAAATCATCTTAATTGTTAATCGTCCATTAATTTAGTTTTCTTAAAATTTCAATATCGAGAAAAAATTTCTTAAAAAAACTTCAAAATTTACAAATCAGAATAATGTAAAAAAGTGTTAGCTCACCTACTTGTTAAGCTAAATATCTGATAATATTTGTGATAGCAAGTGATTAGGGAGTAATAAATGATTTATGAATTAGTTCCATCTGAATTACACAATGATCTTAATAATTTTCTTCATAACTTAAGAAGAATAACTCTGCAACGTTTTGAAGCATGTCCATTTTGTGGTAAAAGCGATTTTTATTTGATTCGGACAAACCCGACTAACACTTATCGTTGTAAAGCATGCAATAAGTATTCTACCGCGGCGACGAATACTCCTTTCAATCGTTTGACACCATTTAATTGGTTAGAAATAATATTCACTTACCGTATAAAAAATAAAAGCTATCAATATATTGCCAAAAAATTAGCATGTTCACTTGAAAAAGTTATACGACGTGATCATGCAATCATTCAATATTTAAAAATAAATTATACTTGTTTATACAGGTGGTATACCGATAATAAACAAGCCAAAATCACCACAACCTTAGAAGAACAACATCAAGTCATAAACACCAAAATAATGGCATTACTCAATGAAAAAACGCCTACTTGTCTCCATTGTGGATCATCAGAAACAATCAAAGTCGGAACACGAACATGCTATCGATGTAAACGTTGCCGACAAAGTTTTAATATTTTAGGTGATACCCAATTAAATAAATTACCTAGAGCAGACTTATGGTTACAATTTATCGATTTATTAGTATCAGGTGAAAATAATTTACAAATCGAAAAAAAGATGAATTTTAGCAGTAACACTGTCAGACGTTGGCGTTCTGCATGGTGTGACATGATGAAAAACTGGGATTGTAATGCATTAGCGGTATGGTGTAGCCGTCACTAAAATATGAATATTTTTAAGAAAACAAAATGAAAACGTTTAAACTTAAAAATATTCATTAAACAGATAAAACAACTTTAATCTTCACCAAATTTATCGTAATCACGACATAGCGCAATAGTATCTTCGATTAACCGTCTTGCTATTGTGCCATATTCTGGGATTTTAGGAAGATTGGAATAATGATACCAACCAGCATCAACTAATTCGTTTTTATCTATTTGTATCTCTCCGCTGTCATAATCAGCTAAATACGCCATCATTAGCGAATTAGGGAATGGCCACGGTTGTGATGCCACATAACGGATATTTTTTATTTGTATCTTGGATTCTTCGAAAACTTCTCGCTTAACGGCCATTTCCATTGTTTCGCCAATTTCAGTAAATCCCGCCAAGACAGTATATAAATCATCCTGATTATGACGAACATGCTTTGCAAGTAAAATTTTATTTTTGTCTCGAATAGCAACAATGATAGAAGGTGAGATTTGTGGATAATAACGCTCTTTACAGTTATCACACATACAACACCATTCCGTCTTACTGATATACATCTTGCTTCCACAATAGCCACAATACTTGTGAGAACGATAAAATTCAGATAATTGAACTGCTCGCCCTGCCATATGGAATAATGATTGATCGGCTTCATAGGTAAGCAAAGATCGAATAGAACTCATAGAGTTTTTCATTTGCTTGCAAATAAGCCAAGCCGTTTGTCCATTCCATTCACCGATTGGTTGTGCAAGCTCTTGAGTAAAACCCAGTTCGTTTGCTTGTCCAAACGGCACTTTACCATTCGGTAACCATAGACGCCCATTTTGACTAACAAACCAATATCCCTTTTCATCTCCGGTTAAATGTAATTGTTGCTGTATATTCATAATTAATTAATACTCAAAAACAGATACGAAAAAGGAGGATTTTACTCCTCCTTCAAATTCTCATTATTTCTTTTTCTTTTCGTGAAGACCTTTTTTCTCTAATTCCCAATAGATAATACGTTGCTGCGCAATCGTAAATAAATTACTGACAATATAGTATAAAACTAAGCCAGATGGGAACCATAAGAAGAATACTGTAAAGATTAATGGCATATAGGTCATCAATTTTTGTTGTAATGGGTCTGTGACAGGTGTTGGTGACATCTTTTGAATTAAGAACATTGTCCCACCCATTAATAACGGTAAAATATAATATGGATCTTGTGCTGATAAGTCATGAATCCAAAGGGCAAATGGCGCATGACGGAGTTCGACACTATTACCTAACATATAGAATAATGACAAGAAAATTGGCATTTGAATCAATAGTGGTAAACAACCCCCTAACGGATTCACTTTTTCTTGCTTATAAAGCGCCATGGTTTCCATGCCCATTTTTTGTCGGTCATCACCATAACGCTCTTTTAACGCTTGTAAACGAGGTTGTAATAACTTCATTCTAGCCATTGAGCGATATTGCGCACGTGTTAATGGGAATAAAATACCACGAACGATAAACGTGATAGCAATGATTGCAATTCCCCAATTACCAACAAAACTTTGGATAAATTTCAATAAATAAAATAGAGGTTGAGATAAGAACCATAACCAACCATAATCCACAATTAAATCAAGATGTTTTGCTGTTTGCTTTAATTCGCTTTGAATTTCAGGCCCTAACCACAATTTTGCACTAATCGTTTGCGTACTGCCTGCTTGCACTGTCGTGGATTCACCTTTAAAACCAATGGTTGCTTGCGAATTCTTCGCTGCAGCTCGAGAATAGAATAAATTCTTCTGATCCTGTGTTGGAACCCAAGCCGATGCAAAATAGTGTTGCAACATCGCGACCCAGCCTGTTGTTGTTTCGATAGATAACGCTTTATTTTTAATATCATCAAAACTGTATTTGCTATAATTTGTATCAGCGCTAGAGTAAGCCGTACCACGGAAAGCACTTAGCCCTAATCCACCACCGCCTTCAGTCACGGCATCATGAGGTAACTCAATAGTCTGTTTTAACTGCCCATACATCGCAACTTCAACAGACGTTGAACTTTGGTTATCAATTGCGTACTCAACATCAATTGCATAACTGCCACGATGTAACACATAATATTTAGTGTATTTCACGCCATTGATTTGATAACTGAGCGGTACGCGCAGTTCATCTTGCCCGTCAGCTAACGTATATTCGGTCTGCGCTGTTTGATAAACAGGACGTTGAGAGTTTTGCGTCGCATTATCAGGGCCATCTTTACCGGTTAAACCACTTTCGGCAATATAAACATAATCAGGACGTGAGGTTAACAATTGAAAAGGTGTACCTGAATGGAGAGTCTGCTCATATTTTAATAATTGAGCCGCTTGCACATCACCGCCATAAGTATTAATGGTAAGTGAAAGAACATCAGATTTGACAATAATGCTCTTACCAAGCAGTGAAGCATCATTCGAATCATTATCACTAACATGTTGTGTCATTTGATTGGTAATAGGTGGTTTAGGGGCATGATCCTCTTCCCAAGCCTTCCAAATAAAAAACGATACAAAAAGTAAAGCAATAACTAAAATATTACGTTGAGATCCCATTAGTGTTTTTCTCTATTGTTTTTAATATTAGGAGGAACAAGATCTTCTCCTCCCTCATGTAAAGGGTGACATTTTAATACACGTTTCACTGTTAGCCAACCTCCTTTTAATAATCCAAAGCGTCTTAGCGCAATTATTGCATACTGAGAACACGTTGGGGTAAAGCGACATTTTGGACCAAATAAAGGGCTAATGACTTTTTGATAAACACGAATCATTAAAACAAAAATATTTATTATCAATAATTTACAAGCCATTACATGCTGTTTGATAATCAATAAAATTTTGTTCAAATTTGGTGTTTGCCGACAATTTTTTGGCATAGTTTATCTAATGTAGCGAAAAGTTGTTGATTATCTAATTCTATAACAGGTTGCTTCGCCATTAAAATAAAATCAATGTTAGGTAATTGATGTTGATGATGACGGAAATACTCTTTAGCAAGTCGTTTGATCCGATTACGCTCATGTGCTCGCTTAACCTGCTTTTTAGCTATAGCAAATCCCAAACGTGGATGCGATAACTGGTTTTTACGAGTAATTAGCGTAAGGAAAGGCGATCCCGCTCGTGTGGATTCTTGAAAAACATAATTGAAATCAAAGGGAGTTAACAAGCGCAACTCCCGAGGAAAAGTGAGTTTAGTCACTCAACTTTAAATTAGCTAGAAACAGTTAAACGAGCACGGCCTTTAGCACGACGGCGAGCAAGAACTTGACGACCGTTTTTAGTAGCCATACGTGCACGGAAACCGTGAGTTCTGTTGCGTTTTAATACTGATGGTTGAAATGTGCGTTTCATGACGATTTATATCCAAATCTAATTTATCAACAAGTTGTAGAGTAAAAACTCCACAGCATTAATTAAAGAGGTCGGAATTATAGAGGCTATTTTATTTTTCGTCAATGAGATTTTAAAAGATAAATGATATAAAAATAACCTAAAATAGTCATCACTGCCGTAAGTATCAGATATCATGTCACCCTTTAATTTCGAATAAATTAATCATTAAAAGTTAGGACTCGCTTACTTTTTTCACCGCCGACTTCACGTGCTAATTTAGGAACTAAATAACCCGATACCTGTTCAGATAACTGCTTCATTAATTGTTTAGCGTGCTTGTCTTCTACTAAAAAATGAGCGGCACCTTGTACTTTATCTAATAAATGTATGTAATAAGGCAAAATACCATTATCAAACAGCTTATTACTCAATTGTGCTAACGTCGTCACATTATCATTAATATTTTTCAATAACACACTTTGATTAAGAACGGTCACATTATGTTGCTTTAATTGATTAACCGCTTGTGACACATCATCATCAATTTCATTAGGATGATTAATATGCGTGACAACAACAATTTGTAAACGACTTTTAGCAAAAAGTCGACAAAGTGTAGCGGTAATACGAGAAGGAATCACTACCGCTAAACGGGTATGAATGCGTAGCCGCTTAACATGCTTAATTTTTTCTAATTCACTGATTAAATAATCCAACTCATGATCTTTAGCCATTAATGGATCACCACCAGATAATATGATTTCATCAAGTTCTGGATGATTCGCAATATAATCTAATGCAACCGTTAAATTTTTTTTATTACCCTGATTTTCATGATAAGGAAAATGTCGCCTAAAACAGTAACGGCAATTAATCGCACACGCCGTTTTAGTCATCAACAAGGCTCGATTGTGATATTTATGCAATAATCCCGGAATAGCGTTATCTTGTTCTAGCAACGGATCGGCACTAAAACCACTAACTTCAATCATTTCATTATCATTACAAAGCACTTGTAACAATAGCGGATCCGTATAGTCACCCTTCTTCATTCGATGAATAAAAGCCATAGGAACTCGAAGCGGAAACTGTTTTTTCGCTTGTTTCATTGATATAGAAATCGTATCTGGATCCAAATCTAAATAACAATAAAGTTGCTTGATATCGGTCACAACATTAGCAAGATCAAAAATCCAGTCATCTTTATTTGGTAGTTCAACTTTTTGCTGTATAATATGGCTCATTTTTGTAATTCAGAATGATAGTTGGAGCTTTTATGGCATCTTATAGTACTAATGAGTTTAAAGCCGGTCTTAAAATAATGCAAGATGGTGAGCCGTGCGTAATTGTTGAAAACGAATTTTATAAACCCGGAAAAGGGCAAGCAATTAACCGCGTTAAAATTAAAAAATTACTTTCTGGTAAAACCGTTGATAAAACGTTCAAATCAGGTGAATCAGTTGAAGCTGCCGATGTTGTCGATATGAATCTAACTTATTTATATACCGACGGTGAATTTTGGCACTTCATGAATAACGACACATTTGAACAATTATCTGCTGATGCGAAAGCGGTTGGAGACAACGCTAAATGGTTAGTTGATCAAGCAGAATGTATCTTAACATTATGGAACGGACAACCTATCGCCGTTACCCCACCTAATTTTGTTGAACTTGAAGTTATCGAAACAGATCCAGGTTTAAAAGGTGATACAGCAGGAACTGGCGGTAAACCGGCAACATTATCAACTGGTGCTGTTGTCCGTGTACCACTGTTTGTACAAATTGGTGAAGTACTTAAAGTTGATACACGTTCAGGCGAATACGTTTCACGTGTTAAATAAAATCGGTTAAGTATCTTAACGATTGAAAGAATATAGCGAGGCTTAAATAGTCTAGCTATATTCCAAACAACGCTCACAAAGTTACTTGTTAACATTGATAAAATATCTAAACTCTTTTTTATCCTTCATTTCCAGTTTTTCAAACAACGACTAATAGTTATTTAGCACCGATATAACCTAATTGTCGCCATGATTCATAAACTACCACCGCAACGGAGTTAGATAAATTCATGCTACGGCTATTGGCTAACATAGGAATGCGAATTTTATGATCTTGTGGAAGCGCATCAAGTATAGAAGCTGGTAATCCCCGTGTTTCTGGGCCAAACATCAAAAAATCATTGTGTTTATAACTAACTTCACTATGTGACTTTTGCCCTTTTGTGGTTAATGCATAAACTTGGGTGGCTAAATCAAGTTGATTTGATTCTAAAAAATGATGAATATTTTTATAACGTTTTACATCGACAAACTCTTGATAATCCAATCCTGCACGCCTAAGTTTTTTATCATCCCAAAAGAATCCCATTGGTTCAATAATATGTAAATTAAAGCCCGTATTTGCACAAAGACGGATAATATTACCTGTATTAGCAGGAATTTCGGGTTCGAACAAAACAATATTTAATGGCGCTTTAGACACAACAATTCTCTTCTATTTTTTATTTTGGATAGGCAATACTATCACAACTCTTAGTCCCCCTAACGGACTTTTCTCTGCTTTAACAGTTCCGTGGTCTCGTGTAATCGCATTACAAACAATAGCTAAACCTAAACCTGTCCCACCTGATTCACGATCTCGTGCTTCGCTGGTACGATAAAAGGGTCTAAAGATCTGTTCTAATTCATTATCTGCCACCCCTAACCCATCATCGTCAATAGTAATAGTTAGGTGTTTATGATGCGCAACAAAATCCACCACAATTTTATGATTTGAATAACGAAAAGCATTGCGTATTACATTTTCAAGCGCACTACATAACGCCGCTGGATAACACAAAATAGTCTGATTGCTGGGTGGATTCATAATTAAGAAATCTTTTCCAATTTGTTCTGCTTCAAATGTGGCATTATCAAGTACTTGCTTAAATAACACATTAATACTATTTAATTCCCGAATCTCATTATTATCATATTGATGTCTGGCTAATGATAATAAATCTCCAATCATGGCATCGAGTTTTAAGGCTTCATTATTAATACGAGTGACTTCTGTGCCTTCGCCTTGCTTACGACGCAATAATGATGCGGCAAGCTGTAAACGTGTTAATGGTGTTCGTAATTCATGAGAGATATCGGAAAACAAACGTTGCTGAGATTCTTGCATTCGTTTCAGTTCCCGTAACATATGGTTAAAACTTGCACCTGTTGCTTTATACTCAGAAGAACCAATTGTTTCGAGATCTGGCCACTCTTGTAAATTACCTTTAGCAACCTGATCAGCTGCACTTTTTAAACGTCTTGCTGGTTTTGCGATACTCCAAGATAACCAAAGTAAAAATGGCGAGCTAATTAACATCGTTAATGCTAACAACAAAAAGGGATGATCGAAGATAAGGCTAACAAACTGCGATTGAATATCCGATGCTGGTTGTAAAACATACAATTTATATTGCTCTTTAGCGTAATTAACCAGAAATGGACCGATGATTTCTTGCGAACCATAAATCTTTTTAGCAGGATCATCAACATTATGAGATTTTTCACTAAAGTTTTTTACTAAATCTATGTTTTTAGTATCTGCGGTTATGATTTGCTCATTGGGTGTTAAGATAAATAAGAATTGTTCGGATTTTTGATGATTATCCATAACAACAATAAAACGCATCCACCAACGAAAACTATTTTTAGGAACATTGATTAGCTCTTTTTCGAGCTGATTAGCGAGTATATTGCCAGTTTCTTTTTCTTTATTCGCCAAATAAGTTAAATTTCGGGAATCCAGAGTCGGCAAAACGATAATCAGCATCAAAAAAAAAGCTATTGTCAGTAAGAATATAGTGAATATTCGGATAGTCAGACGATCAAAAATCCACATATCTTCTTACCTTTTTAATAAACAACATCTAACTTTGTAACAGATCATCATTCTGATCTACGACAAATAGATAGCCCTTAGATCGCAATGTTTTAATCCACGGTAAGCCATCACTACGGGGTGGAAGCTTCTTACGTAAATTAGAAACATGAACATCAATTGAACGCGCAAGAGGAATAAACTCTTTACCAAGCACTGTTTCACTCAAGGTATCACGAGAAATTATTTTTCCTGCATTTTCAAGAAGTTTTAATAATATTTGAAATTCGGTGCCTGTTAATTCAATATATTTGTCATCAAAAGAAACAGATTGTTGCTTTCGATTAACGGTTAATTTATCAATCGTATATTGAAGAGACTTCTCACCAAAGCCACCAACTAAATTATCCCAACGTTTACGACGTAATAGTGCGTTAATCCGCGCAACTAACTCCCTATCATTAAATGGTTTCAAGATATAATCATCTGCACCAAGTTCAAGTCCAATAATTTTGTCAAACTCGTTGTCTTTAGCTGTTAAAAAAATAACTGGAACCGTGTATTTATTTCTAAGTTGAGATAAAACACTTAATCCATTCATTTCAGGCATCATAATATCAAGTAATATAAGATCAATGGTATTATCAAACTTATCTAAAGCCTGTACTCCATTATTAGCTGTTACAACTTCAAATCCTTCTAATTCTAATAATTCACACAACAACGAGGCTATCTCTGGATCATCATCAACTACAAGTAATTTGTTCATTACAACCCTCTTAATCCTATTGATTCATAATATTTATATTTTAATTAAAATTAATCCTATTATTGATATAGCTTTTATTTTTTCCTTACCGTTATTATATATGCAAAAAGTGCTAACAATATACAAAATTCTTAGCAATTTTATTCTTTAAATATTTTAACGTTACAAAAACCCTGTTCAATAAGGTATAAAGCCTGTAATTTACTCATTACACCTCGAGCACAATAAAGTAAATATTGCTTAGATTGATCTAAATCGCCGAATTGAGTGGCCAACTTATAAAATGGAATAAGCTTAACTTCAACATCGCTTAATTCAAGAGGCTGATCTTCTTGTTCATCTGGGGAACGAATATCAATAACCACATGTTCATCATTAAGTTTACTAACAGTTTCTACTTGCGTGATAGTTGTATCGGCTTGTTTAGCAATTTCGCGGATATCGATATTTTCAGCTTCGTCAACCGCCTTATCTAAAATAGAAAAATCAAAATTCAACTCTTCGGCTTCAATTTTTTCTTTTACTGCTTTCACGGTTGGACTTTTCGAAATCACACCACAAAATTCTGGCATCGTTTTAGCAATATCTTCCGTTCCAATCTGACGAGCAAGATTAATAATAGTTTCTTTATCATGCGTAATAAGAGGACGTAACACTAAAGTATCACTGACATTATCGATTAAGCGTAAATTGGTTAAAGTTTGACTTGAGACTTGCCCTAAAGCCTCACCAGTCACTAACGCTTCGACCTTATAGCGCTGAGCAATTTTTGAGGCAGCTCGAATCATCATTCGTTTAAGAATAACGCCCATTTGACCGTCATCCACCTTTTCAAGAATCTCACCTACCACGTCGGCAAAATCGATAGCAATAAAACGGACTTTATGCGAACTCCCAAAACGCTCCCATAAATAATGCGCCATCTGTTTAACACCAATTTCATGTGTCTTACCGCCAAGATTAAAAAAGCAATAATGAACACGACAGCCACGTCTAATAAGCATATAGCTTGACACACCAGAATCAAAACCGCCTGAAATTAACGAAATCACATCTTCTTGTGTGCCTGTTGGAAACCCACCAATACCATCATATCGACCTTTAACAAGCAACAACTTATCTTTATCAATTTCTAAATTAACGGTAATGTCAGGGCGAGTTAATTTCACTTTAGATGAAGCAACATATTGATTAAGCCCCCCACCGACATAACGCTCAACATCAATCGAGGTAAAATCATGTTTTCCTCGACGTTTAACCCGTACACAAAATGATTTGTTTTCGATTAACGGCGCATAGTAATTCAATGCTTTTTCGAATATGTCGTGAATATCCACATAAGGCAGCTCATCGACCGCTAAAATATGATGAATACCGGGAATCCGGATTAATAAATTAAGAATTTGCGCTTCACTGTTGGCAACTTTTGGACGGACTTCAATAAAATCCCAATGACGAATAACCGCAACGTCTTCAATATGACGTTTCAAAATGTTACGAATATTACTGGTCAATATTTTTATAAAACGTAAACGAACAGATTCACTTTTAATGGTAATTTCAGGAAACAGCTTAACAATAAATTTCATAAAACAACGATACTATAATAAAAATGGCGACATTATACTGATTTTTACCCCGGAAACATACAATTGATTACGATAAATACAGAAAATAAGAAAATATACTTGCTTGTTTGTCACACTTTCGCTAATATTCCGCATCTATAAATTTTTGTTGTATAACACTTAAAAAGTGACAGGTTAAAATGTACGGAATTTTAATAGCAGGTTATTTGGTTATTGCTTTAGCAATAATTGTACTAGTATTAATACAGCGTGGTAAAGGTGCTGAAATGGGCTCTTCATTTGGGGCAGGTGCATCTGCAACCTTATTTGGTTCATCAGGCAGTGGTAACTTTTTAACACGTACAACTACCGTTTTAGGTGTGCTATTCTTTGCATTAAGCATTGTGTTATCTAACATGGTCGGTACCAGTAAATTCAGTCACATTGATGTGAATGAAAGTACGCCTGTGACAACACAACAAAATACAAGCGAACAAGCAACACAACAAACAACAAATGATAATCCGACATCGGATATTCCAAATTAATTACGGCGCCGTGGTGGTGAAATTGGTAGACACGCTATCTTGAGGGGGTAGTGCTCTAAGGGCATGCGGGTTCAAGTCCCGCCCACGGCACCAATTCAATAATCAGCAACATTCTTCAAAATTCTTTAAAACACATCAAAGCTAGTAAAAAAAGCCTTAAAGCCTAGTTTGCTATTCTTCAAGCGTTCATAAGATACATTTACAACCACATTATTTAGGTATACTTATCTCATATAACTAAAAATCGTATAACGATGGCTTGTATAACTGTCCTATTAACAGTTACTCAAATCAAAACAATTAAATTATAAGATAAAGATTATTCGTTATCAGACAGCAACAATTTAGTTTTGAGTTTAATTTGGTTTGATTATTTTTATTCCTTTGCTTTTGAATAAGGTTAATCTATTGGTTGGTATAGGGCTTAATCACTTAAATTATTCTCTTTTTTTAAATTGCGATTAATATTTGTTAATACTGGTTAATTTTTCTTATGTTATCACTACACTAACAAGAAATGACTACATATTATTTTCTTTTTAAGCTATTCTATTAAGTACGCTATAACTAATTTTTTTGTTATAGCTTTTCTATTAGCCTTTAATCATTTGGCTATATTACTTAATCCAATTTACTAAACCAAACAATGGAATATATCATGAAAAAATTCATTCCTATATTATTCTTATGTAGTTTGTATGGTAGTAATAGTTATGCAGATGAAAGTCAAAATAGTTTCCAAAAACAACCTCAGTCACAAACAAATACCGATTATACTGAATATAAAGCTCATTTAGCCGATAATCTTTCTTTGTCATTTTTTGTTGATAGCCAAGAACAAAAAGCCATACCCGTGTTATTGAAAGATGGAAAAAAATATCAGCCAATTAGTATCAAATACTGTATTAAAAATTCTGATGCTTGCTGGCGACAAATTATTTATCATAATTCACTTTCTCATATTAGTTATAACCTTGATAAACCCGAAAGTAGAAAAAATTTATTGATATGGAAAATAGAGTATCTCGATAATGGTCAATTAGCTGAAACCGATTTTACACAGGCGCCAAAAACAGGAGCTTTACCAGATGGGGATGATGATTATGATCCGTATATCCTTTGGCAATCAGATTTGAGTAATTATTAATTCAAAATAATGATAGCAAATAAGTTAATATAATAAGGATTTGCAAATCGATAATTTGCTTTTTAATTATATTAACTTATATTTTTCTTTAAAAATGAAATTTAATCGGTCACCACAAATTAGAATTTTATTCTTCTAACTCGATTTGTATTGAAAACTCACGTTAGTTTACTAAAAAAGCATTTCTAAAATTATCTTTACAAATCAATGATAATGGCGATAACTAAAATAAGAAATATCCTATGTGAATATCTAAATTTTCCTTAAAACTTAATCAGTTTCAAAAATTTTATAATTAACAACTAGTTGTTAAAATTGTATTTTTATGTTAATTTGCATCATCAATTTAACAATCTTATAGTTAGACATAAGAGTTATTGGATATTTAATAAGGATATGTATGTTATCAACTATTATTATTATTCTAATTTTTATCACCGGTTGGTTATTCTTTGCCTATAATAAACTACGTGGTTTAGCCGAAAATGTTAAGCAGACACAGGCTAATATTTATGCTACGGTCAAAAAGAGACAAGATATAGCACAACGACTTTCTGATATTGCTTCGAGCTATGGGAATCACGAAAAGCTTACACACTTTACCATTACTGAAAGTGACAGCATTAGCAACGCAGCTACCCGCACATCACAGACTTCTCAGATCTTAGGGAATGTTCAAATGTTAGCTAATCGATATCCTGATTTAAAAGCCAATACAACTTACCAACAATTAATGGTTCAATTAGATGAAATTGAAAACTCCGTTCTGATACGAAGAGAAGCTTATAATGCCGCAGTACAAGTATATAATTCCACTCGCGGTAGTGTTCCTCATCTATTCTATGCTAGTAAACTAGGATTTGGTGAAGCGGCCTATTTTGAAATGGATCAAAATGGTACTGAACAACAAGTATCGTTTAAAACCGACGATGGTAAAATATTAAGAGACACAATTGGTAGAATGGCCTCAGTAGCTTCAGGAAGGGTAAAAAAAATTAAAGAAAAAACAAATAATAACTCAGAAGATAATCAGTCCAATCAACAAAATTAGTTAATCCTATTTTTACACCGACAGCCTTGTTGTTTTATCAGAATAACAAGGTAATCTTCATTTAAAATAATTTTTTGTTTTTCATCACAATTAATTATATTTTCAGCATTCTATAGTTGTAGGTTTCAAAAATGAAGGTAAAACACTCTTCTGGATATTGTTAACCCGTACCTAGTCAATTTTGATATTCTTTTTATTAAAAGCTAATTGAGGAATTTAATATCAGACAATAACCTCTTTATCGACTTTCATCAATAAAGAGGTGGTATAAATCAATCCAGTATTCCGTTATGCAAAGCCTTTTAATCCAACCACATGAACATGTTCTTGATTGTTGATCACTTTACGTACCAGTTTGTAGGTTGTCCCTTTTTCTGGACTAATGTTTTCAGGTGCAGCAATAATAAGCTGCATTTCTAACCGTTCACAAAGTTCAAAGAGTGTGGCAATAGACTTGGCATCAAGTCGAGCGGCTTCGTCCAAGAATAATAAACGACATGGCGAGATATCTTTATTACGTAAGCGTTTGGATTCTTCTTCCCAACTTTGTATAACCATTAATAGTATTGACATACCGGTACCGATTGCTTCACCGGTTGATAATGCACCACTTTCAGCACGTAACCAACCATCTGCACCCCGATTAACTTCAACGTCCATTTCTAGATAATTGCGGTAATCAAGTAATTCTTCACCAATGTTTTGTGCGGTTCGTTGTCCCATATCGATATGAGGATTTAAACGTTGATAAAGTTTTGCTAACGCTTCAGAGAAGGTTATGCGGTTATTGCTGAAGAGATCTTGATGCTCGTTCTGGTCATCTGCTAATGCCGCTAACAGTGATGAGTGAGCTTCACGAATCGTGACATTTAATCGTACGCCATTCACCTGTCCAAATGCCACCGCTTGTAAACCTTGGTTAAGCATACGAATACGGTTTTGTTCACGCTGAATAGTTTTACGGATAATATTTGCTACACTTTTTGAGCTGATCGCTAACTGTTGCTCACGTGAAGTTAATTCTTCGGTCAAGCGTGATAATTCAATTTCCATTTGTTCAATGGCTTCAATTGGGTCATCCGTTTTGACGATATCTTGGCGAATTCGCTCGCGAAGATGTTTATAAACGGCAATATAAAATTGAATTTTGCGTTCTGGTCGTTTTGGATCTTCGGATAGTCTTAATACATCACGTAAGTGCTCGTTGTCATTGACCGCTAAACGTAATGAACCTAACGCTTTATCCGACATTGAACGTAGTTCATCTGCACTTAAATAAGCTAGCTCACGACGATGTAATCGGCGTTCAACACTGTTTTCTTTAACTAGACGTAATACTAAGCACCACCCTGCTTTGGCTTCAACAACTTGTTCTTTAAGCTGTTTATAATCCCGCAGTGTTTGAGCAAGTCGTTTTTGCATTTGGGTCATTTCGCTTTCACACATAATGAGCTGCTTTTCAAGCGAAGTACAATGTTGACGATTACTATTCAGTTTTTGATGAATTTCATCACGACGAGCTCGAGCACGTTCTTCAGTGATCGCATCCGCTTTCACACCAATTTGATCTATTTCTTTATGCAGTTCATTAAGCATATCTCGTTTAGTTTCAAAGGCGCTTTTTAGTGAAGCTAACGTTTGATTATATTGATTATACTTATCTTGATATTGCTGCATTTGACTGCGTGCTTCAGTTCTTTGTGCTTCAACAATTTCTAATCGAGCGCGCAATTTTTCGTTCAAATCAGTATTTTCATTCAACATTCCAGCTGAATCTTCGTAACTAAAGTGAGCCCGGCGTTGCATCACTTCCGTAAGTGCAAAGACTTGCTGGCGAATAGTGTGTTGCTGTGCTTTAACGATGTTGTATTGTTCACGTAATGCTTCGTTTTGCTCAGGATCACTTTGTAATACAGCAACTAACGGTTCAAGCTCAGAAACTGTATGGCGATGACGGCTGACGTATTGCGCCGCATCTTGTGCTTCAGCAACCTGTTCACGCAATTCATCTACTCTATCCGCTAAATCATCATCAGCCAGTAAATGCATTTGAGCAACTAATCGGTTTACTGTCACTAATTGCTCTTTACAATTGGCAACTTGCTGTTGATTTTGTTTATCAATCGATTCTTGTGATGTTAATTGACGTTCAATTTCATTGCGTCTTGTCGCTAATTTTTGCGCTTCAGCTTCGGGATCGATATCAAAGGCAACCGATAAATATTCACCAATAAATTGACCAACATTTTGTTCAATACGTTGTAATTTTTGTAAATCAAATGAGAGGTTAGCATAACGTTCATGCAGTTCATCTCGCTCTAATGATAGTTTTTCAAGATGAATTTCACGTGCTGCTCGCCCAAATAACGGAACTTTTGGAAAACTGGAGAAGCGCCATTGGCGTTCACCTGTTTTAACTAATACAGCCTTATTCATCTCTTCACAATCAAAAACACTATCATCAAATGAGGATGGATCACCTTCAATAAAATAGATATCTTCTGGATAATCTTCTTCACTGGTGGTCAGATTTTCAAGTTGCGCTTTAACTTGCGACAAATCCGGCACCACAATTGCTTGACGTGATGGACCATATAAGGCTGAGAAATAAGGTGCATCATCAATGGTGACATCTTCATAAATTTCAGAAAGTAATACACCATTAAATCGCTCAGCTAATGCCGATAAACGACCATCATCAACCCCACTTGGTTGATTAAGTTGTTCAATTTGAATATCTAATTGATTTCGTTTGAACGTTATCTGATCGCGTTCTGTAACTAATGCGCGTTCTTGTTCAAGTAGCTGTTGCATATGTTGCGTGACAGCTTGACTGTGGGTAAAGCTTTGTCCAGTTTGCTCTTGTAAGGCAATTAAGGCATCTTGTGCTTTTATCCACATTGGTGCTTTTTGTCGATAATCCGCTATTTTGGATTGAATTTGTTCAAGTTCTTGTCTGAATTCGATTCGTTTTTCACTTGATTCATTGGCAAATATTGCGTTTTCATCAAGTTGTATTTCAAGTTCTTGTTTTAACTCGTCAAGTTGATCATATTCAATTTGGCGACCAATACGCTTACAGAATTGGGTTAATAGTGATTCGGCTTCTTTTTGTTCAAAAAAGCGTTGTTCTAATTCATCAAGTTGGAGTTGTAAATGTTCAGCTTGTTCAGCTTGATAACATTGTGACGGCCATTGTCTTAATGCTTCTTTCGCTGCACGCCAAGCATCACTACGAACAACATCGCCAACTAATTTCACCACTAATTGATATGCCCGATCAAATTGATTTATCGCCGCATCAGAAACACTGAGTCTTTGCTCCATTTCAAGCACTTGATCAGTTATTTCTTTTTGTTTTTCTTCAAAAATCTCAAAATGATTTTCGATATTGCTTATGCCTAATTTGGGTAATTGACATAAAGATTGAGCATTTTTTAGTGCTTGCAAAGCTTGTTGATATTGAATGGCACGGGTTTGTTGTACATCAAGTGCTTGTTGATAATCCGCTAATTGCGTTTTGATTTCATCCACTTCGTGTTCGGTGTGTTCCACTTGATCTCGATAGGTTTGATACTGTTCATTCGCTTCAAGTACAACTTCATTTTGCTCTTCAAGTTTTAAATTGAGATCATCTAAATCAGCTTGATAACGGTCAATTTTTTCTTGTTGGCGTAGCGCAGTTTGCGCTAAATTAAGGTGATCATTGGCTGCTTGTAAGTCGGTTTCTAAGTCACTTTGTGCATCTTGAAACTCTTTAAGTTCTTTTGCCATTTCAACTTGGCGGAACTGGTTACTAATAAGCAAATCTTGTGTTTTGAACATATCACGACGCAAACCCAGCACCGATTCAATATGTACACGACGCTCGTTAGCATGACGCATATAATCCGCAGCCACGTAATCGGTTGATTCAGTGATAAGATGTTTAAATAGGTCTCGGTCAGATTGAGTCACCCGAATAGCTTCTAGTGTCATTCGGTTTTCACGAAGTGCCGCTTCCATATCCTGAAACGCTTTACGTACACCACTATTTTCAGGAAGTAAGTAATCACGAAGTGAGCGAGTAATCGCACTTGAAATACCACCATATAGTGACGCTTCAATCAATCGGTAATATTTACTACGATCGGATGAGGAACGTAAGCGCTTAGGTAATACACCAAAGTCAAACATAACCGAATGATAATCGGTAATTGAATTAAATTGCTTAAAGATAACGCCTTCTATTGTGTCGACTTTATCTTTTAATTCAGGCAAGGATAAAATTCTTGCTTGTTTATCATTTAAACGTTCGGTTACCAGTTCAGTTGGGCTAATGCCAACAGGTAAACCTTGTAATAGAAAAGGTTTGATGTCGACTTTTTTATCACGCCCAGCCACTTGCTGTAATCGAACACCACATATAATTCGCTGATTACGTGAATTAATGACATCAAGCATGGAATAACAAACGCCAGGTTTTAATTTACCGTGTAAACCTTTATCACGTGATCCTGATGTTGCACCGGCTTCAGTAGTGTTTCGAAAGTGTAATAGTGTTAAATCAGGAATTAATGCGGTCACAAACGCCGCCATGGTTGTGGATTTACCTGCCCCATTCCCCCCTGAAAGCGTGGTGACAAGTTGATCTAATTCAAATGTTCTGGCAAAAAAACCATTCCAGTTTATTAGGGTTAATGAGTGAAACTTACCGTGTCCAATCATAATTATTCAATCTCCTCATTAACATCTTCTTCTTGTTCTTCGTTATTATCATCGTCTAGGATAAGCGATGATTCGATTTTGATTGCTTCACCGTCTCGAATTAAACGTAATTGCGCTTCTTGTGCATCATCACTACTACGCACGTCTGCACCAAAACGGAAGATAGATTCGTTGATACGAAAACGGCTACTGTCATTTCCTACAATAAAAAATATCATGCCTAAACGACGTAATCGATTAAGTGCAGTTTTGACTTTATCAAATAGCTTTTGCCGATCCAAATCTGATCCAGTCGACCGTTGATTAACTAATTTAAGTAATTTACTTTCATCCGCTAACGAAACAAGTTCATCAAAGAGTTCTTGTAAAGTAAAAATACCTTCATGCGCTAGCCGTTCAGGACTTAAATATAAGTAACAAAGAACTTTACCAACTAACATATCAAGTTCTGATAATACCGAACGGGGGATTAATGTTGTTGAACGAGGACGAAGGTAGAAAAAGCCTTCTGGTGCACGAATTAATTCGACATTATAACGTTGATAAAATTGTTCCAGTTCGAGTTGAAAATCCATTAAAAAGGCGTGATTATCCAGTTCATCTATACCGATATGACGTCCGGAACGCAATAAACTATCAAGCTCAGGAAAAAGAGGATTGGCAATTGCCTGTGCTAATTTAACGGGCATATATTTATCGATAGATGCTTGGGAACTTGACGCAATGTGCCCCATGACTTCATCAAGATGATGAGCTGTTTGTTCTAATTCTAAATCTTTAGTATCTGTTGATGACATGTGCTTGTACCTTAGCTCCATAATCGTTAATAGGTTTCCATTCGGCAGGGATACCGAGTAAATCATTTTCGGCAATCCCTAAACGAATAGCCTGATCGATAAATAATCTTGCAATATCAAAATGTTGTTCCCGAGGGAACTGTGCTAGATAACTATGAATAGCGATACTCATATCCAGTGGTTTATTTTCTTGTTTGAAGACCAATAAATTTTGTTCGATATGGGCAATAATGTGTTCTTGAATCTCTTCAATCATTTCAAATTCAAGTTCTGAAGGTAATTCACCTGTTACTTCTGCTTCATGTAGTGCAAGTTCTTCATCACGCATATCAAGTAGGCGATCAGCATTGGCAAAAATAAGTGACCATGGTAAATCGAAATAGCCTTGTATTGATTTACGTAATCGCTGTGAAAAGACTCTATTTTTATCTAAATCAATAGCGGTACGGATAAATTTATGAACATGGCGATCATAACCAATCCAAAGATCAATCGCCTTTTGTCCCCAGCCCATAATGCGATCAAGTTTGCCTTGTAAATCCATAACCACATTATTGATTTTATCAAGTTCAGGATTATCCATGGTTGCATCTTGAATCAAGAGCAGACTTGCTTGGAGTTTATCGCCCGCAGCGGCGAGCGTATCTTGCAATTCTCGTAATGTTTGTGACGTTTCAGTGAGTAAGCCTTCACAACTACTAATTGCTGCTTGCCAATCTTGGCTCAATAATGCCGAAATATTTTGTTTTACATCCGCTTGTTGCTCATCCATTACCCGTTGGGTAATATCAATACTATCAAAAATCTCTGCAACGGAGTATTTCAAGGGTGCAAAAACGTTACGATGCCAGTGAAGATCATCACCACCTTCAAGTGCTGCATCAGCCGCACGTTTTAGCTCTTGAGCAACAATAGAAAGCTGAATTGATAAACGTAACGTAGAAAATTCTCGTTGACGAATATAGTAATCCGAAATGCCAATTCCTAAAGGGGTCAAACGATAAATTGAATAACCATCCGTCATTTCGCTAGCAAAACGCGTAATTAATCGCTGGCGTACTAAATCATTAATGGCATTATTTGCTCGAACAGCAATGGTATCTTCACTCTGTTCAAAAATTTGTGATACATGCCTGAAAGCATCAATTAATTCAGATTCAGTCATTTCACCATCAAAGCGTTCGCTATTTAAGACGGCTATCGCCAATAAAAAAGCGAGCCGTTCAACTGGCAAATTAATTGAAAAATCATTTTTTTTTGCCCAAGAGACCAGTTCTGGCACTGATTGGGAAAAATCCATCATAGTGGTTCCTTATTAATAGATGCTCAATTGTTGAATGCGCCCTAAATATAAATGAGTAAGACAATATATTGCGTTAAGGACAAAATACTTTTGATTATATAACAAATTGTAATAGTTAAAAATAGCAAGTTTAAGATTTGTTATTCATAATATGTTTTTATATATCAAAAAAATAAAAACACAATTTGGTTATTTATATTCAAGAATTGTAATGCAATTATTTTATTACTAAAGCGATCAAAAACGAACAAAACATATTTTATATTTAATTATCATATTAAACATTTTTTGATGATCAATAATTACACAAATAGCATTGACTTTTTTTATATCGATATGATAATGATAATGATTATCATTTTCATAAAATATAAGGATTTTTATCATGCGTAAATTATTTGTACTCATCTTATCAGGAAGTGTTACTTGTATGATATCACAATCGCTTTCTGCTCATGGTATTTGGATCGCTAATCGGGTTGATCAAAAGCAAATCGTTTTAGGTGAAGGCCCGTTAGATAATGGTTATCAAACGGAATATGTAAAAAAGATTCATGCTTATAATGGTAATTGGACTTCTTTACCGATTAATCAAAAAAAACATCAAAATTATGTGACCGTTGAACCGACAGAAAATACCGCTGTTGTAACGGTTGGTTTTGATTATGGTTATTGGACTAAAAATGCACAGGGTAAATATGTTAATCTTCCGATGAATAAAGTAGAAGGAGCGAGTAAAGGAACCCATGCCATTAAATACAGTGTCAATTATTTATCATCCGTCAACGCACCTAAACGGGTTGAAGATATTCCGTTACAAATAGTACCAGCAGTTGATCCAACCCAATTAAAACGCGGTGATAATTTACTTGTAACTGTCTATAAAGATAATCAGCCATTAACAAATACTGCTGTTATTATCGATGTCGTTAATAATCTAGATAAAACGGTTATAACTGATGATAAAGGTCAAGCGACCATTACTATTCCTAATCAAGGCTTAAACGTAGTAGGTGTCGAAATAGGTTTTCCCCTAAAAGATAGCCAACTTGCGACTCAAGAAAAATTTTTTACAACATTAGTTTTTACACTCATGCCAGAAGAAGATTAATTTAAACAATAAAAACGGGATTAAAAAATCCCGTTTTTATCTTGATTTTATACTTCAGCTTCGACAGGTCGAGGAATAAAGAAACTACAAACTAAGGCTAAAATTGTAATGATTAATCCTAATAACATTCCATTAAAATAACCCTTAACGGTATAACCACTTATCATTTGTACAGCAGGCAATAAAGCAAAACTTAATCCTGCACCTAAATTAAAAGCCCCTGCATTCATGCCTGGCAGAAAACCTAAGTTTTCTTTAGGCGATAAGACTATACCAAGACCATTTAAAATGATATTCGCCATTCCTGCATAAAAAATACCTAATGCAATAACACCAATAATTAATATCGGTAGTGAATCAATCCCGTAGAACATGATCATTAATTGACTAATGACACATCCTATTAAACCTAATTTAAGTACCTTATTGTAACCTAAACTTGGCGCCAAACGTCCAGAAAATGGCCCTATCAACCACCCAATTAAGGCATAAGGTGTTAATAAAATAAGTGAAGCCCAATCAGCTTCTAAACCAAATCCGATTTCAGTATTTTGCGCTAATGACATCACTAACCCATTAACCACGGCAAAAATCCCTGTCATAGTTAATAGTGTGGTTAACAATATTGCCCAAGTTGCTCTGGTTTTTAAATGTACTATCGTTACTAATGGTTGTTTACTGGTTTTTTCTGTTTTCCAAAATAGAATAAAACAGATACCAGCAAAAATAGTTAATCCTATGACTTTAAACCAGTTGGCAAGGGCTAAATTCCCTGCTTCATTTAGCGCTAGTAACAATGCAGCAACGGTAAGCACAATGAACAGCACGCCTAACCAATCCATTTTGGTTCCTTCAGAAGGTTTAGACTCAGGTGCATAACGATGAACAAAATAGGTGGATAGCGCTGCGGCAATCGCAATGACCCAAAACACCGAACGAAAACCGCAATAAGTTGCAAGCAGACCGCCGGCAATTGCATCTATGCCAGCAATACCGCCATTTACAGCGGTCACAATGCCCATTAACATGCCATATTTTTTGACATCTTTAACTTCATGACTGAGCATCAGTAAACAAAGTGGAACGACTGGCCCTGATACACCTTGAATAATTCGCGCAATATATAATACAACGATATTCGGGGCAACCGCTGCAAGCACCGTACCTAATGTCATAATAAACAACATAATCGTTAAGACTTTTTTACGACCTTTTATATCACTTAAACGGGGTAAAAATAATGAAAACAGTGCAGCAGAGGTAAAAAAAGCGGTTTGGGATAATCCGACTTGAGCGTCGTTAGAACCTAATTCTTTAGCAATAGTGACTAATACTGGGCTTAACATACTCGCATTGAGTTGAAATGCTACACAAGCAGCAAGCAATGCAAACATTAATGTTAGCATACTATTTTTTTTCTGGCTTAATTCGGCCATATTTTACCTCGTTAATACTTATTATTGGACAATACTTGGTTTTACCATAACCTCAACAGCAAATTACAGGGCTATTAATTGTTACGTATAAATCAAAACAACACTGTTTTGTGTTTATAAGACTGACACTAAAAATCCCAACGATTTAGTATCAATTGGGATAGGTTAACGTTTTATCTCGCCAGCATTATTTACTGATTTTTCCATAAATCTTTTTAATTGAACTATTTTTATTGAGTGTTCTGATAAATTCCAAGTTTTATACGATGAATCACAAGCCAACTAAACCTGTTTTCTTTCTAATAAATGCAAAGCTATCAGTAGAAGGAATGATCAATTTTAGGTAAACTAACACATCTATTTCTTCCTTAATTAGTTCACTATCAAAAAGATTTAATCACATTGGTTGCAGGGTAAATATTTTAATTTTAATTCACAGATTTAAAATCCAATTATTATTAAATTTAATATTAATATTTCGATAATAAAAAATAAATTCCCTACTCGCACCGTCGCTAATTTATGCTAAAATCGAGAAACATTTACAAGCTCACTTAACATAAGGACGTAACGCAATGCATATCGGTATACCTAAAGAACGGTTAGCCAATGAAGCAAGAGTTGCTGCTACACCACAAACTGTTGGACAACTGTTAAAACTTGGTTTTACAGTTTCAGTTGAACAAGGTGCTGGACATGCTGCTCATTTCGAAGACCAAGCTTTCATTGATGCTGGAGCCACCATTCAAAATACTCAAGATATTTGGCAAAATGACTTAATTCTTAAATTTCACGCACCAACTGATGAAGAAATCGCGTTGATGAAAGAAGGATCAACTCTCATTAGCTATA
Organism: Gilliamella sp. CG35; assembly: GCF_046635745.1. Lineage (NCBI taxonomy): Bacteria > Pseudomonadati > Pseudomonadota > Gammaproteobacteria > Orbales > Orbaceae > Gilliamella > Gilliamella sp. CG35. The sequence continues at coordinate 119,807 of NZ_JBIDFH010000004.1, forward strand.
TTTATCCTGCTCAGCATAAAGAGTTATTGGAAAAACTTGCTGCCAAAAATATAACAGTCATGGCAATGGATTGTGTGCCACGTATTTCACGAGCACAATCACTTGATGCATTAAGTTCAATGTCTAACATCGCTGGTTATCGTTCAGTTATTGAAGCGGCAAATCAATTTGGTCGTTTTTTTACCGGTCAAGTTACCGCTGCAGGTAAAGTCCCACCAGCAAAAGTTTTAGTCATTGGTGCCGGTGTTGCCGGTCTTGCTGCAATCGGTGCAGCGGTGAGTTTAGGTGCAATTGTTCGGGCATTTGATACTCGCCCTGAAGTTGCCGAACAAATTAATAGTATGGGCGCTGATTTTTTAGAATTAGATTTTGAAGAAGAAGCCGGTTCAGGCGACGGCTATGCAAAACAAATGTCAGCAGCTTTTATTGAAGCTGAAATGGCTTTATTTGCTGAACAAGCCAAAGAGGTGGATATCATCATCACAACCGCTCTTATCCCCGGTAAACCTGCGCCGAAGTTGATTTCTAAAGAAATGGTAGAATCAATGAAACCAGGTAGTGTGATTGTAGATTTAGCGGCACTAACAGGTGGTAACTGCGAATTAACCAAACCAGGTAAAGTTTTTGAAACCAATAATAACGTTAAAATCGTTGGTTATACTGATTTAGCTAATCGTATGCCTGCACAAGCCTCACAGCTTTATGGTACGAATATTGTTAATTTACTAAAACTGCTTGCTAAAGAGAAAGACGGTAATATTGATATCAACTTTGATGATGTTGTTATTCGTGGTGTGACAGTGGTTAAAGATAAAGAAATCACTTGGCCTGCACCACCAATACAAGTGTCGGCTCAACCGCAACAAAAAGCGACAACGCCTGTTGTAAAACCCGAACCGAAACGAATAACACCACAAAAAAAATTTGGAATTCTGGCTCTGTTAATCATCGCCTATTTTTGGATTGCTAATTCAGTTCCGGAAAGCTTTTTAGGGCATTTTACTGTTTTTGCCTTATCCTGTGTTGTGGGTTATTACGTTGTTTGGAATGTCACCCACTCTTTACATACACCACTTATGTCTGTAACAAATGCGATTTCAGGCATTATTTTAGTCGGTGCCATATTGCAAATTGGTGATGATAATGGTTTAACGACTGCCATTGCCTTTGTAGCTATTTTGATTGCTAGCATCAATATTTTTGGTGGATTCTTTGTTACTCAAAGAATGCTAAAAATGTTCCAACGTGGCAAATAGAGGGGAGTATCAATAATGTTCAGTAATGGAATTATTCAAGCAGCCTATGTGATTGCTGCATTACTTTTTATATTTAGTCTACGTGGACTTTCAAATCAAGAGACAGCTAAATCTGGTAATATTTACGGTATGATCGGCATGGCTATTGCACTTATTGCTGCCGTTGCAAGTATTAAAGGTGGATTGCATTGGATCATTATTGCCATGATTCTGGGTGCTGCTATTGGTTTATACCTAGCCAAAAAAGTCGAAATGACGCAAATGCCTGAACTGGTGGCATTACTTCATAGCTTTGTTGGGATGGCAGCAGTACTTGTTGGTTTAAATAGCTTTTTAGATTTAAATAGTGCAATACTGATATACCATAGTAGTGAAATGACCGTCCATTTAGTCGAGATTTTTGTCGGTGTCTTTATTGGTGCAGTAACATTCTCAGGTTCTATTGTCGCATTTGGCAAACTTAATGGACGCATTAGCTCAAAACCGTTATCTATTCCAAATAAACATTATTGGAATTTAGCTGCAATTGTTGTCTCAATCATTTTAATGTTTACGTTCATTGAGCTAAAAACAGGCGCTGGCGCACTGGTCTGCTTACTTGCCATGACCATTATTGCATTCGTATTTGGCTTCCACCTTGTTGCATCTATCGGTGGTGCAGATATGCCTGTGGTTATTTCGATGTTAAACTCCTATTCAGGTTGGGCTGCCGCCGCTGCCGGATTTATGCTAAGTAATGATTTATTAATTGTTACCGGCGCATTAGTTGGTTCTTCAGGCGCCATTCTTTCTTATATTATGTGTAAAGCAATGAATCGCTCTTTCATTAGCGTTATTGCAGGCGGTTTTGGTACTGACGGTAGCTCAGCTAACACTACTGATGAAGAACAAGGTGAATATCGTGAAATGCAACCTGCTGAAGTTGCACAAACGTTAAAAGAAGCGCGTTCTGTCATTATTGTACCAGGTTATGGTATGGCAGTTGCGCAAGCACAAGGCGCTGTCAGTAATATTACAGAAAAACTACGTGGTATGGGAATTGAAGTAAGATTCGGGATTCACCCCGTTGCAGGACGTTTACCAGGTCACATGAATGTATTATTAGCAGAAGCTAAAGTCCCTTATGATATCGTACTAGAAATGGACGAAATCAATGATGATTTTCCTGATACAGATGTTGTTTGGGTCATTGGTGCAAATGATACGGTTAACCCTGCGGCAGAAGAAGATCCAAATAGCCCTATCGCAGGCATGCCTGTACTTGAAGTTTGGAAAGCGAAAACGGTGATTATTTCTAAACGTTCAATGAATACGGGTTATGCAGGCGTACAAAACCCACTATTTTTTAAAGAAAATAGCTATATGTTATTTGGCGATGCGAAAGATAGTGTTGAAAAAGTATTACAGAATCTGTAATGATTATTGATTAAATCATTTTATTTAACTGCGGTTTAAACCGCAGTTTTTTATAACCAAATTATAGGTTTTATTAAATAAAAAAATTAAATTAGCGATTTTCGAGTTTGATTTGTTCTTTATGATAAAGATAATAGGCGCCACGTGAAACCATACGAAGTTGAAATATCAGATCTTCGATAAGTTCCTGACGTTGAACGATATCAAAATCAATTGCTTCCGCACCCGCATTAAATGCAATGGTTACCATTGCCTCTGCTTGAGCTTCATTATAGTAATGGGGCATGTTATTGGCATTATCAAGATAATCAACCAGTTCAACAATAAAATGTTGTATTTCGCGAGCGATAGCGGAGCGAAAAGCTGATGAGGTTCCGGCTTTTTCACGTAGTAATAACAAAAAAACTTTCGGATTTTTATCAATAAACTCAATGAAAGTTGTGACAGAGGTGCGTAAGACACTGCCTCCTTTCTCAATACGTTTTCGAGCTTGACGTAATAATTGACGAAGTGTTAGACCACTTTCGTCAACCATTGCTAAACCTAACTCATCCATATCTCGAAAATGACGGTAAAAAGAGGTCGCTGCAATACCTGCTTCACGTGCAACTTCACGCAAACTTAAACTTGCAAAACCTTGCTCTGCGTTAAGTTGATTAAATGCTGCATCGATTAAGCTACGGCGTGTTTTTTCTTTTTGTTTTGCACGCACGCCACCTGATTTGCTATTTTTCATTTTTATTTTTAATAACTTTAAATAAATTGATTCGTTCTAAAATAATTATTTCGCCACGTTAAGTAATTTTTCTTTTTCAGCAAATACTTTTGGCATATGATCACGAATTGTTTTAGCAATGGTTTCATAACGAGACCGTAATGGTGAACCTGGTCGATAAATCAGCTCAATACTTCGTGAAGGAACAGGATCAGTACAAGGGATATAACAAATATTATCACGAGTTCGCTCGTTTGGCGCGGCTAACTCAGGAAATAAAGTAATTCCACGACCGGCTGAAATCATACTGCGTAAAGTCTCAAGACTTGTTGCTTTAAATTGCTTGTCTTCGTCGATTCCAACTTGGAAACAATAACCCATAGCGTGTTCACGTAGACAGTGTCCGTCTTCTAACATGAGGAATTTTTGCCCTTTCAAATCTGAAAGCTTGATGGTTTTTTGATTAGCTAAATCGCTATTTGTAGGTACAGCTAAGAACATTGGTTCATCAAATAAAGGTAATTCAATAAATTGTGCTGTCTCTTTAACTTGAGCAACAATCGCACAATCAAGTTTACCACTTTCAAGTTGTGCAACAATATTGGCCGTTTGAGCTTCGTGTAAATAAAGTTCTAATTGAGGAAAAGATTCATGTAAAACCGTGATGACATGAGGCAATAAATAAGGTGCAATGGTGGGAATTAATCCAATATGCATTGACCCTGACATCTCTTCACCTTGGCGGCTTGCCATCTCTTTCAAAATTTGGATATTACGTAATATTTCTTTGGCTTGTTCTACAAGCATCATGCCAGTTTGAGTAAATAAAACCTTGCGACTAGTGCGTTCTAACAACATTACGCCAAGTTCATCTTCCAATTTTCTGATCTGTCCACTTAAGGTTGGTTGACTTACATTACAAGCATCAGCTGCTTTACGAAAATGCCGGAATTCAGCTAAAGAAACAAAATATTCTAAATCACGAATATTCATAATGCCCCCGATAAGTTATCAGTTAATAGTATATACTCAAGTGATTTTGGGAACTTAATTGCAGTATAAAAATTAACGGTAAAAATGTCTTGTAATCATGTTTTAACGTTGTGTCTGTTGCTGGAAATTATTGTTTCCCTACAATTAACTCAAAAAAATTCAAGTATAAGTTTAAATAATTATAATCAGTTCCATGATATTACATAGATACAAACGAAATTAAATAAGTCGTTTTGATTGAACGATATTACTATATTGTACTATATAAATAAATGTTATTTTTGATAATTGTATTTAAAAAAATCAGATAGAAAAATCATTGACTGTTTTACGACGACTTATTCAAGGAGTTTAATGATTACTTAATAGTTATTGGTTTGAGCCGTGGAAAGTTAAATTCAATTAGGCTATAATTCGGCATTATATTTGGTTTACAATTTATAACAAATTTTGAGGTGCGCTATTTTTAAACAAGTTTCCCGCTTTTATCGTAAAATGTTTTGCCATGATAAACACCCTGAATCACATTATGTGTCCATTCCTCGTAATGAACATAATATCTCTCGCAAAGAGATAAGTGAAAATGCGCTTAAAGTACTTCATCGATTAAATAAACAAGGGTATGAGGCTTATTTAGTTGGAGGGTGTATTCGGGATCTTCTTTTAGGCAAAAAGCCAAAAGACTTTGATATTACAACCAATGCGACACCAGAACAAATACAAAAGATTTTCCGTAATTGCCGTTTAGTTGGCAGACGTTTTAGACTTGCCCATATTATGTTTGGTAAAGAAATTATTGAAGTGGCAACTTTCCGTGGTGAACATGATAATCAATTGGATCAAACCAATATGTCTAGACGTTCGCAATCCGGAATGTTATTACGCGATAATGTGTACGGAACCATAGAGCAAGATGCTATCCGTCGGGATTTCACCATAAATGCACTGTATTACAGTTTAAAAGACTTTAGCTTACGTGATTATTGTGGCGGTATTGCAGATTTACAAAAAGGTCTAATTCGCTTAATCGGCGATCCTCAAGTACGCTACCGAGAAGATCCGGTCAGGATGTTAAGAACGGTACGCTTTGCCGCTAAATTGGATATGGAAATTGAAGCACAAACAGCAAAACCCATTAAGCACCTAGCACCATTATTGAAAAATATTCCAGCTGCTCGACTTTTTGATGAGTCGCTCAAACTTTTACAAACGGGAAATGGTTACGCAACTTATAAATTATTAAAAGAATATCATCTTTTTGAACAACTTTTTCCAGCTATTAACCGATTGTTCACAAATAATCAAAATAGCTTTTTAGAAAAAATCATTGAGCAAGTTCTTAAAAATACCGATTATCGCATTGCTAATAATAAAAGGGTTAATCCGGCATTTTTGTTTGCTGCATTTTTTTGGTACCCAATTATTGAGCAAACACAATTGACTTGTATTGAAGGTGGTTTGCAATTTCACGACGCTTTTTCTGTTGCTATTAACGATGTTCTTGCTGAACAATGTAAAGTGCTCGCCATCCCTCGACGGTTAACCTCTATTATGGGCGATATATGGCGTTTACAGCTACGCATGAAGAAAAGAGAAGGCAAGCGAGCATTTGCAATTTTAGAAAATCCTAAGTTTCGTGCTGCCTATGATCTTCTTGAAATGCGAGCATCAATTGAAAAAGGCGAATTACTTGAACTGGCTAAATGGTGGGATGAATTTCAATTTACATCGCCTGAAAAACGAGTAATCATGGTCAAACAACTCAATAAAACATTTAAACGCAAAGGAAAACGTTAATTTTTCATTCGCACTTTTATAAATAACCGTTATAATGTGTTAATTATAAAAAACATAATTAATTTTAATCATTGATGAAAAAATTAACGCCATCACTAATCACATTAACCATAGTTTTTTCCTTATATAACAATGTTTGTTACGCTATTGCTTTGCCAAAATCTGATAGCAATAACGCTCAATGTCTAAATAATGTGCCTAGATTTGATCGACCATTAGTCAATGGTAATATCAATACATTACCGGTTAATGCTGAATCAAACGAATTTGAAGCTAATTATCCAAATACAGCCACTTACAAGGGTAATGTATCAATTGAACAAGGCAATCGGGTTATAAAAGCCGATAGAGTGACAATAAACTCAGAAAATAATACCCAAACCGTCACCCTCGATGGCAGTATCAATTATCAAGATAATTTAATTCAAATGAAAGGCGATCATGCATCGATGAATCTTAATAATAACAATACTGCAATAACATCAAGTAAATACCATTTAGTAAATCGCCTTGGTCGAGGTCAAGCCGATGAAATCAAACTTGAGAATAATCGTTATGTGATCTTGAAAAATGGTAGTTTTACGTCTTGTCCTGTTGATAACAATACTTGGAGTATCAAGGGTACAACCGTAATTCATGACAACAAAGAAGAATTGCTTGAAGTTTGGAATGCGGTTTTTCGAGTGGGAAAAGTACCTGTTTTATATTCACCTTATTTACAATTACCTACCGGAAATAAACGACGCTCAGGTTTGTTAATGCCGAATCTTAGCTTTAATAACAAAGATGGCGTTGATTTTTCGCTACCTATTTATTGGAATATTGCACCTAACTATGATGCAACTTTTCAACCAAGAATCCTAGTAAAAAGAGGATTTCAATTAAAGACTGAATTCCGTTATCTTAACGAACTTGGTGCTGGTACGCTTGCCTTTGATTGGCTACAACATGACAGTCAATATAATAAAGACCGTGATAATAAAGCCAATGGTATTAATTATGATGATAATCGTCAACGCTGGTTATTTTATTGGAAAAACGATGAACTGATTAATTACAATTGGCGACTAAAAATTAATGCTACACGTGTCAGTGATAACCAATATCTTTCGGATTTAGATTCCGATTATGTTTCATCAACGGCGGGTTACCTTTCTCAGCTTTATCAGTTGGGTTATAACGACGAAAATTGGGACATTACATTAAGCCAATTAAACTTTCAGACTTTCCGTACTAATTTAAAAGATAATCTTTATCAAACTCAACCTCAGTTAGATATTACCTATTACAATTATGATTTCGGGCCATTTAAATTTAAAAACTATGCGCAAATCAGTCATTTTGTAAGTAAAGGAAAAAATGAACCTAAAACTTGGCGTACTCACATCGAACCAACATTAAACTATACGTTAACTAATTCTTGGTCTTCGATATCAACTGAAGCTGGTTTTATGGCCACTTATTACAATCAAGATTTACCAAGTAATAGTAACCGTTTCAAAAATCTTGATAAAAATGTCAGTCGATTTATACCCAAAATATCGGTTGATGGTAAAATTATTTTTGAACGAGATACAACCCTCATTGAAGGCTATACCCAAACATTAGAGCCACGTGTAAAATACATTTATATACCTTATAAGAAACAATCGAATATATTAAATTATGATTCTACCTTACTCCAATCAGACTATATCGGATTATTTAGGGATCAACCTTATAGTGGTCTAGACCGAATTCCATCTACTAATAAAATTTCAACCGGTATAACAACACGTTTCTATGATATAAATAAAGTTGAACGATTCAATTTTTCGATTGGGCAAACCACGTATTTTACTAAATCAAGAACCAGTGAAAACAATACCAAATTGGATAGAAATTCTGATACGGGTAGTATAACTTGGGCAGCAGACAACTTTTGGCAAATTTCAGATGAAATTGTATTTAGAGGTGGGGTGCAATATGATACTCGCCTTGATGCAATATCATTAGCCAACAGTATTTTTGAATATCGTCCTTCGACTAATAAATTAATTCAATTATCATACCGTTATGCAAATCATAAATACATCGATACGGTTGATTTAAACTCGATTTATAATAACTATAAGCAAAATATTTCTCAAACTGGTATTATGACTACTTGGCCACTCTCTGAAACAGTTTCAGCAGTTGGGTCGTATTATCATGATGTCAAAAAAGGACAAATGGTCGATGGGTTTGTTGGATTACATTACAGCGACTGTTGTTGGGGGATGACAGTGCAATATGGACGAAAACTAACTGATTGGAATATCGATACGCATAAAAGTAAATATGAAAATAAATTGTCTTTAAACTTTGAATTACAAGGATTTGGACGCCGAAGTGACGCAAAAGCAAAAATGTTAAATTACGGCAAACTTCCTTATGTCTCAGCGTTTGAATAAATTGTTCAAAAAAACATAATCAATTAATTTATTACTATAGCAATGACACTATAGCAAAAAAATGAGTTAAAAATATGAAATTATTAAAACTAATTATTGCGTTAAATTTAAGTTTAAGTATTGGTTTGCTTAATCCTTTAACAGCAAATGCTGCGCCACGCGTTATTGAGCAGGTTGCTGCTGTTGTCAATAATAACGTCATTTTAGAAAGTGATGTTCAAGAAATGCTTAAAACCATTAAAGCAAGCACAAATCCTAACAATTTACCGAATGATAAAATACTTCGTCAACAAATCATTGATCGTTTAATTGTTGAAAACTTAATATTACAAAAAGCAGCTAAAGCTAAAATTACAGTCAGTGATGATGAAGTAACTAAAGCAATAGCTCAGATTGCAAGTGAAAATGGCATGACCGTCAATCAATTACGCAGTAAGTTATCAACGATGGGAATTAGTTATTCAGCTTATCGTGAACGTATTCATAACGATATGCTAATTGATCAAACCCGTATGAATGAAGTTAGACATCGTATCAATATTTCTGACAAAGAAGTGGAAAATCTATCAAAAAGTTTGACCAAACAACTCACGAATAATTTAAGCGTAAAGATTAGTCACATTTTAATTGCTATTCCTGAGAAAGCGTCTAAACAACAAGTTGATGTTGCAACCGAAAAAGCACGGGATGTAATCAATCGAGCTAAAAAAGGCGAAAATTTTGCTAAACTGGCTGCCTCATATTCAAACGATGATCTTGCCTTAAAAGGCGGTAACATGGGGTGGCGTAAACTCAACGAGCTACCAACGATATTTGAAGAACGTTTAGTTCGTGCACCTAAGGATAGCATCATAGGACCAATTCGTTCTGGGGTAGGATTACATATTTTAAAAGTTGATGATACTCGCACTGAAAAACCAAAAGCAATTACTGTTCAAGAAGTGGATGCTCGTCATATTTTGATTAAAACAAATGTCCTTGTTACAGACCAAATAGCTAAACAGAAATTAACAGACATTCGAAAAGCAATCGTGAGTGGTGCTACCACTTTTGAAGCAGCAGCGAAAGCGTATTCTGAAGATCCCGGTTCAGCCGATAACGGCGGTAATTTAGGTTGGAGTATGCCAGAACGTTATGATACCGGCTTTAAAAATGGATTACTTAAACTTAAAAAAGGTGAAATCAGTCAGCCTGTTCAATCTGCTTATGGTTGGCATTTAATTCAGCTACTCGATACCAGAAAGGCAGACAAAACCGAATCAGCAAAACAAGATCATGCTTATCGACTTATATTTAATCGTAAATTTGCTGAAGAATCTCAAATCTGGATTCAAGAGTTAAAAGGTGACGCATATATCAAAATCAAAGGTGTAGATGATAATGAATAATCGAGTTCACCAAGGACATTTTGCCCGTAAACGTTTTGGGCAAAACTTTTTACATGATGATTATATTATTGAAAGTATTGTTGCCGCAATTCAACCTAATAAAGATCAGGCACTTGTTGAAATTGGGCCTGGTCTTGCAGCACTAACTATACCCGTGAGTAAACTTGTCGATCACCTTACTGTCATAGAAATTGACCGTGATTTGGCGGAAAGACTAAAACAAAATCCTTTATTAACTGACAAGTTGACCGTAATCGAACAAGATGCACTTAATTATGACTTTAATATACTTGCAACTGAATTAGGTAAACCATTACGCGTGTTTGGTAATTTACCTTATAATATTTCCACACCTTTAATGTTTCACCTTTTTGAATTTACAAATATCATCACTGATATGCATTTTATGCTACAAAAAGAGGTGGTTACACGCTTGGTCGCAGCGCCGAATAGCAAAGATTATGGTAGATTGAGTGTTATGGCACAATACTATTGCCAAATCATTCCCGTTTTAGAAGTTCCTCCGAGTGCTTTTAAACCTGCGCCTAAAGTTGATTCGGCGGTAGTTAAATTAATCCCTTATAAGCAAAAACCTTACTTAGTTAATGATGTTAAGAAACTTTCTCGATTAACTACTGAAGCCTTTAACCAAAGACGTAAAACGATTCGTAATAGCTTATCCAATATGTTCTCTGTAGAACAACTCATTGAATTAGATATTGATCCAACGCTACGAGCTGAAAATTTAACTGTGCAGCAATATTGCCAGCTTGCCAACGCATGGAAATGATGTCATGGCAAACTTACTTATCGGTGATATTCATGGTTGTTATGATGAGTTTATGCGATTGCTTGAAAAAGCTGGATTTTCCTCAACCGATACGTTATGGCTAACAGGTGATCTTGTAGCACGAGGTCCTAAATCATTAGAAGTTTTAAGATTTGTCAAAACGAATACCAGCCAAATTCGGCTGGTATTAGGTAATCATGATCTTCATTTGTTATCAGTTTATGCTAATGTTACGCCGCCTAAAAAGAAAGATAATCTTGAAGAGGTGATCAATGCACCAGACTATGATGAATTGATGAACTGGTTACGTAAACAGCCTTTAGTTCAAATTGATGAAAAGTTAAAAATCATTATGACCCATGCAGGTGTCTCACCGCAGTGGGATATGGAAACATTAAAAAAATGTGCTGATGATCTCAATAAAATATTATCTAGTGATTCTTATCCCCTCTTTCTTGACAAAATGTATGGAAACTTTCCGGATGAATGGTCATCTGAATTACAAGGTTTTGATCGTCTACGTTATGCCACCAATGCGTTAACACGTATGCGATTTTGTTATGATGATGGTCGACTTGATTTTTATTATAAAAAACCACCTGAGCAAGCGCCAACCAAACTTAAACCCTGGTTTTTAATTCCTAGCCAAATACCGCCTGAATATTGTATCGTTTTTGGACATTGGGCGGCACTGAATGGTAAAGGTACGCCAGAAAATATTTTTGCACTTGATACGGGATGTTGTTGGGGTGGAAAATTAACTTGTTTAAGATTTGAAGATAAGAAGTATTTTAAGAAAAGAAATATTGAAGCTAAAAAATTAGATAAATCATTATGAAAGGGTCATTTACTATGTCTGTTTTATCCGTCATTAAATCCATATGGAAAGTTATCAATTTCCTAAGAGAGCTTTTTTTTAACATTATATTCTTGATTGCCATATTACTCATTTCAAGTTTTATTGCATTATTTAAAGAATCACAAAGTTTAGACGACGTTCCACAAAATGGCACATTAGTTTTAGATCTTGAAGGTGTTATTGTTGATAGCACACTTTATAATGATGATATTTATCATTTACAAAACAAGATATATGGAAAACGAGTAAATCTTGCTCGAGAAAACAGTTTATTTGAATTAACACAAAAGATAGATCAAGCTGCCGCAGATCCAAATATTGAAAATATGGTATTAAGATTAGATAATTTTGTTGGGGCAGATTTGAGTTCACTACAATATATAGGTAAATATCTCACTAAATTTAAAAAGGCGAATAAACCCATTTATGCCTCAGGCACAAACTTTAATCAAAGCCAATATTATTTAGCAAGTTATGCTGATAAAATTTCTCTTACCCCGCAAGGTGCCATTAATGTCTATGGGCTTGCTGCTAATAACCTATATTACAAGACTTTACTGGATAATTTAAAAGTGAACACGCATGTTTTCCGTGTTGGTACCTACAAATCAGCTATCGAGCCTTTTATCCGTAATGATATGTCTGCTGAAGCAAAAGCGAATACCACAAGATGGTTAACATTGATGTGGAATAATTATTTAAATGATATTGCTTCCCAACGAAAACAAGCACCATCACAACTGGTTCCTAGTCCGGAAACCATGCTAACTAGATTGCACGAGGCTAATGGCAGCATGAGTCAGTATGCGTTATCAAATGGTTTAGTGGATTTCGTAAAATCGGATTACCTTTTTGAACAAGATTTTTATGAATTTGTTCTAAAAGGTAAAGATTTACCTGAAGTCAGTATTTATGACTACAAATTAAAAGATGATAAAAAACAGGATACTAATTCAGTTTCTAAACCGCTTATTTCTATAATTTTTGTGAATGGTACGATTTCAGATGGTGAAAATGATAGCAATATCGCCGGCAGTCAAGAAATTGTTGATCAACTCAGAACAATTCGTGAAAATTTAACCGACAATAACATTCAAGCTGTTGTGTTAAGAGTCAATAGTCCTGGTGGCGGTGTAGAAGCATCAGAAGCCATTCGTAGCGAACTTGAAGCATTACATGAATATCAAATTCCTATTGTGGTTTCAATGGGTGGTATGGCTGCGTCAGGAGGATACTGGATTTCAACTGCATCGGATTATATTGTTGCTAGCCCTAATACGATAACTGGATCTATTGGTATTTTTGGAATGATTCCAACTTTCGAAAACTCGCTTTCTCATATAGGGGTTTATAGTGATGGCGTGTCAACTTCTCCATTGGCAAATAATAACTTTGCTAAAAACTTGCCTGAAGAGATGAACCAACTCATACAGATGAATATTGATAATGGTTATAGTACATTCATTTCTTTGGTGGCAAAATCACGTAAAATGACCACAGAAGCAGTGGATAAAATTGGTCAAGGCCAAGTTTGGCTAGGTGAAGAAGCCTTTAAAAATGGGTTAGTAGATAAACTAGGTGATTTTGATGATGCCATTGAAATCGCCGCAACGTTAGCTAATTTAACTGACTATCGAATTGATTGGCAAAAACCGGAAGTCAACTGGTTTAGTGCCTTTTATTCAGATATGATTGCTATGTTACCAAAATCAACGGCGGAAGTTTTATTTGAAAAACTTCCTGAAATAAAACAAATTCGTGAACAAGTCTCTTTATGGGATAAATTTACCGATAAACAAAATCGCTATATTTATTGTCTGAATTGTGCTGATGTTAAATAACATCATCTTATGCCACCAAAATTTTGGTGGCATAATTTTATTTATTACCTTCCTGATAAAAGTATCGCATTTTATTCATCGCATCTTGAATGTATTGATAGTTTGGCGTTTGATCAACTTCATGATTTCGTGAATCCATATAATGGCTAATACCCATTCGATTAACAAAATAGATATTATCCAACGTTCGTACCGCATAAGAACTGTAATTTGACATTAACAACCAATTTCTATCTGTGATTGGACTAAATAAATCATACCCTGTTGAATAATCAGATATGTCATTTTGAACATGTAAATAATGTTTCATTAACGAAGGTACAACATCTTCATGACTTGTCAAACGTTGACTATTTTCCTGAAGAATTTTTAGATCTTTCGCTCCAATGATAATAAAAGGCACCTTAGTTTGTGCATCGGTATAATTCCCATTATGCCCCCAGAACCCTAGTCCATTATCATTGATTTCTTGAGAATGATCACCCGTAATAATTATTAACGTATTATTGAGTGTTCCCGATTTTTTTAGTTCATCATAAATATTTTGCATCAAATAATCATCATAATAGACACTCTGTTTATAACGATTAAGAATTGGCAGTGGATTAGTATTATTATTCAAGGTGATATAATTTATATCGCCTACGGGTTTATACTTTACTTCAAAGTCATTCGGAAAATCATAACCATGAGGAGCATCATAAAATAAAAACGAAAAAGTCGGTTTAGAGGTATCCCGATTTTGATACCAAGCTAGCCAATCATTGGTCATCTGTTTATCACGATATGAAGGCGTACCATTTGGACTGCTAATTCTCAAATTTTTAATGGTTACAAATGCTGTGCGGTCAAATTCAGGAGACGAAACTTTAGCAGAGGTAAAAATACCAATATTATAATTTTGTTCCTGTAAAGTAGTAATGAAAAGTGAAGGAATACTATTACGCAAAAATGCATCCCAATAAGTACCAGGGATACCATAAAATAATCCGAAAATTCCAGTACGGGTTGCATTACCTGTTGAATAATGATTATCAAAAATGACACCATTATTTTGTTTAACAAATCGATAGGTATTGGGTGAATTATCTTCATTGAAAGTATCGTAACGCCATGAATCTAAGACAATAAACATAATATTCATTTTTTCTTTATTTTCAGGATCAATCACTAAACTATTTTTAGGATAATAGATATTTGCACTTGATTTAGTGTACTGATTAATCACTTTACGCTCCCCTGCTTTATCAAAAAAACCCATGATTTTTTTTGAAGTAAAGGGACGATAAAGAGGAAGATACTCTTTAACTACCATAATGGGTGAATAAGCATAATAGAAAGCCACCATATGGATTACATGACTAATTAACGCAGAACCCAATAACATGATTGTGGCTATAACAATCATTCGTGTCTTCTTTCGATGATCTTTTGATTTAGTCATCTTTTTATCTAAAAAACACAGAATAAGTAATTCGATACAAAATACTAAAGTGGCAAGTGCTAACATTACAATATAAGTAATAGTTGAAAAGTCTACCACTTGTCCAGAAAAGACTAATGAAAGAACCGATTGATTAATATGAAAGCGATATTGTTGAAAAACAATCGTATCACAAAATAATACTATCTGCGCTAAACTAACCAACAAAGCAGCAATAGTATTAAAATAACATTTTTTTAACCAAATTAAAGAAACGAGAATCAAAAAAATCAGAAGATATAATGAAAAAAAATGCCCTAACACGGCAAAAAATGAAAAAAAACCACTTTGCCATGAAAACGTGATTCCTGGTATCAAAAAGTATCTGATTGCAATTATGGATGAGATAAAGGTATTGATTAAAATAAATGTATATAATTTTTTCATAATAATTGATTACTTTTAAAAATATTCAGCCATATATCAATTAGATAATACAGTAAGATATAATTAAAATTCCATTTACAGAAAAGTTGATGCTTAAAAGTTGGATTACAACGAGAGCAATAAGGGCTCAAAAGAGCCCTTACTATATGAATAAATTTGAAACTATCGACGATCAGCAAAAATTCTTAACAACAAAATAAACAAGTTGATAAAATCAAGATAAAGCGTTAATGCTCCAAGAATAACATAACGTCTAAACATATTTGGGTCATCTTGTGATATGTTTTCGCCTAATTCTTTTAATTTTTGAGTGTCATACGCTGTTAACCCTGCAAAAACAAAAACACCAATATAGGTTACTGCCCACATTAATGGTTCACTTTGTAAAAATATATTTACGATCGAAGCGATAATAATACCAACTAATCCCATAAATAGGAAACGCCCAAAACCGGATAAATCACGTTTTGTCGTATACCCATAAAATGCAAGTGCACCAAACATACCCGCAGTGATAAAGAAGACGCTTGCTATTGAAGATGAGGTATAAACAAGGAAATAAATAGAAAAAGTACAACCATTTAAGACTGAATATAACATAAATAATGTTGTCGCCGCTGCACCTGATAATCGGTTAATTAAACCAGAGATAACAAATACTAATCCAAGCTCAGCAATCAATAGAACCCACATTATGTTATATAATACTCGCATAAGATGCACATTCGTTGATGCAAACCACGCAATCATTGCCGTTAAAAGCAAACCTACCGTCATCCAACCATAAACATGACTCATATATGTTTGCACACGGCTACCGGATTGTTCAATAATTGAACCATTAGGAGTATATCCTGCCATTCCTTACCTCTCATTAAAAATAAATTGACATAACATAGCTATTATATAGTAAATAGTAATTAATACCATTTTTTCAATGCATCAACATCAGATTTTTTTGCTTCAACCCAATTATTACCATCAATAGTATTTTCTTTTTTCCAAAATGGTGCTTCATTTTTTAATATATCCATAATAAACTCAGCTGCCGCAAATGCATCTGAGCGATGTGCACTACTCACCCCAACAAATACAATTTTTTCATTAGTTTTAATATCACCCACTCGATGAATGACAGCGATTCGACTCAATTGCCAACGTTGTCTAGCTTGTACAACAATATTGCTCAATACCTTTTCTGTCATTCCCGCATAATGCTCTAAATAAAGTCCAATGGTCTTTTTTTCTGTACAACGAACTTTACCAATAAATGTTACCACCGCACCATCTTGTGGTAATTCAGAAAGCCAGCTAATAATGTCATTAGTATTAATCGATTCATCGTCAATTTTAATTATCTCCATTTTATCCTCCCGTTACGGGCGGGAAAAATGCAATTTCATCGCCTGATTGAATAATATAGTTAACATCCACAAATGTTTGATTCACTGCACATAATACTGTTTTTTCTTTTAATGCCAATGCCCACTTATCACCGCGTTGACTAAGATGCTCAATAAGTTCAGAAATAGACCAGTGTTCGGCATTCAATTTAATATTATCTATTCCAACTAACTCTCTGGTTTGAGCAAAAAAAATAATTTTATTCATGATGTTCTTTTTCTATGTTTGTGCAACAAAATCACCAGATTTTCCACCTGTTTTTGATAGCAACCTTACTTGTGTTATTACCATATCTTTTTGAACTGCTTTACACATATCATAAATGGTTAACGCGGCAACCGAGGCAGCAACCAGCGCTTCCATTTCAACGCCGGTTTGCCCATTTAATCGGCAAAAAGATTCAATTCTTATACAACTTCTATCAATATCTGCTTGAATATTGATTTCAATTTTAGTTAATAATAATGGATGACATAAAGGAATCAGTTCCCAAGTTTTTTTTGCTGCTTGAATTCCAGCAATTCGTGCTGTTGCAAACACATCCCCTTTTTGATGCTTTTCTTCTAGAATCATATTTAATGTTTTTTCACTCATTAAAATTATTGACTCTGCTTTCGCTTCTCGCGTTGTTATTTTTTTTTCTGAGACATCAACCATGTGCGCATCACCACGCTGATTAATATGTGAAAATAACTCTGACATCTTTTATCCCTTTCATAGTCATCAAAAATCCGATAAGATCAAGATAGCAAATTTTACAACTTGAAACCACTTTTCACATCTTAAAATTAGATTTCATGGTGTAGCTTTTGCGAGTTCATTTAATTTTACGTACAATACGAGTTTAATTTAACCATTGATGTGATTTTTCATGCTTATCGCTCATGTAGCTTTACCTGTACCATTACACCAACTTTATGATTATCAATTAACTATGCCTGCTCAAATTGGTATGCGGGTGAAGGTTCCTTTTGGTCATCGTGATGCAATAGGCATAATTGTTAATATCGATAAACATACCGATGTTGATATTAGTCATTTGAAATCCATAAAATCAATTGTTGATGAATCACCCATATTTAATGATTCAATATGGCAATTATTAAATTGGGCAGCAAGTTATTATCATTATCCAATAGGTGAGGTGTTATTTCATGCTTTACCCATTTTATTAAGACAAGGACGAGCAGCAAGTAAGGATGAAATTAAAAAATGGCAATTAACTGAGCTTGGTAAGCAGTTCAATATAGACTCAATGCCTCGTGCGACCAAACAAAAACAACTATTATTAGCATTAAAAAATGATACGCTACAAGAAACCGACTTTAATTCAGCTGTCTATCTTGCATTACAGAAAAAACAGTTAATAGAACAAGTCCGTTGTTTACCAGACAGTACTGAATGGCAAACTTGCTATTCAACAAATACAACTACAATTGAACTCAATGCACAACAATCAAATGCCATTCAAAGCGTCAATAAACAGATTGATAATTTTAATGTGTTTCTTTTAGAGGGAGTAACCGGTTCAGGCAAAACTGAAGTCTATTTAAATATTTTATCTCACGTGTTATCAATGGGAAAACAAGCATTGGTATTAGTACCTGAAATCAGTCTTACACCGCAAACCATTACCCGATTTAAACAACGTTTTAATGCACCGATTGACATTTTACACTCAGGATTAACGGTCAAAGAAAGACTGGGGGTATGGTTAAGAAGTCGTAATGGCGAAACAGCTATTGTCGTTGGAACACGCTCTTCACTTTTTACACCATTTAAAGAGTTAGGTATCATTATTATCGATGAAGAACATGATAGCTCTTATAAACAACAAGAAGGTTGGCGCTATCATGCTCGAGATTTGGCAATAATTCGAGCCAAAATTGAAAATGTTCCGATTTTGTTGGGTTCTGCAACACCTTCACTTGAAACGCTCAAAAATGCTATCTATCATAAATATCAGTTACTCCAGCTTACTGAAAGAGCGGGTAATGCAACGCTGGCTAAACAGTCTATTTTAGATATTCGAGGTTTAAACCTCGATGCAGGATTATCACAACCATTAATTGAGCAAATCCAGAAACACTTATTTGATAATAATCAAGTCATGCTCTTTTTAAACCGACGGGGTTTTTCACCATTACTGATCTGCCATGACTGTGGTTGGATTGCAGAATGTCCTCGTTGTGACAGACCCTATACTTATCATCACAAACAGCACAAATTGAGTTGTCACCATTGTGATACACCACGAGCTGTTCCTCAACAATGCCCTAAATGTGGATCGACTCACCTCGTGCCAATTGGATTTGGAACTGAACAGCTTGAAAAAAGACTCGAAGTTTTATTCCCCGATATTAAAATTAGTCGCATTGATCGCGATACAGTCAGTAAAAAAGGCGCATTGAATAATTATTTACATGATATTCAACAAGGCGGAGCTCATATCTTAGTTGGCACTCAAATTTTAGCGAAAGGCCATCATTTTCCAGATGTTACTTTAGTTGGAATTATCGATGTAGACGGAGCGCTATTTTCAAGTGATTTTAGAGCAACAGAACGATTTGCACAAATTTATACTCAAGTTTCTGGTCGGGCAGGTCGGGCAACTAAAGCTGGCGAAGTTATTTTGCAAACCTATCATCCAGATCACCCACTTCTTAATATTTTATTAAATGAGGGATATCAAAAATTTGCAAGCGTAACACTACACGAACGTCAATTAACACAGTTACCCCCTTTTAGCTATCAAGTATTGATCCGTGCAGCAGATCGTAATAATCGTTATGCTCCCATTTTTTTACAAAAAATTCATGACTGGTTAAAAGCAAACTGTGATTTAGGTTTATGGCAACTTGGCCCGATGCCTGCAAATCAAGCTAAAAAGGCAGACTACCATCGGTGGCAATTACTTTTACAACATACTAATCGCAAATTGTTACAAAAAATATTGGATAAACTTATTCTCAACATTGAAAAGTGGGGAGAAAGTTCACGAGTACGTTGGAATATAGATGTCGATCCGGTAGATTATTAGGGTTAGGCATTTTCCACCAATATGAATTGGTGGAAAATAATATCACAACGCTATTTTCCCGATGTTTTTATCAAGAGTGGCTTGCCCGATACCAGAGACTTCTTTAAGTTGTTCAACCGATACAAATGGTCCAAATTTTTCACGATATTCAACAATTTTTTGAGCTTTACTTAATCCAATTCCTGTTAATATTTTTGTCAGTTCTTGCGCTGACGCAGTATTAATATTAACTTGAATGGTCTGCTTTTGTTCTTGCTTAACGGGTGATATTGGCGTTGGTTCCGCTAAACTGATTGATGAAAAGATAAAAGACGATAGTAAAATACCAAATAATGAAATTCGTTTCATATAATTAACCTCTAAAATAGTTACGCAATTAAATTTGCGTTAGCACTATCTCATTTAATTTAATGAAACGATTTAACTTGTTATAAAAATGAGAAAAGCCACACAAGTGGCTTTTAGTTTTAACAGTGTCTATATCAAATTTTCGATGTATATCACAAATTTGAGTTTGGCATAATTTCAATTTTTGCTCTAGAACGCATATCCGTAGCTAAAGAATTATAGGTATTTTGCAAATAATAACGCAGTAAATAAGATGAAACATCTTGCCACTCACCATCTTTAACTTGTGTTAATACCGTGATATAAGCATCATGTTTATTGATGTATTCAACCCCATATATACGTTTATCGGTTGCCGAAGGAACTAAATTAAACACCATATCAACCACTTTCCTATCAAGTTCATTAGAATCTCTTTTCAAGGTATAATTGGTAGAAAATTGTACTTGTTTTGATGTGCCTTTTTCATTTAACTCTTTCACAATATCATCTACTGTTGATTTAAAACGACTATCAACAATATCATCATAAAGTTTTTGATGTATTTCGTTTTTTACCTCTTCAAATGAAGCAATTCCTTCAGGTTTATAATCGACAACTTGAATGATAAAATCTGACATGTCTAAATCTCGTCCTACAGGTATTATTTCTGAAATTTTACCCGTCACTTTATCATCAGCAATCATGTCGCTACTAAATATGACATCTCGTACTTCTGGATAACGAGCAATTGAACTTGCATCATTATAATAAGTCCAATCTGTTTCTTTAACGTCTAAACCAGCCTCTTTAGCTATCGCATCGAAATCGTTAGAATGGTTAACTAGCGCTGACTTCATTTTATCTTCAGCATTTTCAAAATGTTGTTGAATTTTGTTTTCTTGAAGCTTGGTCTTAATTTGGTATTTTGCATAATCATAATCCATAGATTTAGCTTTTTGTAAATCATCTAGTTTGACAATGACATAACCACCTTCGACTTGTATTGGTTTAGAAACTTCACCAATATTATGTAAATTTGCCTCTTTAAAAGGTTGTGGTAAGTCATCATTATCAGCAAACCAACCTAGTGAACCATTTTTGCCATAAGGGGAAACATCTTCATTCTGATTAATATTCTTCAATACTGTTGAAAATTCGGTTCCCGATGATAGGTCTTTGACGATATCTTCAGCTTGATTATAGTCTTTTACAAAAATCACACTAAACGATTTTTTGGCAGGATAGGTATATTCCTTTAGGTTATCATTAAATTCTTTTTTAATGTCTTTATCATCAATACTGATAGTGTTTAGATAATCTTGCTTAGAATTTGCTATGTATTTAAATTTAACTCTTTCCTTTCTAAAAAAAGAATTTTTATGCTCATCATAGTATTTTTGCTCATCTTCAGTCGTAATATTGACATCATCCATTTTGACAATAGAAGAACTGATTGGCGCGGCATAAATAGTTCTTGTTTGATCAAGTAATTGTGACAAATCAGAATCATTTGGTACAACAAAATCACTATAGATTAATGAACTGATAAGCTGTTGTCGCTGTGCAGCTGCTCTAATAGACTCCGCATAAGCCTCTGGTGTAAAGTTATTTGCCGCAAGAAGATTTAAATATTTTTGATTACTAAACTTTCCGTTTTCAAAAAATTCCTTTTGCTTGCTAATCATTTCTTTTAAACGATCGTCACTAATATTAAGGTTGAGCTCTTTAGATAATTGGTAAGCGAGATAGTTATTAATTTGATCAGCAAGAACATCTCGACGAATTTGTTTAATAAAAGTGCTATCACCCATCGCTCTTGATGATTCTGCACTAGCCTGAGCCTCAAATTGCGCTCGACTAATCCCTTCACCATCCACTTTCGCTATATATATTTGTTCATCACGTGCACTATTAGCGCCACTGAACACGCCGGTAAAAATAAAACTTATAATAATTATAGCGAATATAATTTTAACAGCTACATGGTTTGCAGCTGCTCGGATTGTTTCCATCATTTCTAAAGATTCTCCATAAAACCAATAATTAATTTGGCAAGTATAGCATATTTACTAAAATAGGCTATTGTCAGAATGTTAAGCAAAAAAAGATCAACATGCGTTGATCTTTTTGAAATTTTGATAATTAATTTAATCGAGCTGGCACTTCAACATTCCCTTTTACTTTTTTAATCGCCTTTTTAGTCGGTTGTTTTAAAGTAACTTTATTGGTAACAGGTTCCATTCCAAATGGGTTATTTTGAAGTGCTACGGTTATAACATCATCAATCCATTTTACAGGTATAATTTCAACTTCAGATTTAACATTGTCTGGGATGTCTTCCAGATCTTTGACATTATCCATTGGAATTAACACAGTTTTAATGCCACCACGATGTGCTGCAAGAAGCTTTTCTTTCAAACCACCAATTGGTAACACTTCTCCACGCAATGTGATCTCGCCTGTCATTGCAACATCAGAACGAACAGGATTACCCGTTAATGTTGATATTAATGAAGTACACATAGCAATGCCTGCACTTGGACCATCTTTTGGTGTCGCACCATCTGGCACGTGCACATGAATATCACGTTTTTCATAAAAATCACTATTGATACCCAATTTCTCCGCTCGAGAACGAACAACTGTTAATGCAGTTTGAATGGACTCTTGCATAACATCACCTAATGATCCAGTATAGGTAAGTTTTCCTTTACCTGGAACACTGACAGATTCAATAGTTAACAAATCACCACCGACCTCTGTCCAGGCAAGTCCAATAACTTGTCCTATTCGGTTTTCATTATCCGTTTTTCCATAATCGAAACGTTGCACGCCTAAGAACTCTGCTAAATTAGCTTGCGTGACTTTCACTTTTTTCAATTTACTATCTAGCGCTAATTGTTTAACAACTTTGCGACAAATTTTGGCTATTTCACGCTCTAAACTTCGCACACCTGCTTCACGAGTATAATAACGAATAATACCGATAATGGCAGAATCTTCAATGTCAATTTCTTTTGATTTTAAGCCATTATTTTCAATCTGTTTAGCAATTAGATGTTGTTTAGCAATATTCAATTTTTCGTCTTCTGTGTAACCAGAAAGTCGAATCACTTCCATTCTATCAAGTAATGGAGCAGGAATATTCATTGAATTTGCCGTTGCAACAAACATCACATCGGATAAATCATAGTCAACTTCCAAATAGTGATCACTAAATGCATTATTTTGCTCTGGATCAAGAACTTCTAATAAGGCAGAAGCAGGATCACCACGCATATCAGATGCCATTTTATCAATCTCATCTAATAAGAATAATGGATTTTTCACCCCAACTTTAACCATACGTTGAATTAATTTACCCGGCATAGAACCGATATAAGTACGTCGATGTCCACGTATTTCTGCTTCATCACGTACACCACCTAAAGCCATTCGGACATACTCTCGCCCTGTTGCTTTAGCTATTGACTGACCAAGCGAAGTTTTACCAACACCTGGTGGCCCAACTAAACATAAAATAGGGCCTTTTACTTTATTGACTCGTCCTTGCACAGCTAAATACTCTAAAATTCGGTCTTTGACTCTCTCAAGTCCATAATGATCCTTATCTAGAATCTTTTGAGCAGCTTCAATATCTTTTTTCACTTTACTTCGTTTATGCCAAGGAACTTGTAACATCCAATCAATATAACCACGTACCACGGTCGCTTCCGCTGACATTGCTGGCATCATCTTAAGTTTATTAAGTTCAGCCATAGCTTTTTCTGTGGCTTCTTTTGGCATTTTTGCTTTAGTGATTTTGGTTTTTAACTCTTCAAACTCATCAGGTTTATTATCAATATCACCCAATTCTTTATGAATAGCTTTGATTTGTTCATTTAAGTAATATTCTTTTTGCGCTTTTTCCATTTGTTGTTTTACACGCTGACGAATATTTTTTTCAACTTGCAACAAATCGATTTCAGCTTCCATCATTGCAATAAGCAATTCGAAACGTTTTTCTAAATCAGCTGTGACTAGAATTTGTTGTTTCTGATCCACTTTCAAAAATAGCGTTGCCGCAATAGAATCTGATAATTGTGAAGGTTCTTTTATTAAACGAATTGAATCAACCACTTCTTGTGTGATTTTTTTGTTGAGTTTTGAATATTCTTCAAAATTAGATAATACAACGCGGACAAGCGCTTCATTGAGATCTTGAGCACGTTTTTTCTCACTAAGTGGTTTAATATTAGCAATTAAAAAGTCATCATCATTTTGATCGACAATATCAACTATTTTAGCTCGCTCTACGCCTTCGACTAAAACTTTCACTGTGCCATCTGGCAATTGGAGTAATTGTAGAATATTCGCTATCGTGCCAATTTCATATAAATCTTCAATATCTGGATCATCTTGCGATGGATTTTTTTGGGTAACAAGAAAAACTTGCTTATCCATTTCCATTGCACTTTCAAGGCAACGTATAGATTTATTTCGTCCTACAAAGAGAGGGATCACCATGTGTGGGAACACAACAACATCACGTAATGGTAAAATAGGCATAATCATTGATTTAGTTTGTTTTGTTTTCATATTGTTCTCTCTGGTAATACAAACTTATTAGGTAGATATTGGGATTGTTTTGAGATATTCAAGCCTATTTTATTATTGTTTAAAACATATTATTCCTTAAAAGCCTTGACGAATTCAATCACACATAATGTTTAGTTTTACTTATACAATTTTTTCATCAGTATACTGCCACTTTCATGGCAGTTTATTTCTATCATTAAGCTAAAAGTTTCGTGTTATCTCGATACACTAGCTTAGGTGGTTGAGATTTTTCAACCGTGTCTTGTTCAACAATCACTTGTTTAATATTTTTTTCTGATGGTAAATCATACATCGTATCTAATAAAATATTTTCAACAATCGAGCGTAAACCACGCGCCCCTGTTTTACGTTGCATCGCTTTGACGGCTATGGCGTCTAATGCTTCTTTAGAAAACTCAAGATCTACACCATCTAAATCAAACAATGCTTGATATTGTTTAGTTAATGCATTTTTAGGTTCAGTCAATATACTGATTAGCGCATCTTTATCCAGTTCAGATAGTGTACCAATCACAGGTAACCGTCCAATAAATTCTGGAATTAAGCCAAATTTCACTAAATCTTCAGCTTCGATTTGGGCTAACAGTTCAGATTCAGAAGCTTTTTGCTTGGTACTTTTAACATCAGCGCCAAAACCGATTCCTGTATTAGTTGAAACACGATTTTCAATGACTTTATCCAAGCCACTAAATGCGCCACCACAAATAAATAGGATTTTTGATGTATCAACTTGTAAAAATTCTTGTTGAGGATGCTTACGTCCCCCTTTAGGTGGAACGGATGCAACCGTACCTTCAATAATTTTTAACAATGCTTGTTGAACACCTTCGCCCGACACATCCCGTGTGATTGATGGATTATCTGATTTTCGTGAAATTTTATCAATTTCATCTACATAAATAATACCACGTTGCGCTTTTTCAACGTCGTAATCGCAATTTTGTAGTAATTTTTGAATAATATTCTCAACATCTTCGCCCACATAACCCGCTTCCGTTAGCGTTGTGGCATCGGTCATTGCAAAAGGAACATCCAGATATCGAGCCAATGTTTCAGCTAATAATGTCTTTCCACTACCTGTTGGTCCAATTAATAAAATATTACTTTTACCTAATTCAACATCTCTCGGATTAGAATAGTTGCGTAACCGTTTATAATGATTGTAAACCGCTACAGATAATACTTTTTTGGCGCGATCTTGACCAATAACGTACTCATCAAGATGTGCACGAATTTCATGAGGAGTTG
Source organism: Gilliamella sp. CG35 (assembly GCF_046635745.1). NCBI lineage: Bacteria > Pseudomonadati > Pseudomonadota > Gammaproteobacteria > Orbales > Orbaceae > Gilliamella > Gilliamella sp. CG35. The sequence continues at coordinate 145,785 of NZ_JBIDFH010000004.1, forward strand.
GTAAAGGTTTACTGATAAACTCTTCATGGGAAAGAAAGTTTTTAGTTTCCTCTTTCAAGATATCATTACACAAACCAATACATTCGTTGCAAATATAAATAGATGATGGCCCTGCAATGAGTTTACGAACTTCATGCTGACTCTTACCACAAAAAGTACAATAAAGTAATTTTTCGGAATTTGTTTTATTCACTTTAACCACCTACCTAGTCTGTTATTAAGATCGTTTACTGTATATGGCATCCACTAAACCATATTCAACCGCTTTTTCAGCAGACATAAAGTTATCACGATCTGTATCTCTTTCAATCACGCTAATATCTTGACCTGTATGCATCGCCATAATTTTATTTAATCGACTTTTAACCTGTAAAATTTCTTGAGCATGAATTTGTATATCAGAAGCTTGACCTTGAAAACCGCCTAATGGTTGATGGATCATCACTCGAGCATTAGGCAAGCAGTAACGTTTTCCTTTTGTACCGGCAGTTAGAAGTAAAGACCCCATTGAACAAGCTTGGCCTAAACAAATAGTGCTAACATCAGGTTTGATAAATTGCATCGTATCATAGATTGCCATTCCTGCTGTTACTACACCACCAGGTGAATTGATATAGAGATGAATATCTTTTTCAGGATTTTCGGCTTCTAAAAATAGCATTTGAGCAATAATTAAATTAGCCATGTTATCTTCAACTTGACCTGTTAAAAATATAATCCGCTCTTTCAATAAACGTGAATATATATCATAAGCCCTCTCTCCACGAGAACTTTGCTCAACCACCATTGGTATAACACTCATAAATGGTTCTAACGGCATTTTTATCTCCTAATTAAACAAAATAGCCCAAACAGATAATCCTTATTTGGGCTTTAAAGTAATTTTTTTAAACTGAATAAAACTGCTAATTAAGCCATTTGCTGATTCATTAATTCAGAAAATGAAGAATTTTTATCAGTTACTTTTGCACTAGCTAATAACAGATCAACAACTTGATCTTCTAGCGCTACAGAACGGATATTGTCCATCGCTTTTTTATCTTTGCGGTAATATTCTATCACTTCTTTAGGATCTTCATAAGCCGTTGCTATTTCATCAATCAATGTTTGCACACGAGCCTCATCAGCTTTGAGTTTATTACTTTCAATGATTTCACTGAATAATAATCCAATACTGACACGTCGTTTTGCTTCAGCTTCAAATAACTCTTTTGGTAGTTCCATTGGTTGTTTCATGTTGCCACCAAAACGTGATAAAGCCTGTTGACGTAATACATCAACTTCACGATCGATTAACGCAGTTGGAACGTCAATTTCATTATTTTTAACCAATCCATCGATAACTTGTGATTTGATTTTGTTACGAATTGTCGCATTAAGTTCACGTGTCATATTTTTACGAACTTCAGCGCGTAAACTTTCGATTGTTCCATCAGCAATACCAAAACGTTTAATAACATCTTCAGTCAGCTCAGGAAGTTCAAGCTCTTCAACTTTTGTCAATGTTGCAGCAAATACAGCTGGTTTACCTTTCAAGTTTTCAGCGTGATAATCTTCCGGGAAGGTTACATTAATATCAAACGAATCACCTGCTTTATGCCCAATAATCGCATCTTCAAAACCTGGGATCATTCGACCTTGTCCTAAAACTAATGCAAAATCATTAGCTTTTCCACCTTCAAACTCTTCTCCATCTACTTTACCCACAAAATCTAAAGTCACTCGATTTTGTTCGCCTGCAGCTTGTTCTGTTACTTTCCAAGTACCTTGTTGTTTACGTAGTGTTTCAATCATAGTTTCAACATCTGCATCGACAACTTCTGCAACAGGTTTTTCAACTTCAATTTTATCTAAATCTTTAACTTTAACGTCAGGATAAACTTCGAATTCAACGTTAAATGTGTAATCTTCTCCATTTTTATATTCTTTAGGAGTATAAGTTGGAGCACCAGCTGGATTTAATTTTTCTTGAATAATCGCATCAATAAAACTTTTTTGCATTAAATCACTTAATGCTTCTTGTAAAATTGAAGCACCGTAACGCTGTTCAACAAGTTTTAAAGGCACTTTTCCTTTACGGAAACCATCAATACGAACTTTTTTAGCCGTATTAACTAATTCTTTATCAATAGCTTTTTTAATATTTTCAGCTTTAATAGTAATTGACAAACGTCGACCTAAACCTTGTGTTGTTTCTACCGAAACTTGCATCTTTATACCTCGGAATTATTGAATATATTCAGCCCATAAATAAATCATCAATGATATTTGGGCTTAAAAAAATTATAAAATAGGTTGGCATTATACCGACCGAAACTGGCTACGTCGAGCTATTTAATAGTTTCTTCTCAAGTGATTTCAAGCGTTTATTCATTTCATCAATATGTAAAACTAATGAAGCGGTTTTTCGCCATATTTTATTCTCTTGCAATGGAATACCTGATGAATAAACGCCTGGCTTAGTGATCGGGCGCATAACCATGCCCATTCCAGTCACAGTGACTTGATCACAAATTTCCATATGTCCATTGATTACACTTGCGCCACCAATTAAACAATGACGTCCTATAGTCAGACTTCCTGCCATTATTACACCACCAGCAACGGCAGTATGGTCACCTATAATATCATTATGGGCAATTTGGCATTGATTATCAATAATCACCCCATTACCAATCACGGTATCATCAAGTGCACCACGATCTATCGTAGTTGATGCCCCAATTTCGACATTATCACCGATAATAACACGTCCAAGTTGAGGGATTTTAATCCATTTACCTTTGTCGTTCGCATAACCAAATCCATCAGAGCCAATAACGGTTCCAGATTGAATCAGGCAATTTTTACCAATAACGCAATTATGATAAACAGTTACATTAGCCCACAATTTAGTGTCGGCACCAATAGTCGTATTTTTTCCTACAAAACAACCCGCTCCGATAATGCAGCCATCCCCTAAATGTACACCGCTTTCGATAACGGCATTAGCACCGACCGAAACATTAGCGCCTAATTGAGCGGTAGGGTCGATCACAGCAGAAGGCGCGATATCTTTGGCAGGATCGGGGGTTGTATCAAGATATTGTGCTAATTTTGCATAGGCAAGATAAGGATTTTTAACAATCAATGCAGCACCGTGCCAATACTTAAGGCTATCTTCAGTCATCACAATAGCAGAAGCTTTACATTCTGCTAATTTGCTTTGCAATTTTTGATCCGCCAAAAAAGTGATTTGCCCAGATACAGCGCTTTTCATTGAAGCTATACCGGTAATGAGTATATCTGCATTACCGTGTAATTGTGCGTCAAGATAGTTTGCTAGTTGCTCTAAACGACAAGCCAACATTATTTTTTGACCTTTTCCAATACTTTTTCAGTGATATCAACGGCATCAGAGGCAGAAAGTGCTGCTTCGGCTTTCAAAATAAGATCATATTTTTCAGTAGCAACAATCTCTTTAACTGCACTTTGAATTTGTTTCAATAATTTTTCTGCTTCTTCATTTTCACGTTTACGATATTTTATTGAAAAATCTTTTGCTTTACTTTCAAAATCAGCAATTGTTTTATTCAATTTGCTTTTTTCCGATGCAGATAGTGTTGGACCATCTTTTTTCAAACGAGCACTTGCATTCTTCGCTTTTTCTTCTTGATCTTGTAACGATTTGATTTGTGATTCAAATTCCTTATCTAATGCTTTACCAACGGCTTCCCGTTGAGGCATTTGTTGTAATACAGACATCACATCTATAACACCAATTTTTATTTCTGCATTAGCTATACCTGTATAAAGAAGCGCTGCACTAAGACTAAGAATAGATATAATTTTTTTCACTTTTTTCACCTATGTGTATTTCATTTAATTACAACATGGTTTTACCATGTTGAACCTATGTTAAACTGGAATTGTTGAGACGAATCGCCGTCATATTTCTTAAGCGGTATTGCGTAAGAAAATACTAATGGTCCAAGTGGTGACATCCACTGTACTGCAACACCTAGCGAAACTCGTATATTTGAAGGAGAACTGTAATCATGCAAATGATTACCTTTTAAGTTCCATTCGGTATCCCAAACCGTACCTGCATCAACAAAGAATGATGTTCGAATACTATCGGAATACTTTTCACTAATAAAAGGCGTTGGAACAATTAATTCAGCACTTGCAAACGCTAATGCATTACCACCTACCGCATCTTTAGACTCTACACATCCTGAAGTATTATTTAAATTACTACAGTTTGCTCTATTAAAATAGACTGCTTTAGGCCCAACAGTATTGGATTTAAATCCTCGAAGCACGGTCGAACCACCTGCATAAAAGTTTTCATAAAATGGTAGCTGTTTTCCACCAAAACCATTTCCATAACCTAATCGACCACGCGTTAAGAATACCCAATTATGATCGTTATCAAGAGGATAATAATAAGATGCATCTGCAACCACTTTATAGAAGCGGTTATCAAATATTGGAGCCGTAATTTTTGCGTTAGCCGATACTTTTAAACCTTCTGTAGGGAAATAACCACGATTTAATGAATTATATGTCCAATTCGCATTTAATAATAAATCATTAGTATCATAGGTCATGGAGTGTTTATTTTTAGTGTTTTCACCCATTGAATGGAAGTAACGCCACATACCATATTGTGGTTTCATATCGGATAATTTCCGATTAGCATACTCGCTACCAAAACGGATAAAATTATTTTCACTAATTGGGAAACCTAAATTAGCTGATGCACCCCATAACTTACTTGAATAAACAGATTCATCATCATCATCATCTGCTTTATAAGTATTGTAATAAATGCTTCCGCCTAAGCTCACCCCATCAATAGTAAAGTAAGGGTTTACAACTGATATCGATGCAGTTTTATCGGTATTTGTCGTATTTACATCGAATGAAACACTATTACCCGTACCTAACCAGTTATCTTGCGAAATACCAGCATTAAAACTAATACCACTATCAGAACCAATACCGACACCAAGTTTGATGCTACCTGTGTTACGCTCCGCGACTTTGTAAGTAATATCAACTTGATCTTCGGCCCCCGGAACACGCTCAGTTTCAACATCTACTGATTCAAAAAATCCTAGTCGACTTAAGCGATCTTTACCTAATTCTACAAGTCCATTACTCAGCCAAGAACCTTCCATTTGACGAAGTTCACGACGGATAACACCTTCACTTGTTATGGTATTACCTTCTATGTTGATATTACGAACATAATAACGCGGCCCTACATCAACAAACATAATTAATTTTACGGTATGCGTTGAATCATCCATTTCAGGTTGAATACTGACTTTTGGATAAGCATAACCAAAATTTGCAAGTAGCTGTTTCACATTATCTTCAATATCAGTAATTTTTTTACCATTATACAAATCACCCGTTGAAACACGCTCTTTTGCTATTTTAGTAATCGCATCCTTATGTCCGGCAAAATCCCCTTTGAAGTCAAAATCAGATAATTTATATTGTTCACCTTCATGAATATTGATAGTGACATAAATACCTTTCTTATCTGGCGTTAAACTGACTTGCGTGGATTCAATATTAAAACGTGCATAACCTCGATTTAAGTAGAAGCTTTGTAATTCATCTAAATCAGAAGCTAATTTTTGTTTTTGATATTTGCGATCGCCAAGCATGTTCCACCACGGCACTTCATCGCGCAGTGAAAAGCGTGAAATTAGCTCTTCGGACGAAAATGCCTTAGCCCCAACAATGTTGATTTGATCGATTAACGCTGATTTACCTTCCGCTACAACTAATTTTAAATCAACGCGATTACGAGATAATGGTGTGACAACAGCTTTAATTCGAGCATTATATTTACCGACGCTATAATAAAAATCTTCTAGCCCTTTTTCCATGGCAGAAAGCATGGTTCTATCAAGTGCGTCGCCTTCCCGAATACCGGAGCTATCTAAATTCTTTTTCAGCATATCATCTTTAATTGATTTATTACCTGAAAAAGTAATACTCGCAATGGTTGGACGCTCTTCAACATGAATGATTAAGCTATTACCATCTCTAGAAATAGTAATATTATCGAAGTTTCCACTCGAGTAAAGTGATTTAACAATATGCCCCAAATCAGACTCACTGACATAATCACCAACTTGGATTGGCATATCAAGCAATGCTGCCCCTTGAGTTACCCGTTGTAATCCTTCAAATTTGATTTCTTTTACTACAAAATCATCAACACAAAATGCATTGGAACTATATACTGCTGTTGTGCTAAACAGCAAAGATGCTATAAGTAATTTATTTATTTTTTTCATTGTAAATGTTTATAACCTCATTCCATCACAATCGTAAAACATCATTAAATAGTGCAATCCCCATTATTACCAGTAAAAAAGCAAATCCGAAACGATAAAAACGTTCTTTTGCTTTAATTGATAGACTTTTACCCTTTATTTTTTCAAATAATAAAAAAATAAGATGCCCACCATCTAGCATTGGTAATGGAACAAGATTGATTACCCCCAAACTTATACTAATAAATGCCAGAAAATATAAGTAAGGTGTGAAACCATAACTTGCTGTTTGCCCTGCGCTTTTTGCTATTGTTATTGGTCCTGATAAATGATTAAGTCCAATAACACCTGTTACTAACTGATAAAAAGAACGAATTGTTAACTGAGTAGTTAACACTGTTTGTTCTAATCCTTTGCCAAACCCTTCTAAACATCCATACTGCTTAATGACTGCTTCCGAGGTAGGATATAGCCCCGCAATACCTTCCCCATTTGCCTGTATTGACGGCGTTAAATCAAGGTAAAGATTTTTATTTTCACGCTCAATTTTTAATCTTATTTGATTACCTTTCTTTATTATAGCTGAAAAATCATTCCAATCTACATAAGGGTGTTCATCATAACTTAGAATCTTATCACCAATTTGTAAACCCGCTTTTTCGGCAGCTGAATTTGGTATAATTTTACTCACAATTGGATAAATTTCCAATGTTTTAGGTACCAACCCAAAGGTCTTTATTGCTGATTCTTTTTCAATATCAAAATGCCAATGACGAATATCAACACGTTGACTAACTTCTTTTTGATGATTATTACCAGCATTAATCAAATAGGTAATCGTCACATCATCTTGTCCTAAAATAGACATTAATGCAAAATTTACATCATTCCAACTTTCGATCTGTATATTATTAATCTTTTTTAACTCTGCTCCTGAAGGGATATTCACAGTAGCAACAGGTGTATCGGGTATTGTACTACCTATTTTAACCGGATAGGTAACAACACCAAGCATAAAAATTATCCAATAAAGAATGAAAGCTAAAATAAAGTTAGCAAATGGACCTGCAAATATAATTGCTGCTCGTTGCCATATCTTTTTTTTATCAAAAACCTGTTTTTCTTCGTCGGTTGATAAGTTTTTCGCATTTCCGTCCAGCATTCTAACATAACCACCTAGTGGAATCATAGCAATGACAAATTCTGTTCCACCTGAAAACTTATATGACCATATTTTTTTCCCAAATCCTATGGAAAAACACTCAACCCGAACGCCACATAGCCTTGCCACGAAAAAATGCCCAAATTCGTGTACTGTAACTAATATACTAATGGTAATAATAAATAACAACAGAGACCAAAGCAAAGTTAATTACCTTATTTAAAATAAATTGAAAGATAATGCTGCAAAAATCGGCACTGCAGCAGTCAAACTATCAATACGATCTAAAATACCGCCATGTCCAGGGATTAAATTTCCACTATCTTTGATGCCTGCTTCACGTTTGAACATGCTTTCAGTTAAATCACCTAATGCTGATGCAAAAATAGCGAATAAAGAACTCATAATAAAACTGGTCAAATTAATTGAAATAAATCCGGTAAAGTAGGCAATAAAACTAATAACAACGGCAACAATCACACCGCCAATAAATCCCTCTAAAGTTTTACCGGGTGAAACTTTTGGTGCTAATTTACGTTTCCCCATACTGCGCCCAACAAAATAAGCGCCAGTATCTGTTGCCCAGACTAAAATAAAGACATATAACAGACAATAAGCGCCGGTATAAGTATTCGCACTATAATTAATCATTCTAAGTTCGATCATCCCGATAAAAAAAGGAACGAGAGTAAAAAAAGCAAATATTAATTTAGCAGTGATAGAACCACGCCAATATTTAGCCGTATTTGGATAGGTAAGAACTAAAAATAGTGCAACCAACCACCAACATAACGAAAGTAACAATAACCCTGAATATAACTTCAATTTTACCACAACCGGAATGGGTAATAGACAGAGTAAACTTAATAAAATAATAACGACTAAAGCAAATATAACTCTTTGCGGTTTTTGGGTTATTGCTAAAAACTGCGACCACTCAAACGCTGCAAGACCACAAATAAAAATCATAATATAGGTGAAGAGTGATAATGGCGCGAAAAAAAGCGTTAGTATAACAACAGGTATTAGAATAATAGCAGCTAAAATACGGTGAATTAACATGATTGCTCCTCCACTAGAATACCGCCAAAACGACGATCCCGGGTATTAAAATCACTGATTGCTTGATCAAATAACGCCTGATCGAAATCCGGCCATAAAGTATCAGTAAAATAAAGTTCAGCATAAGCAATTTGCCATAATAAAAAATTACTTATTCTGTATTCACCACCAGTACGAATAACTAAATCAACATCCGGAAAATCACCCATTGACATTTCTAACCCTAAACGTTCCTCAGTAATATCATCTATCATCAACTCACCATGTTTTACTTGTATTGCTATATTGCGGGCTGATTGTAATATATCCCAGCGTCCGCCATAGTTAGCGGCAATATTTAACACCAGTCCCGAATTATTTTTAGTTAATGCCTCTGCATTAACTATCATAGTTTGAAGTTGCTCATTAAAACGCGAAATATCCCCAATGATATTCAAACGAATATTATTTTTATGTAAACTTTTTGTTTCTCGGTTTAATGCATAAATAAATAGCGAAAGTAAAGATGACACTTCATTGGATGAGCGTTTCCAATTTTCACTACTAAACGCATATAAAGTTAGTACTTTGATACCAATGGTTGCAGCATAACTCACAATTTTACGCACAGCTTTCAAACCGGCACGATGACCAAATGCTCGTAATTGATTTTGTTTTTTTGCCCAGCGACCATTTCCATCCATAATTATAGCCACATGACTTGGAATACATCTTTCTTGTGTCATGTAATATCTCGCGTTATATCAATCATGTTATGACTAAATTTCGTAATATTTTTCAATTATCGTGTACCATAAACGACAATCGTTTTACCGTGTGCAGAGATGAGATGCTGATCTTCAAGCATTTTTAAAATTCGCCCTACTGTTTCTCGTGAACAACCAACTATCTGACCTATTTCTTGACGAGTAATTTTGATTTGCATGCCATCCGGATGCGTCATCGCATCGGGCTGTTTTGCTAAATTTAACAAAGTTTGTGCAATACGACCGGCAACATCAAGAAAAGCTAAATTACTGACTTTTTCTGAAGTCACTTGTAAACGACTTGCCATTTGGCTTGCCAATCGCATCAAAATATCAGGATTAACTTGTACAAGTTGTTTAAATTTTTTGTACGATATTTCAGCCACTTCGCAACTTGTTTTCGCTTTAACCCAAGCACTTCGTTCTGTGCCTTCTTCAAAAAGTCCTAATTCGCCCAAAAACTGACCTTGATTTAAGTAAGACAAAATCATTTCATTGCCTTCATCATCCTTGATTAAAACAGCAACAGAACCTTTAACGATGTAATAGAGAGTTTCGGCTTTTTCTCCTTGGTGAATCAGGGTACTTTTAGCTGGATATTTATGAATATGGCAATGAGACAAAAACCATTCCAACGTTGTATCCGATTGTTGCTTACCGATAATCATTCAGTCCTCTCTATACTATTTTACAATTTACAACTTATACACTATAACAAAATTACATAATAAATTATATACTCACAATTAAGATAATCCGTTTTTTATTCTAGATAAATCGTTGTTATATCACTTATTATAGCTATAATATCAGGACTAAATATTTAAGTTTGATTTTTACACAATTTCTGGAAGATAACGATGAAAAATGAATTCGTGAATCTAATTTATATAACAATTAAATATTTATAAAGAATTCAATTAGGCAAAAAGTATATTGATTTAATTCTAATTATACTCTAACAAACGTGATGACCAAGTACGTCATCGTAAGCAATATCAATGACCAATGGAACAACTTCACCGTCAAAAATGCTGTGATTGATCTGTGATTCGCTTTAAATGTTCTGAAATCTCTTTTTGTGTTTTTAGTGTCCTAATTTGACTGAGTAAGTCTGATGCAGGCGCATAGTATTGCCGAAAATAAGCAAGCCACTGTTTAATGCGAGCTGAGTGATATAACGGTTTTACATCTTCTATCGTTATGGTTGCGTAACGCATTAATATATTTAATACATTTTGCCAGCTTAAAGGCGCTTCATTAAAACGTAGCATATTCGCTAAATTTGGTATAGTTAATATTCCGCGTCCTAGCATAATATCGCTTGTTTGGCTTTGCCTTACACAATCTTGCGCATGTTGTATAGAAAAAATCTCGCCATTGGCTATGATCGGAATATCGACCCGTTGCTTTATATTTCCAATTGTTTGCCAATCAATTTTATCGGCTTGATAACCATCCGCTTTTGTTCGACCATGAATAACCAACTCATTTGCACCAGCAAGTGCAATGGCGTCAGCAATTTCATAACAATAAGATTTATCTGCCCAACCTAAACGAATCTTAACGGATAATATTTCGGATGTTCCCATTGCCTGTCTGACTTGCTTAACAATATTGAAGATTTGATCTGGATATTGCAATAGATATGCGCCACCATGACTACCAACGACGGTTTTAGCAGGACAGCCAAAATTAATATCTACCCCATGCGAGCCTAATTCAATTGCTTTAACGGCATTTTCTGCCATCCACTCGGGTGATTGTCCAAGAATCTGCACACGAACTGGAGTACCGGATGCCGTTTTGCCGCCATGATTCAGCTCGGGACAAAGTCGATAAAAAGTTCGATTGGATAATTTATGATGAGTAATGCGCACAAACTCGGTCACACAGTAATCCAATGCGTTTATTTCAGTCAAAATTTGCCGGACATGATAATCAAGTACCCCTTCCATTGGCGCTAAAATAATACGATCGATATTCATTGTGTTACCTATATTTTATGACTGTTTCCACAAACCTGACAATCTGGCTGTTTCGACAATGATACGTGATTAAAATGCATACTTTTTGCATCAATCATCAGTACACGACCAACCAAAGGTTGACCATAATCAGTCAAAACTTTAATTGCCTCTAATGCCTGCATGGAACCAAACATACCTACTAAAGGCGCCATTACACCCGCTTCAACACATGTCAGTTGATCCTGCCCAAACAATCGACTTAAACAGTGATAACAAGGCTCATTTGCTTGATACGTAAAAGTCGTTAATATGCCTTCCATTCGAATTGCAGCACCAGACACTAACGGTATTTTTACTTGGAAACAGCAGCGGTTAATCTGCTCTCTCGAAGATAAATTATCGGTACAATCAATGACAAGATTATGTTGTTTTATAAGAGAAGTTAACGAAATATCATCAAGTTTCTGATTAATAGTCTCGATTTTAATATCAGAATTCATTTTAATTAATGTTTGTTTCGCTACATCTACTTTAAATTGATTAATTTCTTGATTAGTATATAAAATTTGACGATTCAAATTTGATTCTGATACGGTATCAAAATCAACTAGCGTCAATTTATCTATACCTGCACGGCTCAAATAAAGCGAAGCTGCGCACCCCAAACCGCCTAGCCCGATGATCAATACTGCACTATTTTTTAACATTTGCTGTTTATCGATATCAAAGCCTAGTAAGGAAATTTGCCTGTCATAACGAAGTAATTCTTGATCGGATAGTGCTAGCATAGGGAATCATCATCGTGATTAATCATAAAGAATCTATTATAGCAGAAACTTGGCACAGCATTGTGCCAAGTCATAAACATTATTTATCAAAACTCGCTAAGAAGCTTAAATACTCGTCTTTAGTCATCAATGGTTTATAGTTTGATAATAATGTTTGAGCTGGTTTTGCATCATCATATAGTAAATCGATAATGGTACATGCCATCATTTGAGCAGGACGAATATAAGCCATCTCTTCATCAAATACCGTATAATCTTTACCATGTAACACACCTCTAACGGATCCTATCCACGGATGACTAACAGGCATGATATGCGATAAATCGCCCATATCTGTGCTACCGGTCATATGCGGTGCAACCGACACATTTTCCTCGCCAATTAACGCTTCAGCATTTGCTTTCAAAAATGCATTTAAGGTTGGATTATTTTGCAATGGAAGATAACCCGGTAAATCTTTAATTTCACAAGTTGCCCCTACAGCCATTGCCCCAGCTTTTAAAGCCTGATTAATTCGTTCATTAGCATCAATCATTGCCGGAACATTACCCGCTCGAACATAGCTTTCCATTCTGACATCACTTGGCACAACATTTACCAAATCACCACCTTGGGTAATGATTGGATGAAAACGAATATAATCTTTTTCCTGAAACGTTTCACGTATAGCATGAACGCCCATCATCCCCATCATTGCTGCATTTAACGCATTAACACCAGCATGAGGAGCCGCCGCCGCATGTGCTGCTTCACCTTTATACTTGATTAATTTACCGATAAATCCATTACTTGTGGTTGAAATCTCAATAAATCCGTCTTGGCGATCGTTTGGTACACTGGTTAAATGAATTTGAAGTGCCATATCCACATCATCAAATTCACCCCGTGAAATAAGTTCGGGTTTACCACCAATATACTTAATTTTACCTTCTTCAATCAGACGATTACGATAAGTAATTTCAACGTATTCTTCGGCCGGTACTGCAAAAGGAACGACATCACCGGCTAAAAATTGCATCGCTCCAGAATCGATTAATCCCATGGTGACAGCCATCATATTCGCTATTTGAGCATTATGACCACAGCAATGAGCAGCGCCAGAGGTTTCATCGGCTGCAGGATGGTCAGCACAGATAATGGCATCAAGCTCACCAATAATTGCGACACTGCATTGGCTTCCTTTTCCACCTTTTAAGCGCCCTTTGACTCCTGTTAACGCCAATTTATTTTTATAGGGTACACCAAGTTTTTCAAAAGCTTCTTCAACTTTTTTTGCGGTTTTGTGTTCTTTATAGCCCAGTTCAGGTTCAGCCCAAATTGCCTCAGCAATCGCTTTTATATCTGCTTTACGATTAGCAATGGCACTGCAAACTTGTCGTTTTAGTTCTTCTTTTGTCATACATTAAATCCTACCTAATATTAAATCACACCTTCCCACTTTAAGGTAATTTGGGCAATGATGGCGGCAAAAAGGAAAGTACCGGAAAACACCGCTAATGAAACGGGGATAATTCGCCATGAGATACTTTTGAATAAAGCAAGATCTTTACCAATGGCTAATCCAGCGTAAGCAAGCACTGGTGTACAAACAGCAAGTAAAGAGACATGTTCAGTTATCGCAACAACTTGCTCATGAAATGGAAATATCGGTGAAGAAGCCACAGCCGCCACAACTGACACCCACAAAATAACAGGAAGTTTATTGAATAATGGCACTTTGCTTATAAAAAAACCAACAACCGATATTGCGACAAGCACAGCTAAAGCTTGTAATGACAGCATAAAATCAACATGATAACCGACTGTATTGCCAGCAGCCATGATAATTGCGACTAAAATCAATAAAAAAACGGTTTCGAAAATCTTCATGATAGTGAGCTCCTTTTACTGCTTTGGAAACGAGCAAAAACATTATAGAGAAAAGAAGCAAACGGTAGTGAGAATAATGTATAAATATAAATACCAACTATACTAGACATTAAATTAGCCGTTGTTGCATAAGCTTTGATGTCACTCGCCATATTCGGATAAAGGTCACTTATCGGCGCAAGTGATGCCGCCATCATACTACCACTACCAACCCCTGCCCCCATGGCTAATGCATAAGGATGAAGAACGTCTAATTTTGCCATTACACTAGCAAGAATACTCATCCAAATCGCCCCATAGAGCGTACCACAAACATACATTGCCATGACACCACGACCTTCGGGCGAATCCAATCCATATTTATCTGCCACAATGGCAATATTGGGTTCACGTGCAACAGAATAGGTTGCCCCGACCGCTTCACGCTTCATACCTAACATCATTGCCAACGGTAAACCGAGTAAAATAGTACCCGCAAAATGCCCTAATTCTTGGAAAATCAATGCCAACTTAGCATCATGCAAAATCATATCAATTTTAGGCCCCACCGCAACGCCTAATTTGGCAATCAGTAACATTAACGTCACAATCATCACCGAACTAGCATGAAGCATATTTTTATGTTTTAAGATTTTTAATTTAGGAAGACTGATAAGACCACCAATAATCATGGCAAATAGCATAGGATACAACATGATAATCCAGATAGACTGCCTACCAACAAACTCACATACTAAAACAACTATCAGCGCAAGCAAATGCACTCTATAGTCTTTTAAAATTTCCATCCTTTCACGCCTCTTTACATAAATTTCCGGTCAATAAAACTATCCATGACAGCTATTATCATAATAATTATTATTTTGCACAGCTAATATACATAACCCAGATTACTTGCGTCAACACGCATCTACCATTAAATACACATAACCAAACAATATATTTCAATGACGCAAAAATAATTAAAGAATAAATCTCAACAAATGCCTTTATAAGGACACTATTTGATTTATAATACCTCATATTTTTTTATAAGATTGGTATTTAAACAGGATATTTTATGCGTTCAATTTATTGTGGTCATTTAACAGCATCTCATATTAATCAAGAAGTCACATTATGCGGTTGGGTCAATAAGCGTCGAGATTTTGGCGGTATGATATTTATTGATATGCGTGATCGCGAAGGGATTGTACAAGTATTTTTTGATCCTGAATATCAACAAGCTTATCAACTTGCCAGTGAACTTCGTAATGAATTTTGCATTCAAATTAAAGGAAAAGTAAGAGCAAGACCAGAAGGACAAGCAAATAAAGACATGGCTACGGGTGAAGTTGAAATCTTAGCCACTGAGCTGACAATTTTCAATCGCAGTGATGTGCTGCCACTTGATTTTAACCAAAACAACAGTGAAGAACAGCGTTTAAAATATCGCTATATTGATTTACGTCGTCCTGAAATGACAAACATCTTCAAAACTCGTGCTCAAATTACTGCGTTTGTACGTAACTTTATGAATGAGCATGGTTTTCTTGATATTGAAACCCCTATGTTAACCAAAGCAACGCCAGAAGGTGCGCGTGATTACCTTGTACCAAGTCGAATTCACAATGGTGAGTTTTATGCACTGCCACAATCACCGCAATTATTTAAACAATTATTAATGATGTCTGGCTTTGACCGCTATTATCAAATTGTAAAATGTTTTCGTGATGAAGATTTACGTGCAGATCGCCAACCAGAATTTACACAAATTGATGTTGAAACTTCGTTTATGACCGCAGAGCAAGTCCGTGAAGTTATGGAGCAAATGATCCGTGAACTTTGGTTACATGTTAAAAATGTGGATTTAGGTCAATTCCCTATCATGACGTTTGCCGAAGCGATGCGCCGTTATGGTAGCGATAAACCTGATTTACGAAATCCATTAGAAATAATAGATGTTGCCGATTTAGTAAAAGATGTCAATTTTAACGTATTCTCAACCCCAGCAAATGATCCAAAAGGTCGAGTTGCATTACTTTGCGTACCAAACGGAGCCCAGTTAACCCGTAAACAGTTAGATGATTACACTCAATTTATTTCGGTCTATGGCGCTAAAGGTATGGCATGGATTAAAGTCAACGACCGTAATAAAGGTCTTGAAGGGGTACAAAGTCCGGTTGCTAAATTCTTTAATGAAACGCAAATGGAAGCACTGTTGAATCGTGCTAATGCCAAAGATGGTGATATTTTATTATTTGGGGCAGATAGTTATAAAGTTGTCAGTGATGCATTAGGTGCACTACGATTAAAAGTAGGTAAAGATTTAAATCTGACTGATGAAAATAGGTGGGCTGTGCTTTGGGTAGTAGATTTCCCAATGTTTGAAGAAACGGAAGAAGGTCTTAGTGCGATGCACCATCCGTTTACATCACCAAAAGACTTGACGCCAGAACAGCTTAAACAAAATCCTGAAAACGCGATAGCTAACGCTTATGACATGGTTATCAATGGATATGAAGTAGGTGGAGGGTCAGTACGTATTCACCGTAGTGAAATGCAACAAGCTGTGTTTTCTATTTTAGGTATAAATGAACACGATCAACGCGAAAAATTTGGCTTTTTACTTGATGCGCTAAAATATGGTACACCGCCACATGCAGGACTTGCATTTGGTTTAGATAGATTAAGTATGCTATTAACAGGTACCGATAATATCCGGGATGTTATCGCATTTCCTAAAACAACAGCGGCAACTTGTTTAATGACAGATGCACCAAGCCCGGCAAATCCTAATGCATTAGCTGAGCTTGGTATTGAAGTTAGCAAAAAATAGTGATGTCTTAATGCAAAAGTTCAAAAAGCCTGAATCTGTTTTAGTTGTTATTTACTGTCAAAAAACTTTGCGTTGTCTTATGCTACAACGCAAAGATGATCCCAATTTTTGGCAGTCAGTAACAGGTAGCATGGAAGATAACGAATTGCCGGTTGAAACTGCCATTCGTGAGGTTTTTGAAGAAACAGGCATTGATATTCTGGGTAAAAATCTTAATTTAATCGATACTAACCATACGGTTGAATTCAAGATTTTTCCACAATTTAGGCATCGATATGCACCTGAAGTTGAAATAAATAAAGAACATTGGTTTTATTTACCGCTCGAAAATGAAATAACACCAACGCTTACTGAACATTTAGCCTATCAATGGTTGACAATTAGCGATGCAGCTAAAATAACAGCATCGCCAAATAATCAAGAAGCAATTAATGAAATTATTCAATTAAACAAGATTAACTAAGGAGTAGGAAATGAAATTAAGTCAGTATGCCATTGTGTTATCAAGCTTATTGTATTTTATACCTAATAGTTATGCTGAAATTAACATTAAAACATGTCAAACCAACAAAACTGATTATATCATTTTCGATGAAATCGATTCGCAAATCGCTGAAAATATTATCGAACACAAATTACATAATCAACCTGAAATACGAGAAAATACCATCATCAAAGTGTTTGCTAATGAAAACAATGATGATAGAAACTATTGGATTGCTTCTTTTGAGTTTGAAGATCAAACGACCCAATATCTTTTTTATCAAGTAGATGAAAATAAATTTATTGATATCGACCAACAGCAATTTAAAACATTATTACCTAAAATTGTGAAGTGCAATCTAAATCAACAAGTGCCTATTTATAGTGAAAATTTTGACGCTGACTAGTTGATGACAAAATAACGTTAACATTTAGGATGTTAGACTACCTTAAATTAGTGTAAACAAAGGCAGATTAATAGGGAGTAATTATTTTTATGAACTTGACCAATTTTCGTGATTTTTTAAATTATCTTGAAGAACAAGGTGAATTAAAACGAATTTTCTATCCTGTTAATCCTTATTTGGAAATGACCGAAATTGCAGATCGTGTTTTACGTTCTAAAGGCCCAGCCTTATTATTCGAAAATCCTATTGGTTATGACATGCCCGTACTTTGTAACCTATTTGGAACACCCAAACGTGTTGCGATGGGAATGGGGTTAGAAGATACATCGCAATTACGTGAAATTGGTGAATTATTAGCTTTTTTACGTGAGCCAGAACCACCAAAAGGCATTAAGCAATTTTTTAATGTGTTACCCAAATATAAGCAAATATTAAATATGCCTGTTAAGCGACGATCGTCTGCGCCTTGTCAGGAATTGATTTTTAAAAATGAAGAAGTTGATTTAACTCGTCTGCCAATCATGCATTGTTGGCCCGATGATGTAGCACCACTTTTAACTTGGGGACTAACGATAACGAAAGGACCTTATAAAGAAAGGCAAAATGTCGGCGTTTATCGCTTACAATTATTGGGTAAAAATAAGTTAATCATGCGCTGGCTATCTCATCGAGGAGGAGCGCTTGATTTTGCAGAATGGCAACAAGCCCATCCTAATGAAAAGTTTCCTGTTAGTGTTGCCATTGGTGCAGATCCAGCAACCATTTTAAGTGCAGTCACTCCCGTACCAGATACCTTACCAGAATACGCCTTTGCAGGTCTGTTACGCAATAGTCGAACTGAAGTAGTAAAATCGCTATCCAATGATTTAGATGTCCCCGCTACCGCCGAAATTATCTTAGAAGGCTATATTGATCCGAATGAATTAGCGCCTGAAGGCCCATATGGTGATCATACTGGTTACTACAACGAAGTTGAAAAATTTGCTGTTTTTACGGTTACGCATTTAACTCGTCGAAAAGATGCGATTTATCACTCTACCTATACGGGTCGTCCACCCGATGAACCAGCCGTAATGGGACTCGCTTTAAATGAGGTATTTATCCCTATTTTACAAAAACAATTTCCTGAAATTGTCGATTTTTATTTACCACCCGAAGGATGTTCCTACCGGATTGCAATTGTGACCATCAAAAAACAGTATCCAGGCCATGCTAAACGTGTCATGATGGGCGTTTGGTCTTACTTACGCCAATTTATGTATACCAAATTTGTTATTGTATGTGATGATGATATCAATGCCCGAGATTGGAAAGATGTCATGTGGGCTATTTCAACGCGCATGGATCCTCATCGTGATACCACATTTATTGACAATACGCCGATTGATTATTTAGATTTTGCTTCGCCTATTTCTGGGTTAGGCTCAAAAATGGGATTAGATGCGACCAATAAATGGCAAGGCGAAACTCAGCGAGAATGGGGAAAAATCATCAAAAAAGATCCAAAAGTTGTGGCTTATATCGATGAAATTTGGGATAAACTTGGCTTAGAGTAAACTGACATGATAAGTTCAATTAAACACTCTACATTGGGTCAATAGCATCGATATTTATCGTTGATGACAAATAGGAATAAATAAATAGCCATTAAAATCATAAGCAAGCTCACATTGAACGGTAGTAAATTATTGTAATATCAATGATTTTTCATTGAACATAATTTAAAATTGATAAACACTCAAAACAGATTTAATTATCATCTATAAATTTATTAGTATATAATTAGTCATAATTTATTTTTTCCAATTTTAGAAATAAGGGGTTATAGATGGACAAGGAAAAAAACGCCGCACCATCATTTCAAGATGTATTAGAATATATTCGTTTATCACGTCGTTTAAACAAATTAAAACGTGAAATATCCGATAATGAGAAAAAAATCCGAGATAACCAAAAACGAGTATTATTACTTGAAAATTTGAGTGATTATATAAAACCAGATATGACTTATGACGAACTTCAAGCAATTATTGCTAACATGAAAAGTGATTATGATGATCGTGTAGATGATTATATTATCAAAAATGCTGAAATTTCAAAAGAACGCCGTGAAATCAGCAACAAAATGCGTAGCTATCGTTCTCACTAACATATAGCAGATTTACTCCCATTCAATAATGGGAGTAAAGACAATTACCACAACTCAACCACCGGCTAACTTTACTTTAAAGCCTTTTTCTTCCAGCAAAGATTTGAGTAAATCACGTTTATCGCCTTGAATTTCAATGCTACCATTTTTAACTGCTCCACCACAACCACAACGTTTTTTGAGTTCCGCAGCTATTTTTTGAAGTTGGGCATCATCAAAATCAAATCCTGAAATGACGCACACACCTTTGCCTTTACGTCCGGATGTTTGGCGTTGAATTCGAATAACCCCATCCCCTTTAGGTCGAGATTCTTTTACTTCAACCGATTTAATACGACCTTGATCGGTAGAATAAACAAGTGGATTATCAGACATCATGAAATTAACTCTTGCTCAAATCAAGGGTTGATAAAATAGTTTGCAATGCTAAAGAAGGATCTTCTGCTTGCGTAATCGGACGACCAATAACCAGATAATCCGATCCTGCAGCTTGCGCACGTTGTGGCGTCATAATTCGACGCTGATCATCAGCATTGGAACCGGCGGGTCTGATACCTGGCGTCACTAACTTGAAATCACTCCCTAAGCGAGTTCTAAAACTTTGCACTTCTTTAGCGGAGCATACTACGCCATCAAGCCCACAATTTTTGGCTAACAAAGCTAATTTAGTGGCTTGTTCCAAAGGCGAAACAGGGATACCGATTTCTTGAAGATCTACCGACTCCATGCTTGTTAAAACAGTTACCGCGATTAAAAGAGGCGCATCTTTACCATATGGATAGAGTGCGTCTTTCGCCGCCTGCATCATCCGAGACCCACCACTAGCATGAACATTTGTCATCCAAACACCTAAATCAGCAGCAGCTACGATAGCTTTAGCAACCGTATTTGGAATATCATGAAATTTCAGATCCAAAAAAATATCGAAACCTTTATTCATAATCTGTTTAATAAAATCGGGCCCCGCATGCGTAAAAAGCTCTTTGCCAATTTTTAAACGACAATCTTTTGGCTCAACACGATCAATAAAATTCCAAGCTGATTTAACATCAGCAAAATCAACAGCAACGATAATAGGTGAAGACATAACAGATTTATTCCTTTTATTAATAACTAATCGCTATTTTTTTTAACAAATTCATTTAAATCATTATAAAAGATTTTGGCACTTTCTTTATAGCCTTGCAAGGTTTGATGTACTAAATCTGACCGAGCCAATCCATACTTAGACCAAAGCTTAACCGAATGACTTCCCCCCATAGCGGCCTGCCAATCCCAAAACAGTGTTTTTTCTGATTTAGCCACTTGTTTTTGAATCCTTTTTACTAAATTATAAGACTTTGGAATTTCAGTTTGATTAATCATTGTATCAGGAGGTGAAATCAATAAAATTGCAGCATTCGGCAATAATTTTCGAATTTTACGAATGTTGTAGACTAAATTTTTCCGATATTCATCTGCATCTAAAGTCTCATCGAAACTCTCGTTTGTTCCATACTCCAAAATAACCAAATCGCTTTTGGATAACAATAATTCCTGAAACCACTGAGGACGCCATTTTTGCCAAATTGTTTGCTTAGCCCCATTCGAACCAATCGCAGATACAATAACACCCGACTTGTTGGCTCGAGTTAACCAAAATCCACCAATTTCAGTGCTATCTTTACTTTTAATGGTAATAGGAAGCGTTGAAGTAAACGTTGTCGTTTGCCAACCACCAAATTTATTCTTGAAACTAAAGGTAATTTTATCTTTATTATAGATACTTAATGGATTTTTAGTCATTTTCTTTGTTTTAAAAATAAGGCTAACTTTCCATATATCTCTATCGTCTGCTTTAAGTGCCAACTCAATAGAAGCTTGAGAATTAATAGGTTTAGCGATAAAACCGCCCATAGGAAAATCGAGATTACTTAATACTCGACTACTTAACAATTCCCAATTAGAATCTTTCAAACTAACTCGAGTATGGTTTTGCCCTTTAACCCAAACAGGAGGAACCCAACCTATACCTGCATCACCATATTTATCTTGCATCAACGCTCTAAATTCGCCTGTAAAAAAATCTGCAGCGGTATGAGAATCACCAAATTGGGTGATATTGACAACTTTATGGGTGTGGTCTTGATTATTGACTAATGAATTTAAGCGTAAAACAAATTGTTTAGCATTTGGATCGCCAAAATCAACAATCACAGACTTAGACGTTGGAATACTTTCAGCCATAGTACTAAAACTGACAGTAAACACCACCAAAAAAACAGCAACCATAGTTTTAATGCATTGATTCAATGTGGGAATCCTCTGATAAAGTGGATGTGATTTGGTCCAAAATTGCTTGAGCTAAAAGCTTTTGTCCAGTTATTGTAAAATGAATACCATCGTCTATTCTTACTTTAATTTTTTGCTTATTAGTCTCAATATAGCTGTTAAATTGATCGTAAGAACAACCTAATAATGTATTGGTTTCCATAAAATGTTGATGCGCTTTTTCAACTTCGGATTCATATAAATGGCTTAAATAATTCATTCCGTCATTCAACTTTGGTTTACGCATACAAGGTGGTGAAAGCCAAAGTACTTTTACATTATGTTGATTTGCGATATCTAATATCGATGCAACACGTAAACGGTACTGTTCTTCCCACAATTGCGATTTAAACTTAGCATATTTAGCATATCCCTTAACAGGAAAATCCCACGGATCATTAGGGCCTAAAAAAATGACGATTAATTTAATGGAGGCATCAGCACTGATTGCATCATTAATTGTTTTTGGCCAATCAAAAGCTTTTGGATAAGCAAGCCCAGTACTTTGTTTACTCAAGTTAATACTTTCTATCTTATATTGTTTAAATAACATTTTTTTAACATATGGTGCAACCCCTTGCATTAATGAATCCCCCGCAAAAAGGACTTTGTCATTTTTAGTTAAAACAATCGGTGAAAGTTCAGTAAAATCGGTATTATTGCTAAGTCTTGGGTTACTTGATTCATTCAATGTTACCGTATTACCTAACGCTGTATTAGTCCGAGTACTGTTTAGTTGACTATCAGAATGAGTTTGACGTTTATTAGTAGCTTGCAGGCTATCACCCTTAATTAACGGTAATTTTTGTTTATTATTTTCAGTTGTGTGATTGGATTTTATTGTTTTGTTTTGCCGGTTATTTTGTTGTAACTGTTTATCTGCAATTGCGTTTGCAGTCACGACATTAGGATGTTTTTGATTATCCTTTTCAATATTCGTGTTTTCTAACTCCTCTGATTCATACGATTCATTAGTCCATTTTGTCTGATCATCCTCAGTGACATTAGCATCATCCACCATTAATGCCATATCAAAAAACTCAAAATGGTAAGATTGCTGGCAATAAATCAATATTGATTTATGAAACAAAACCATTAAAGCAATAGCTGTAACAACTAACACTATAACAATATAAAATGCAGATAAGGTTTTGTTAGTTGGCATTGTTAGCATATTACTTAACTTCATAAAATCCTTCAAATTACTGTTCCTTGTCAAAACTGATCTTAAAAAATTTTAAAACACAATTAAAAACTGGCATAAATAAAATCGGGCATACCTGACGGCGCAAAATAAATGACACACCACAAAATTAATATCATTATCACAGGTAAACATAATTTATTAACTTTAGATAACAGTACCGTTGCCAAATTTGGCAGATTTTTACACATTGGATAAACTAAATAAGCAACCATGATAATTAAAAAAGCCTGCCAATATTGTGGTTTTATCATCACATTATGCGTTAATGCCATTAAATAATCCAAAGCATCGGATAAATTTTCACAATAAAAAAACAACCAAGTAAAACAGACATAATGCCAAGTTAATAAACGCGCAATAAAAGGTGAGCGTTGACTAATCACATCACGACCAAAAAAGCGATCACCAATATTCAGAGCCACAATACCAATACCATGGCAAATACCCCAAATAATAAAATTGATACCTGCACCATGCCATAATCCCGATAAAAACATTGCCAACAAAACATTGATTTGTGTTCGGGTAAATCCCTTACGATTACCGCCAAGCGGAATATAAATATAATCCCGAATCCATTGAGATAAACTTATGTGCCAACGCGCCCAAAAATGCCTTAAATTTAAAGATAAATAAGGTTGATTAAAATTAATTGGTAGACGAAACCCTAACAACAAAGCAATACCAGTCACCAAATCCGTATAGCCTGAAAAATTGAGATAAATTTGAATTGCATAAGCATATACACCCACTAATAAATCAATCACACTAAATTCTAATGGATTGGCAAAAATGGGGTTAACCCATGCATCATTTATCCAACCACCTAAACAATAAACTTTAATGATTGACATCATGATTAATATAAAAGCTCGATATGGCTCTAAAATTTGGCGGGGTTCGCAAACTGAAATTTGCGGCAAAAAATCTTTAGCTCGATTGATCGGCCCTGCGACAATACTGGGGAAAAAAGATAAAAAAAGTGCAAAATCCCAAAATTTAGCTACTTCAATCTCTTTTCTTTTAACTGAAACTAAATAACTGACAGAATGGAAAGTATAAAAGGAAATCCCAATAGGGATTAGCACAGAAAATAATGGTAATAAAATAGGAATATGAAAGACGTTAAGTAAAGCTTGTAGTTCTTGTCGGAAAAAATCAAAATATTTGAATAATGCTAAATTACTAATCGATATTATTAAGCCAAAAATCAACCAACTTTTAGCATGATCTTTTGAAACCGATATCATAATGGAAATAAGATAAGTTACACTGGTATAAACACCAAGAATCAACGCAAATTGCCAACTATAACTGCTTACAATTAAATAACTTGAAACGAGTAACAAGGCATTTTGGAATTTAGGTAATAAGTTAAATGCCCAATATATAGCAAAAAAAACGATAAACAACAGACCAAATTCAATAGATAAATAACTCACTATAATCCTTCGTTAAAACATTTACATATAAAATAATATCCCTCAACACTTCCATGAAAATATTTAATCGCAAATCAACTCTGATTGAGAAAGAACATAATAAACCAATAATTCTTTATTCAACCCAGTTATTGACAATAACTGACGTCTGGCATTCAACCAGAGTTCATAAAGAACAGTAATTTTTTCATAACTTAATGTTGCCAATAATCTTACCAATGGCACTTGATCACGATTAATAATATACCGTCCAGCTTTTTGTTTTGCTTTCAAAGCATCACTTAATAAAGCACAAAACCAACTAATGCGATCAATAAAATGGTCATGCTCAAATGTTACGCCAAGCGTCCAAAAATCATTATTAGGAATAACACTCAATAAATTTTCACAAAATACTTTACGTTGTTGCCATTTTGTAGGATCCAACAAAGTTTTTGCTGTTAATGGCGCATTTTCGCTTAATAACAAAGCTGACGCAAGTTCATTATCACTATGATGTAAATCCTGTATATTTTTCAACCAATCCATAGACTGTTCAAGCTTAGGTATCGGTAAAAAATAAGAAAAACAACGACTATAAATAGTTGGTAATAAATGACTATTATGATCGTCACTTAAAATAAAATAAGTATTTGCAGGTGGCTCTTCTAACGTTTTCAATAATGCATTTGCGGCGGCTTCGGTCATTAAGGCAGCATGTTTAATCCAAATCACTTTATTACCGCCTTGCTGTGATTTTTCATAAATTTTAGCGGTAATACTTCGAATCTGATCGATACCGATCGATTGCTTACCTTGCTCGTTAGTTATCTTATAATAATCAGGATGATGATGAGACAAAAATAACTGGCAGCTATGACATTTTAAACAAGGGGCTAGATCGCTTGATGCTTGGCATAATAAACGATTTGCTAATTGCTCAATTAGCTCATTTTCACCACTACCTTGAATATAATTAATTAATAAAGCATGATGGGCTCGATCATGTAAAATACTTGTCGCTAATTGCTGATATGGCTGCGTGAGCCAACTATATCCATTTTTGATCATGCATTATTAACCTGTATTAATGATAACCATGCAGTTAACACGTCTTCAATTTGCTGTGTTACCACATTCATTGATTGACTGGCATCAATAGTCACAATAGTATCATCTTGCATAGCAAGCTCTAAATAGCGTTGACGAGTACGTTCAAAAAATAGGATAGATTGCTGCTCAATCCTATCTAGCTGACCACGAGATTTTGCTCGCATTAATCCTATTTTTGGATCAACATCCAAATACAAAGTTAAATCGGGTTTAAAATCACCTAACACTTGCTTTTGTAACGTTTCAATCAATACGCTATCAAGTTGGCGTCCCCCTCCTTGATATGCCTGCGTGGATAAATCATGACGATCACCTATTACCCATTTTCCTATTTTAAGAGCGGGTTTTATAACATTATCAATAAGTTGAATTCTAGCCGCATATAACATCAATAATTCAGCTTTATCCGTTAACGGCTCATGTTCTAAACCATTTTTAATAATATTACGTAACGCTTCAGCAATCGGAGTTCCACCCGGCTCACGAGTAAATTGTAAATCTTCAATATTAGATTGCTTTAAAATACGCGCAACAGTATTAATTGCTGTGGTTTTTCCTGCACCTTCAAGTCCTTCAATGACAATAAATTTGCCGGTCATACTTATTTCCTAAATTAATTAAGCTGATGTACAAGTAAACATTGCGCTATTGTACGCTATTTTTACCGATTATTTTAGTTCGTATCGTAAATACCATGTTAATACTTATCAAATATGAAAACTTTTTAATAGACCGACAGAGTAGAACATCCTGTTTACTTAGCCGCAATTGGTTTATAACATCCAAATAAATCCGAATAAAAATAATTAGATATTATTCAGTTATAGAAAAGTCATTGTATATGTGAACTTTATATCTATTATCTTGTCAATATAAGATATCGATTGTTTTTTCGCTCGCTTATCATCTGTTTAATAAGTAATTTATCGTAGTATTAATGAGTAATCAAAGCAGTGTTGAAAAAGAAAATAAAGTTTTTAGATAAGATAGAATCATTAAGCGGACTTTCAATCAAATCTAAACAAGAATATAAAACAAAATTAATCTGGAATAACAAGGAATGAAAAAAATACTTCTACTATTAGTCACATTTATGTCACTAGTAACATTAACCAGTTGCAACAAAACACCTTTAGAAAAGGTTTTAAAAGATGTAAAAAACAATCATCCTAAAACCATAACCTTATCTGATTATACTAATTTTAAATGGGATGAAGTTTGGTTAATCAGTGGCAGTATTAGTGGACGTTATATTACATTAATGCGAGAACAAAATATTGATGTTAAGAAAGTAGAATCTTTTCCAAATTCTAGATATGGAATAGCTCAAGAATTCTCTAATACAGTTGTGTATGTATATAATAACAAAGTAGTTTATTACGAGTTTCCTCCAGATGCCAGAGATTATGTGGCTTTGGCTTCAGAGGGAGCATTAGCTCTTTTAGATTTTAAACTAGAAAGAGGACAGATTATGGTTGTTTCAAGTAATAATTCCGAATGTGAAGTAAAAGATGGAGATTTAGTTCCCATTAAACCGATTAAGATCTACGAAAACATGGATGAAAAATTGAAATGATCCCTAATGCATTAATCAATGAATTAGCCATACCAAGTATTGGATTATGATCATGAAAAAAGTTCATATAATCAAGCAACCTATTCTCTCACTATTAGAATACCTTTTAGCAACAGTTTATCCCTATGTGTATAGGAAACAAAATAATATCTTAATTAGTAACGATGATCCTATCTTGATATTGTTCAGAGCAAATCATTATTAGAATTTACTATGTCTTAATATGATGAAATTACAGAAAAATATGCAGAAAAAAGTTTAAACGCTTCATTATCCGCTAGTAAAAAAACATTAACTAAATATGTTGAAAAATCCACAACTGAAATCAGTGAATTAATAAAAAAGGAAATTTTAGCGGCTAAAATAAATTTAGAAGACGAAAGAAAGAAAATTAATACCCATTCAATGGTAAATTTAGTATTACTTATATTTGTAATATTTCTTATTTTTTTAAATATTTTAATTAAATAATGGTAAAGCCAACTATTATTGGCTTTTATTAATAGTGATAACGACACGATAAAATAATAATACAATTATTTTCAATTTTATAAACTAACCTATGTTCACTGTTTATGCGTCTTGACCAATATCCTGATAAATTAAATTTTAATGCTTCGGGCTTTCCAACTCCCGAAAAAGGTGTTTTGCTAATATCCTTTAATAGTTCATTAATCCTTTTTATCATTTTCTTATCGGTTGCTTGCCAATAAAGATAGTCATTCCAAGATTCATCAGAAAATAATTTATTCATCATTCAACACACGCTCTTTTAAATTCCCATTATTAATTTGTTCTAATGAATTTAACAAATGTTGAGCATTAGCTGGAGAACGTAGTAAGTATGCAGTTTCTTGTAACGCTGTAAAATCATCATACGACATTAAAATACAGTTATCTCCATTTTGTCTTGTGATAACTGTGGGCATTCTATCATTTACAACTTCGTCCATTGTTGCTGATAAATTAGCTCGAGCAGCTGAATAACTAACATGTCTCATAATTATTATTCCTCTTAAAAGTAATTAACCAATAAACATTGTACAACAAACCTGTACAATGTCAATGATTTTAACCTTCAGTTATTGAAATAATTTTTATATTTTTTAGTTCTGTTTCAAATTCTTCATCATCATCTAGGTTTTATATCCATCCTAACCCTTCCCAAGCCGGTTTTTTATTCAAAATTAATTTTGCAGGTTTTCCCCTGAATTCAACCATCACAATAGCTTTTTTTTAACTTGATATTTTCATCAATTTTATCTTTATCTATTGAATTTTCGTTTTATCCCTGTGTATACAGGGAACACTTAATTCTGTTTTATGTTTCACTAAGAGGGAACGGTTTATCCCTATGTATATAGGGAACACAGCCTCGAATCCCACGTACAGCGACCCAATCGTGGTTTATCCCTATGTTTATAGGGAACACGTCAGTTCGTAATCGATGTCAAATCGGTCTGTCGGTTTATCCCTATGTGTATAGGGAACACGTTCCTCACTGCGTTGCGGACTACGTTTTTCACGGTTTATCCCTATGTGCATAGGGAACACAATTGAGCTGTATAACCGAACGTCACACCACCTGGTTTATCCCTATGTGCATAGGGAACACTTTAACGGTATCGATAAAACCAAAAAATTTCTCGGTTTATCCCTATGTGTATAGGGAACACGTATTGAGACAAGCAAGTTGTGTGGTTACCGACGGTTTATCCCTATGTGTATAGGGAACACCGGCTAAACAAAATTTCGCCCTCGTATTTCCTCCGGTTTATCCCTATGTGTATAGGGAACACTCGCTAGTATCGACGATTTGAACGTTGTCGGACGGTTTATCCCTATGTGTATAGGGAACACAATCACCAGTTGTTGTTCCTGATACTACCGCACGGTTTATCCCTATGTGTATAGGGAACACTAATCATACTATCCCGCCAGCGTTCTGGCCGGCGGTTTATCCCTATGTGTATAGGGAACACCTTTTTGTGCTGTTTTTTAGTAGAAATAATCCCGGTTTATCCCTATGTGTATAGGGAACACTTGCCTACCACTCGCCCAATTCCTCGACCGCTCGGTTTATCCCTATGTGTATAGGGAACACGTTCGCTTTTGCTATGTCCTGCTCAAGCGAATCGGTTTATCCCTATGTGTATAGGGAACACTTCACGCAATTTAGTAATTTAGCGCAACAATCCGGTTTATCCCTATGTGTATAGGGAACACTTGGGCGTGAGCTAATACGAGATATTGTCCTGCGGTTTATCCCTATGTGTATAGGGAACACCCATCTCTACCTGTGAATCCCATAGCATCAGCCGGTTTATCCCTATGTGTATAGGGAACACTCTAATTATAACTTATTGTTTATTAATTAAAATAGAGAGGTGTAAAATTCCACCAATTTATTGATGTTTTTTTAGGCGATTGATTTTAATGCACATTATCAATGTAATTTTATATTTATCATAATGTTAACTATGTTTAAAAAGATTTTTAAGTAGAGCCTGCTTTTACAACTCCTCGGCGCACCGACCGATTTTGATAGCAATGGTATATTTTACTTTTCGGTAATTGATTTTGACGAATGGTTAAATGCTGATCTTGCCTTTAATTTAGGCAAGTATTTAACATCAATTTATGTTTAATCCTTTGACTATCAAAATTAACAATCTGTACTCATTATTATTTATAAATAAATCATTTTATTAAAAATATTTTTGCACATTAACCATTGCCATAATCAACCAGTTTACCTGTCTTTTCGTCACGTACGCCCCACTCTAAACGGCTTTCTAGTATGGCTTGTTGCACTTTTGGCGGATAGTCCGATAAGGTGGTTTCTTTCGGGACTGGTTTGCCTGTTTTGCCTGCTTGACGAATCACCTTCGGCCAACGGGGTTGCCAGCATAAACATTCCGAAATAAAGTAGCCCACGGTGTAAAACGGCAATAAAACTAAAAATACCGGTATTAATAAAATATACATCCAAAAAGTAGGCGCATTTTTTACTGCATGAATCATCGGGCTTACATGACCACTAAAACCGTGGAAAGGCATGGGTAAATGGGTGCTTAAACGAGGTTTAGGCAGATTGTCCCGTCCATGCTCCATATAACGGCGGATAAATTCCCATTCGTCTTTATAGTCTTGTGGGTTATAGGTGTTTTTGCCGATGCCGACGGAATGAGCAATCGGAAAGCCAGTTTTATACGGGTGAAAGCTCATTAAATTAACCATATTGGTGCCACCCATATCCGAGCCACTTTCGCCAAAGTTCGATGGCATAATATGTTCCCATTTAAACACTACTGTGCCACCGCAGTATTTAGGGCGCTGAATATAGACTTGCCTTGTCACCCGATTAAAGCGTACCCGAATATGGCGTATGGTGAAGAGTTCAAAACGATAGATATAACGGAAATAGCGGATGCATAAATAGGTAAGTATCAAAGATATAACAAAAAAGAAAAATATTGCGAATACTCCTGAACCAAAATTATCACTCTCATTATTATATAACCTCAAAAAAATTCTTAATCCAAGATAAGCGCCAGAAGCAGGCATAAAAAACATAAGCAAACTAATCCATGTTACAATACCTCGAAAATTCTCAAACATTCCTCCTCGAATTTCTAAATAGCGATCGTTATACGCGTAGTAAGGTCCTATTGGTCTGGGATTGTTACTGACCGATTCTTGGGTATAGTCTTTTTGCACTTCTTTGAGTGTCATATCAGCATAGTTATAGCCCATTTTTAATTTTTTGCGGGTTTCGGATTTCATGGCGTTACCAAACCATAATAAAAATTCACCTACGTACATTTTTTTATGTCCTTACCTTATGTCCTTCTGTTTTTATTATGATTAATTCGCATTGTGATTTTAACCATTGC
>NZ_JBIDFH010000004.1:177138-181386 GCF_046635745.1 Gilliamella sp. CG35
ATATGTTCCCATTTAAACACCACCGTGCCACCGCAGTATTTAGGGCGCTGAATATAGACTTGCCTTGTCACCCGATTAAAGCGTACCCGAATATGGCGTATAGTAAAAAGTTCAAAACGATAGATATAGCGAAAATAGCGGATGCATAAATAAATTGAAATTAAAAATATAAATGTAAAA
Organism: Gilliamella sp. CG35; assembly: GCF_046635745.1. NCBI lineage: Bacteria > Pseudomonadati > Pseudomonadota > Gammaproteobacteria > Orbales > Orbaceae > Gilliamella > Gilliamella sp. CG35. The sequence goes on from NZ_JBIDFH010000004.1 coordinate 177,319, forward strand.
AATATAACAGCCGTTGTGTAACCTGCAACTTTATCTGTTTTATCATTATACAACAAAATAAAACTATATATAGAATTATAAGCAGAACTTATAGGTATCAGAAATATAAGTAAACTAATCCATGTCAAAATACCTCGAAAATTCTCAAACATTCCGCCTCGAATTTCTAAATAGCGATCGTTATACGCGTAGTAAGGCCCTATTGGTCTGGGATTATCACTGACCGATTCTTGGGTATAGTCTTTTTGCACTTCTTTGAGTGTCATATCGGCATGGTTATAGCCCATTTTTAATTTTTTACGGGTTTCGGATTTCATGGCGTTTCCAAACCATAATAAAAATTCGCCTGCGTACATATTAAAAAGTCTCCTGTAGTGCTTGATGCCATTCTGTGAGTTCTTCGCCTAAATCTTTAAATTTTTTACGTTCAGGGTCTTTACTAAAACAGCAGCGATCAAACCATTTTTGCATAGCATCATCATCAAAAATAATCAGGCAGACACTGACCACAATAATAATCATAGACGCGTAAAAATTAATTGCCGCCAGCCACACTGCCGCAGATCGACCAATGGCAAAGCGACCGATGACTATCCCGACTTCAGCTACATTTACCCAAAAAGTCCGTTCGATACTGGTTGTGATAATATTATCAAACCATGGCACTAATGCCCCTAAAGCGACTGCAAATTGTGAAATACTTAGTGAAAAAGTTGCTAGACCTCTCACATAATATGCAATTCCTATAATAGGACTATTTCCCTTAAGTTTTTTTGTACCATCACAAAAATCCAATACCGCCGATACTCCTCCAGCCATCAACGCAAAACTCGCCGACCATAAAAATAATCGCCCAAACGCATTATAGGTTACGGTAGCAGTTTTTGATGTTGGGCTATTTTCGATACAACTTTTGATGGCACTGGTCAAGATTTGCGTGCCCGCTGCTGCACTTGCCATTAGCGATGCGGTTAATTCGGCTAATTCCCGAGAATCATTCCATTTACCATGAATTAATTTTTTGAGTGTTTCGTAGCTACTAAATGCAAATACCATCATGGCGATTTTGGTATTGACTAAATCTGAATGATTAAACTTTTCACGGGCAAACCGTGTTATTTGTGGCACACCTTTTTTGGGAGAGACTTCAAAAGAATGCCCGTTGATATTATAGCCCGATTCATACATTTCTAAAGCTTTATCCCTAATTTTGGCAAAAATTAAGTTGCCTAGGCGGTTTTGAATTGTTTGATTAAATTTTTGGGTTGTGACTCTTAAAAAACTTCTGACAAGATCAGCAAAGGCAACCGATAACAATGCTATTGGAAAACCGCGATCCGCTATCTGATTGACAATCGACCCTGTCCGATTAACATGTTTAGTCAATTTGTTGAGTAAGTTAATCGCTTTATCGACATTTGGCTGATGGCTATTATTATCAGCAGACTCATTGATCGCTATGTTTTGTTGAATATCCAAGTATTCGTTAATATCGGCGATTAACGCTTTGTTGTTAAATAGGTAGGTTCGCATACATAAGTTGGTCGGGGTCACTTGCGGTTCAAGCCACCATTCGTCTAACACTTTTCTGACTTTTGATGATCCACTTGCCCCACACAAGCAAACTCCCATTTGTAATTGAAACATGATTCCGTCTAGTGGAATGGTATCATCATATAAATCTAACGCTGATACTAATTGATGTGATTTTAACCATTTTATGTAGTCATCAATACGCAGTTCGGCAAGTTGTTCGGCACTTTGGCTTCGTTCATTGAATTCTTGTTCAAAACGTTTAAATTTGTCTTGCGATAAGCGGTCCCAATAGAATTTTTGAAACTCTTTTTGAGACAGTTCTTCTGTTTGTTGTTTGATTAAGGCTTCTTCGGCTCCTTGAAATATTTCTCGACTTATACTATTCGATAGATCACGAGTATAAACAGGAATTATTTTGTCTCTACCCCACTTTGCAACATTTTCCCACTGTTTATTGTGCTTGATTATTTGCCTAATTCTATGATTATGAAAGGATTCTTTAAAACCTAATAGCTGCCGGTAAACAATTAAACGATGTTCGTTGGATATGCCTTCCGAATCGTTGCTTTCCATCCATGGTTTCATTCTTTTTTCAAGTGCTTGATGATAGCGATTATTTAAACTTTGGGTGATACCAATGGCATCATTAACCACTATCGCCACCCCTTGCCGTTTTTTTAATTTGTTATAGAGCGATAGGTAGCGCATGTAAGTTCGCATTATATCTTTATCATAATAGGTGGTGCGGTTAGTATAAATATTTTCGATCACTTGTAATTGGCTATTGGCTTTGTCTCGCTCACCGGTTTTAAAGTCATATGGGGGTTTGCTTTTTAAAAATGCTTGTTGCTCAGCAATATCCAATGCTGTCGATATTTCGAGAATATTCGTCAGTATATCTTGCGTTTTTAACGCAGTTTGCCCGTTTCTAATCTGATCCGGCGTCATGCCTGACAGTACAAATTCGGGGGTATCTTGATAAATTTCTAATCTGGCGTTACTGATTTTATTTGGACTAAATACAAAATAAATTTTTTCGATATCTTTGCTGTTTTTAAAGCTGATGTAGGACGCATCCGCACCGTCTGTTGCAATGTTACAGGTATATTTAGGCGGAATATTCGGTATGGTGTTGTTGTCGCTATATTCTGTTAAGCAACCTTCTGGACTAGACGAAAATATTCGCCATTGCTTTTGTCCATTTTTAAAATCGACCAGTATATATAAATAACCTTGTCGTAACATTTGTATACAGTATTTTGAGTGTTCTATCGATATGTCCGATACCATTTTTTTAGCAAAATCCGGCAACGAAGGTAATTCAATTTTAGCTTCAGCGCCATTTTTTAATTGTTTATTTTTGCCAAGATACCCTGTAATTGATAAGCGAGTTGGCAACACGACCAAATCGCCTTCCTTTTCTTGACATTTTGGGCAGCGTTTACCTGAATTATTTTCTTGGGCCTTTGTCGCTAATATTATTTTCAGTAAATTCTCAATCGCTGACATGTTCTTGCTCCTTATCGATATGATTGAAATAGTGCTCCAATTGGCTAATTTTTTGATTTCTCATTAAATCGACAAAGAGATCATATTCAATTTTTTGAAAAAAATGTTCTGATTTAGCCATCGCATATTCCACGATATAGTCCATTTTTTGCTGATCAGGTTCATAAAATGTTGCCGTATAAATCCAATCCAGTAACTGAGTTAGTGTGTTTTGTTGAACGTCGGTTAATGGCTTTTTTTGTAATTTTACGGTTTGTTGTTCGTAGGCGTTATAACTTTGGGCTATTTTGATTTTTCGCCATTGCTGAGTCGTTATTTTGTACTTGATATCCCATAATATTAATTCGGGTTTATGGTGTAGTTGCACATATTCATCTTGCCAGTAGTACCAGTATTGCACACTACCCAACATTTTATTTATTTGTTCTTCATCAAAAATAGTCACTAAATGTTTAAGCACGTGCGGATCGTAAAAACGTAATAGATAATAATTGCCTTGATGTAACATAAACATCGCATTACTAATGTGTTGTTGTATGTCTTTAATCGGGTAAGGTGAGGTGATCATTGCGATAACCGATGATTGCTGGTTTTTTAAATTCGCTATGATGTGTTTAATATCGTCTTCTGCCCCTTTTTTTAATGTACATAGCTGTAAGCATTCATGGTTATACGATACGGTATCTTGCCTGTCCCTTATCGGGACAATTGAATCAAATTCAATATCATTTTCATAAAAAAAATTGTCGTTAATTTGCGGGTCGATTAATACATGTATTTTTCTAAACCGCTGAATTTGTTCGGCAATGGTTTTATTGATTTCCTGATCCGGAATAATTTTAATCATTATTTTCTTTCCACAAAAATTGCATGCTTTTCAGCTTCGTCTTGTTTTACACCACTGCAAATCGGTGGCAATTCATTTTGAATATTTTTTTGTGCTGTGCCCATTTTTTGTAGGACATTACACTTCATGTACACATTATTCGGTGTACCCAGTACAATGCCCTTTTCGCTAATTTC
>NZ_JBIDFH010000005.1:0-142528 GCF_046635745.1 Gilliamella sp. CG35
CGTAAGTCACTCTCGACAGGCAGGTCACTTAGGGAACGAATCGCCGTTGCCAGCACATTTTTAACCGCAGGATTAAAGGAAAATGATGCTTTTTGATTGAGTATATCATCGGGCGATAAGGTTTTATCCGGGCTGGTAAAGTCAATGGTGTAATACCATGGCTGGTTGAGCTGTTCATCACCTTGTACGTGTAAAACAGAAACCGGCGAAATCAAATTATCAACCGTTAAGGTGTAGCGGTTGTGGCTTACCTCGCCCGTTAATTCATTCAGTAAACTTTCACCGACTTGATTGATAAGGGTGGTTATTTTGTTCGCCATGGGTTACTCCTTTGTATTTTCGACATTAAGTACGTGTCGTTTTTTTGGTATATCTTAATTGTGCTTTGCCATCAGGCATAAAGTAGGTGCCGTATTTAACAAGTCCACCTTCTTTGAAATAACAGACTAATTCATAACTGAGAACCATTGAGTCATTATTTTTTTCATCGATATTGATATTAATCGATTCAAGTCGTGGTTCATAAATAAGTAGTGTTTGTTCTATAGCTCTCATTAATACATAAGCTGATGACGGTAATGCTTGAAAGATAGTAGACATGTCCGGTAGCCCATAATCAGGCATATGGTTAATAGCCCCTGCCCGACTATTTAAGATACGTTCAATGTTATCCATTACACTTATAATCGTTTGTTCTTTTTCGTCTATATCATCCACCGGGATGCCAGATTCGAAATAGCCATATAAGATGTCATATAATGATGCGCTCATTTACTTTTCTTCCACAAGTTTAATGGTATATTGACTAGCAATAATTTCACGTGGTTCAGTTATATAAAGATCACCCCGCTCCAAGACTAATCGCCAAGTGTTATCTTTTAAATTCGGCTCTTTGAAAAGTGCTATAATTCCAACCGCATCGGCTTTTTTGTCAAATGGGATATCAATTGAAATAGCAGTGTCGGGTTTTAATACGACTTCTTTACTTTCAATCAGTGATTCTTGTAAGATTTCACTATCATTATCAACCAGTTCTTGATAGGTGGCTGTATTGAAATTATCGACATCTTTTAATTGATAAATGCGAATTACAACAGGTGATGATCGACTATCATCATCTACATTGAGTTCTGCTCTTGCTTTAAGATCTAAATGTAACGTTCTAACATTCCATTTAAAAACAGAATCTGTGATTTCAACTGCTGTTTCACTTACGCTTTGGGCAATACCACAACCCGCTAGCGAAATAATTAACAAGCTTGCAATTAATGTTTTGATTATTCTCATTTTTAGTCCTTTGTTTGATATGCTCGATAATCAACGCCTGAATAACTTCCCAAATTGACTTTGATTTCGTCTTGAATGGGTTGATTATTTTCGTCAGTTTTATTAAAAGATGCAGTTAATCCTAATCTGCTATTTTTTGATTTTAATTGACTTCTTGGTAGAAAAATTCGTTTAATACACAGCGTTATTTTAGCATCTACTCGATAGCCTAAATAAGTGCGTAATAATGCTAAGATGTCATGGAATAATTGTCCGTCAGGCAATAATTCAGCAATTTGATGTTCGTGTTGTGGCGTTATTGAAATATGAATACTTTGATTGCACTCTTTGAAGCGTGAACCCAATGTTCCACCACCATCTAACCCAATTCGATTAGGTTCCTTTCCACCTAATTTTGCAGGATTATCTATTGATTGCCAAACAGGATAAAATTCACTGACATCAACTTTGGCATCATCAACCATAACTCGAATAAGTCCAACAATCCCTTCTGCTGTTCGTGTTTTTTGTGACATTAGTCCAAGTAATGCAAAAAAACGTGATAATGGCGTGCCAATTTGTTCTCTTATGCCTTTGATACCTAACCCAATTAAGCCAAATAAACATTGAGATACGGGGTCTCGTCCTCCTTCTATGTAGCTTGCCGGATAGTGGTATTTTAACCAAATGCGATAAAATTGTGTGATGACTCTGTGATTGAACATGTCAAGAAAGTCAGTCATAACTTGATAGTTTTCATCACGACGGATAATGTTATCAATCAAACCTAGTGGTAATACGGCATCAACACCATATAGACCTAAAAATCGCGTTCTTACCGTTGTTGGACGGTTGATATAAGGTGCTTTCTCAATATATTTTAGTTCACTAGCCGGAAATGACATATCCACCGAAGGCGCAAATCGTAACGGATCAGCCGCAGGCGATTCATGTTTCCCTAATATCGGATCTACTGAATACATTTGCTCAAGTAACTGACAAAAACGATAAAAATTGATTCTTGGCAGTTCTTTTTCAAGCATTTGCATTAAAGGGCTGTTTTCGATGCTTTGCTCTGATTCCATACTATTTTGTTTCCTGTAGGTAAACTGATAATAACCAACTGCGTAAATAAATTGACATCGGCATATAAGGCAAAAAATTGATGTAATAATTCACCAAATAACATGACATCACCCTCACCCGAAAATTGAAAACTATTGATAGTGACCTCAATTTCTATACCCCGTTGTAACATGCCTTTAACGGTTCGCTTAATCATGCGATGAGTGACCTCAACTATGCCTTCAAGACGTCTTCTATTTAATTCGTTGTCCGTCCAGTCGTATAGCGCTAAAGTTCCTCGTAAGACTTCGGCATTCATTAACGATAAGTAATTTGGTGCAAGATGCGATAATATTCGCCAATAAAAACGATCTTCTGTCGGCGGATAACAAGGCATTGTCGGTGAACAAAGATTGCGTACTTTGGCAATACTACTATTTGAATCAAGAAGACTATGAATGCGTGCATTGCGTAGTGCTTTACGTGGTAGCATTCCATTGGTTCCTGTGACTCTTAATGATAAAGTTTCGGTTTCAAGGATTTCGTTTTTATCCCATATTTTTCCACCTAAGATTAGCCATGTGTCATGTAGCCCCGAAGGCCCTTTTCTCACACGTGTGTGATAATACCGTTCCGGTGCGTCGTGACGTAACATTCCACCACGGTGTTTAAAGCTGGTAAATGGTACATAACGATATCGTCCATCATTGGTGATCGCTTCTACATTTTCAACTGAATAAACTTCTATATGCCCGTCCTGTCTTAACAGTGGTCTTAGTAGGTATTCACTTTCTAGCTGATTAACAACAATGGGATCCGCTTCCATGTCAAACAGGTTGATAACAGGGACACAATGCAAACGAATGTTATCATGCCCAAATGGCATGTCGCTTGGCCATGTTTGATTGAGCGTTAATTCTATATCGATATAAGTACATGCTTCTGATATATTGCTTGTTTTTAAACCATGTAAGTCAACAAACATAAATTTTTCACGAAATGCAAAATATTCCAATAGTAGTTGATATCCTGAAAACGCATTATCTGGTTTGAGCCATAGGCGATCTTCTTCACTGAATCCTACTGGTGTAATTTTTCCATCAAGCGTAACTCGTGTTTCTGGATCATCTGAATAACGAACATGTATTTGTCCTACTTGCTGAGTCAATGCATGATGTAAAGTTGATGCAATTGGTGCATCAGCATTTAGGTATAGGCGTAAACATGATAAGTCTAACTGTTCTTTATCCGCCAATTCGCTAAAACCTATACGGATAGTTATCATGCTTCGTCCATCGTGATTAAGCCCTAAAGTCACTTGATTAACTTTTATTGGCTGTAATGTCACTTCTTGAGTTGTACGAAATGGGCATTTAGTGCCAACTTGTCCAAGTGGCTCGGTTTGTACTTGCAGGCCTTTAGGGATCACTTCTTGACGTGATAGCGTTGTATAATTTGGTGTTAATTCGACAATCGATAATGATGGAATTAAACGTAAATAATGTGGCCAAAGTAAGGTGACTAAGCTTTCTGTTAGTTCAGGTAAATCGTCATCAATTTTTTGGCGTAACCGTCCTGTTAAAAAGGCAAAACCTTCAAATAATCGTTCTACATATGGGTCACGGTCTCCGACACGATCTAAGTTTAAAAAACTTGCCCTATCAGGATGTATTTTAGCAAATTCTTTTCCGGCTTCTCGCAAATATCGCATTTCCGATTCGTAATAGCGTAAAATTAAATCATCCATTGTTAATCTCTTTCATTGTTGTGTTATTTTCACTTGGTTAATTGTTTTTATTACAAAATTTGTATTATTCATTATTTAGTTTTTTGATGCTGCCTTTTTACATCATGCTGAGTGCCCGTGCAGGATCAAGCTGCATTAATTCATGTTGTAACAGATCTATTTTCTCTGATAATTCAACTTTTATACCATCTTTTAATTGATTTTTTTGCTTTAATAGCTTTAATAAAAATCGTTTAACATCAAAGATTAGCTCTGGTTCCCAGTCAAGCAATGTCATTGATTGTTGTTGGTTATTTAAGCCAATCAATAATTTTAATGCAATTTCTTGTTTACCCAGTTGTTCAGCTACTCTTGCTTGCGTATATTGCAGTAAATATCGCTGTTTAGGTGAGCGTAATGTTGGCAAATTTTGTAACCATTGAAATGCTTTTTCCAACGTTTCAGACTGCGCTAATTCGTATGCTTGTTTTTCTATTTCGTTCCAATCGTTTTCACCAGAAATCGATATTGGCGCAATACTGTCACCTTCATCTAAATGATGAATTCTTGCATTGGTTGCAATCCAACTAAGTGTTTCATCATCGGCAAAAGGTGTGCCATTATCGAATGAAAGCCGTTCTATGCCATTCAATCTTTCTAACATCAAACCTATATCAGTTAGAAATATATCCGCCCAAGCTTGATGTGGTGCCCCCATTTTTTGTAGTGACATAATCGTTGCTCGCTGAAGGTCTAACCAAAAATGATTAGCACCTTCCATGAATGCAGCTTCTACACGCTCAAATAGTTCAGACCACTGCTGTTGAATTATCAATCGACTAATATTTTGTTTTAGTTCTGCTCTTGGCGCTGGTAAGCGAGTACGTCCTCGATGATCTGCTGGCGGTAAATCGACAATGGTATCCCAACGTAATATTCGTAAAAAGCGACCAGCAGCAAGATATCCTTCTGGCTTTTCGCGTAAAAAAGCCGCCATTTTACGAGCTTGATCCAGTAAATCTCGTTGAGAACCAATTTTGACATCTGTCATTTTTGGAAAAGATTCGGCCGTTGTTTCAGACGAAGCTAAAGATGATGACGATGTCGATTCTTCTGGTTGTGAACTTCTAACTTGTTGTTTTAAGTTATTACTAAAAAAATGTACGAGAGCTGATAAATCAGGTGCTTCAATAGCTTGATCAGGGTTTTCACTGACAAAAAGTGTTTTGATTGTGCTATCTAATTCATTTAATGCAACAATGATACGTGACAGGCATTCGTCAGAAATTGGTTGTAATTGGGTAAGTTGATCAATAAATTTTGCATTAGCCAACCATTCAATCGCATTTTTGCGGACATTATGCCGTGATGGATAAATATTTGTTCCGAATTTTTCAAGTAAGCCGGCTAATAATTCAACACCGTCCGCATATCCTTCTGCGCCGTCAAGATGTAATCGGGCTAGGCAATAATAAGTTGCCACTCGAATATCCTTACTGCTCTGTTTTAATATGTTTTCACTTTCAGTGACAATCAATTCATAATCAATACCTGATAGTTTGGCGATTTCTTCTTTTATTTCTTGAAAAGTATCGTGGTAAGTTAAATCTTCACCTGTAGGTTTTTCTGGACTAATTGGTTCTAGCCAATCCGCCCATTGTTGGGTTAAATTTTTTTTGACTGATTCAGTTGAATCTTGTGTTCCAAATAAACGATTTAACAATTGGCTAAACATAATAATTTTCCATCATTTTAATTAATTTTCAAATACTCTGGTTGGTAAGGTGAAATTACGCAATTTTAACAACGTTAGTGGCCCTTGCCCCAATTGTGTCCTTAATACATATCGTAATTTACCTTCGTCAGATACTTTCCAAACTAGTTCATAACGACTTGAATCAAGCGCTTTTACAGATGCTTTTTCAAGTAGTCTTATAAGTGCCCAATCACCATTGTAGTAATCAAATAGTTTTAACCCTGCCTCATCAGAACTCCAACTGAGTTGAGAAAAAGGTGAATAGCCATCCCCTGGCCAATTGAAGCGTTGCCATGTTGGGGCTTGATTGAAGTATTCTAGTTTTTGTTTATTGATGATTAATTCAGTACGAACAATTTTGTTACCACTACGTGGCATTAAATCGAACGATAAGGTTACATCACCTGATGTGATCAATTCGGATGATAAATCATTAAATAACTCTAATGCATCAAGAAATTTTGGTGAGAAGTTAAGACCTTGAGCATTCACGGTATTGACTATCCAACGTCCGCCTTTCTTTTCTAATACACCGTTTAGTTCATTTATAATAAAGTTATCAATAATTCCAGTATCACTTCGTAAAAAACGAGCAAGTTCAGCTAATGATGCTTCATTTTCACTATTTTTGAATGGATAACGACCCGCAAATGACTTTTCCCATTGATTGACAATGTAATTTTGCCAAATTTCATTAAAACTTTCTGTTGCAGGTGTTAATACTACCTGCCAAGACTGCTCAAGCGGTTGTTTAAATAAGCTATGACCAAAACCTGACCATTCATTACCTAAATTAGCTGCAATTAGATTTCCATAATCTCGAGTTTCGGTTAAGTCAACTGAAGTCCCTTTAAATACGCTTTTTGCAAGTCCTTGCATCATTGCTTTAGGATCGGCGCTATTGGTCACATTTTGTAATTTTAAGCGAACTTGTGTTACTCGAGATAAGTAAGTCTGTAATGAAAGACTATTACTGTTTTCATTTTTTATTAGATTTACAATTGGTGAAAAAGTAGCTGTTAAAGGCCCCGATGCTTCATTATTGGCTATAGGAATAATAGATTGGTTTCTTTTGCCCATAATTTGTTGAGCAGTACGAATTAAATTATCCGATATGCCATCACCTGAATAATCAACTTCAGATTGATATTTAACTACATTGATAAGTGCAATTAGTGGTGATTGGCGATTATCAGCGAGTAACGTTAACTGTTCAATGACATCAGAAACATTGTTAGCTGGCTGCCATTGGATGTTATTTAGAAAATAAGCCCATGATGCTCCATATTCACTAAAGTAGCGATCTTTCAACTGCTGTTTTAATACATTAGGTGATATTGAGGCAATTAAATTGCTTTGGCTCCCTTCCCCTAATACCCAGTCAATTTGTTCTTTGCGTGATTTAGCCGCATCATTTATCTCATCTTTAATGGTTTCTTCCCATGCTTTTCGGGTAAATATACCAGGTACTTCTACATCATTGATAAAAAGTATATTACTGTCAATACCATCAAGCAGTTGATTTAAATTTAGGTTATTGTATTGCTGACTTGCACGTTGAATTATGTCTTGATAAAGCGTATTAACAGCATTTTGAACACCAATTTTATTAATTAATATTTTTTGTACGCCATTTACTAAACGTTTATCTTCTTGTAATGCCCAGTTAGGATTATTTTTTAAGACTTGTCCCCAAAAACGGACAAGATCGGGCATTAGTCGTTGCCAATCTCCATCACTAATACCTTCCGGTGCTCGCCATTTATCTGAGGCAAACTGGCTTAAATATATACCATCGCTTTTATCGGGATGACTTAGCATTAAATAAGCTTTTAAAAAGTCATATGCAGAATCTACTAATTTCAAACGTTCAGGACTATCCGGTGGAAGTTCTGTTAATAGCGTTAAGTAGTCAGTCATTAACGTATGGAATGGTGTTGCAATATTGCGTGAGTTGGTAACTTTATAAGTAAGCCATAATTTACTGAGTAGCTGATCATTATGGTTTAATCCAAATCGATACGATAATGGTGCACCATGTTGTTTACGATGTAATAATTGCTCAATGCGTTGTTGCAATTCAAATTGTGTCTGTAATTTTGTCTTATAATTTTTATTTACCGAATCATCAGCTTGTTTTGCCAGTTCAATACTTCCGTTAATAAGAAATGCATTTTGAAGATAGGATGTGATTAATCCTACTCCCGTAACGAGTATTGCACCTAATATCGCGCAGTTAATAATTAGTCCCCATTGAATGCCCATTCGTCGACCTGACTGTAACTTTGCATCTTCACTGATCGATTCCCATGTTGGCGTCATAGTCAAATAGTTATTTAAGTACGGGATTTCATCATTGGATAAGACTTGATGTGGTGTAAAAAATAATCCACGTATTCGTGGCGAATAGGGAAGTGCTGTCAATGAACTTAAATAACGTTGAATATTAGTAATATTACCTTTTACTAAATCTTGACTTAATTTAAGTAAAAACGAATATGTCGTTTTTTCTTTAATTTGCTGTATACCACGTTTGCTACATTCTGAAGCTAGTTGATTAAGTGATAACACCACAGAATCCATTGATTCTTTATTTAATGTTGGAAATATCAGACCAACGCTTTGCTCGATTCGTCCTGCTTGTGACCATTCGGTTTCTTCCGTTGAGATAAGATAAAGCGGCGAAGACCACTTTAAAATTTTATCTCGAGATTTAAATTGTAATACTGCCTTTTCAATAATTGATTGTTGTTGACGGTTATTGACAAGATAATTTTTAGGCACCACCCAAATTACCGCATTTAATGGTTTTCGTGAAAATGGCAAAAACCGAGAAAGGTGTTTTTTTAAAGCTTGTAACCATGGGATATTAAGTTCATCTTCAATATCTCCACCATAAATCACTAATGTCTTATCATTCAATTGCCATTGTTCTTGAGGTAAGCGAGGAAAAACGCTTTCTATGTCATTTGATTTTCCAAGAACCAGACATTTACGAATTTTGTAGCGCCAAAATATACCTGTAATGTAACGACATTTTTTTTGTATATCGATAAATTCTGAAAATGGAATTACTTTTTTCGTTTTTTTATCTGTTTCAGCAGGATTAAGTGATTCTATTTTCGCTTTATCTTTTGCTGCTAGTCGTCGACTATTCGTTATTATGGAAGGCGTTAAAAGTAAGCCTAATAAAAATAGCATACAATATATCCAAATTTCTATTTTATGTCCTAATGTTTTGTAACCTAGGTCATCACCCCAAATAGATAGTCCTATAGCTATTGATATGGCCCCTAATAAAATAATGAAAATTAATCCAATTCGTTTCCATTTATTTCTCATTTAACACACCTTTCCTTTTTTATACATTTTTTATCACAGAAAATTGCCATTGGTGTTGGCTTTCTGAAACAATTAAATTATTGTTCTGAGTTATACTCATCATTTCACATGTAAGTGCTAATGCTAACCAATAAGTAAGTTCTGTTGACTTACCGACAAAACTTTCAAGTGAATATATATGTTCTGGTGAAATCTCATGTAGCGTTAATTCTTTAGCCACATCAGCTTTTTGTTTATTACTTATATTGGTTACCCAAAGTTGATTTATTGTTTTAAGTGCACTTTGCATTTCGACCATTTGATTCAGACCTTCTTCTAAATCATTAGCAATCATTGGTCTTAAGATTTCTATCTTTGCAAAATCCAATTTTAAATCTTCGTAATAGTCTTTATTAAGCAGTAAAAAACTGGCCAAAAAAGCAGACCCTTCTGATTTTTGATTATTAATTATAATTAGCTCTAAACCTGAATCTGGTGTATCAATATTTTCTACTATTTTTTTTATATTAGTGTTACGAAAAAGAATTTGCTGTTGTAAAGTAAATTTATTTTCTATGTTAGATGCTCGAATAGCTTGATTTATTTCGTTATCAATAGGTTGATAAGACTTGTCTGATGAATAAACTGTAATATGCAATGTTTCAGATTTAGGCAATAGAGCCAGTATTTTATTAAATTTGATGAATAGATCTTCAAGCTTGTGCTTCAATTCAAATGTTTCTTCAAATTCAAGCGATTTGTTGATCTGAGAATCTATATTGATCTCATCATCGAATATTTTTCTTGCATTGACATTACTAACTAAATAATAATAACTTTCAAGAACAACTAATGATTTCATTGCCCAATTTTGCCAATTATTATCAATAGTTTGTTGTTCATTTTGCCATATTTCATATTCTTCTTGTGCTAAACCATAAAGATATATTCGTACGCCAAATGCCGAACCTCCAATTATAGTTGGTATTAAAATTACGCCAGCCCAGTAAGTGAATTGAGTCGCAAAGCTTTTATCTGGCCATAAGGCTGCAAGTATTAACGCGGTAATTATAATTAATACAACAAAAAAAATTCCCCATTTTGCACGACTAAAACTTATAGGTTGTTTTACTATATTTGTAACATTTGGTTTAGGCCAAGACATAATATTATTCCATCTCCGATGTACTAATTGTCGAAATTACTTTACAGCCACAGGCACAAGCACATTGATCTACGACGACTTGTTTTCCATCCGAATAACTTCTTTCAACACCTTCAATAATAGGATTGACTCCGTGCCCTTTTTTTGGGCAACTTACCAAATCACCGACTAAAGCAACGGGTTTGCCTTCAACAATCATGGTGGATGAAGCAGTAATTACATTACCTCCATGAGTAGTCGGATCACCTAATCTCACTACATTTTTAGCCATCTTTCATTCCTTTATTATTCATTTATTGGTGTTTCATTTTTTATGCAACCATCGGATATTGTATAAAATTTGCAAATTAATTTTTTTCGATCACTTTATGTTCATTATCAGTATCGAGTTAATACCCTTAAGTTATAATTTATATGCAAATAACATTATTTTTGGGTTATTAACTAACACTATTATTACAATTTTATTTTTATAACTGTTTGCTATGAATCACTATTTATTTTTAATTATTACTTTAGCCAAAGTATTTTCTTTTATATTAGTCAGCTTTTAATCACCATAATTAATTTATTATTTGTTGGTATATAATTCTTATTTTGAAGTTTATTATTGGTGATATAGGTAATTGTTTAATATCATGTAAAATTAAAATATTCATAAATTTCAATTCATTAAAACAGAAATTAGTAAAAAGCATTCATACTTCAACCTAACATCAAAATCATGTGTGACATCATTCAGTATCGCTACAATTTTACTAAGATAATGTTAACCGAAAAGATTGATGAACACTTTCACTGTTTTATCATTTTGTAAAACGCTAACGATTTTATTCGTTAACGTTTTACTTACTTATTAGGCTTTTTTGGTAGCCTTCTCTTTCTTATCTTTAGTATTTTCTGCTTGTTTAGCTTTAGTTGTTTTAACCGTCTTAGCTTTAGCAGGCTTAGCTTCTGCCTGTTTGGTTTCAACTGATTTTGTTTTAGCAGATTTTGCTTTAGTTTGCTCACTTTCCCATTCAAGTACGATTCCTTCTGATTCGTCAAAATCAAGGATTAACGTTGGTACTTGATTGTTAGTTGTACTGCTTCGTTGTAGTAATAAATTTGATACCACAGGTAAAATTTGTTGATTTAAGATACTGTCAATGTTTCGTGCACCTGTATCTGGTAGTAAACACGCTGATACCAAAGTGTCGTAAAGTTTTTCGCCCACATTAAATACAATTTTGTAATGTTTTTGTAGTCGGCTGGCAACTTTATTGAGTTTCATTTCAACAATTTTGCGTAATGCGTCTTTACCAAGTGGTGTATAGATTACTGTTTGGAAACGTGCTAATAATGCCGGTTGGAAATGTTCACGAATGATCGGACGTAGAAGTTCTTGTTGTGTCGCAATATCGGCATCTGGCATTTCTTCGAAAAGCGCCATAAGCTCATCACTACCTAAATTAGATGTCATTAATATTAAGGTATTACGGAAATCGATTTCACGACCTTCACCGTCACGCATAAAGCCACGATCAAAGACTTGATAGAATAAGTTAAGTACATCACGATGTGCTTTTTCAACTTCGTCCAGTAACACAACACTGTATGGTCGTTTTCGAACGGCTTCGGTTAATACCCCACCTTGACCATAACCTACGTATCCCGGAGGTGATCCTTTAAGTTGTGATACGGTGTGCGCTTCTTGGTATTCTGACATGTTAATGGTTACCAGTGATTGTTCACCACCAAATAGGGTATCTGCTAATGCTAAAGCTGTTTCGGTTTTACCAACACCTGACGGACCAACTAATAAAAATACGCCCATTGGTGCATCTTCAGATGTCAGTCCAGTTTTTGCTGCACGAATACGTTTAGCTAATTCAAACAGGGCATTATCTTGTCCCACAACACGTTGACGTAAATCATCTTCAAGCGCAAGTAAGTGGCTTTGCTCATCTTTTAGTAAACTTTCTAATGGAACACCTGTCCAGTCTGATATAACGGATGAGACTGTGCGACTGTCAACATCAAGTGAAAGTAATGGGTTATGACCTTGTAGCTCATTTAATTCTTGCTGAGCATCGCTGAGTTTTTTAAGTAGCTTGCTATCTGATTTATTCGTCAGTTTTTGACGTAATTCTATCAATGTTTCAATTTGTTTTTTCTCTTTTTCAAATTGAGTTTGTTGAATAGTTAATTTGTCTTGTAGTTTGGCTAACTGGATGTCTATTTCTTTTAAGCGATCGCTCGTTAAATTTTCACCTAATGCCAGATCTGCGTTAATTGCATCTTGTTCAATTTTTAGTGAAGCAATTTTAGCTTCAAGCTGTGTAATTGATTCTGGTATCGTATCTAGCCCCATACGTACACGTGCTGACGCTGTATCAAGCAGGTCAACCGCTTTATCGGGCAGTTGACGTCCACTGATATAACGTCTTGATAGTGAAACGGCTGTTTTGACAGCTTCGTCTAGGATATGTACACCATGGTGTTTAGCATAACGTGATTTTAAGCCACGCAACATTAAACATGCTCGATCGTCATCAGGTTCGTCTACTTTGACCATTTGGAAACGACGCTCTAAAGCGGCATCTTTTTCAAAATATTGTTTGTATTCAGACCATGTTGTCGCTGCAATAGTGCGTAGTTCTCCACGTGCTAATGCAGGTTTTAGTAAGTTTGCCGCATCTGCGCCACCGGCTGAATTACCTGCGCCGATAATAGTATGAGCTTCGTCAATAAATAGCAATATTGGGGTTGGAGACTGTTGAACAGCATCAATCACATTTTTTAATCTTTGTTCAAATTCACCTTTTACGCCAGCTCCAGCTTGTAATAATCCAAGATCTAACGTTAGGATGCTAACATCCGCAAGATTTTTTGGTACGTTTCCTTCAGCAATTCGAAGTGCTAAACCTTCAACTAGCGCAGTTTTACCTACCCCTGGTTCACCGACAAGAATTGGGTTATTTTTACGACGACGGGATAGAATATCGACCATTTGTCTGATTTCACTGTCACGACCAAAAACGGGATCAATTTTACCTGATTTGGCTTTTTCAGTGACATTTTCGGTAAAACGTTCAAGCGCCGCTTGATGATGCTTTTGTTGAGCGATTTGTTTATCATTATTATTTGTAGCATCATTCGCATCGTTTTTTTGTGTTTTGTTTGCAGCGATTGTTGAGTTCGCTGTTGAATCAATACCAAAACTGTCTGTAGCGCTGATCGCTGTATCGGATTGATAGCTGTATTGGTTAGCTGGGTTTTCGTCCGAAGTTTCATCCAATTGTAATCGCATTTTTTGCAATGAAACCGGCGATAAACTAAGTAGTTGCCATGCATCTTGAGCTTTTAAGCAATGTGGCATTTCTTGCAATGCTTGCAATATATGAACTGAGCGAATAACTTCTTCATGATTTTCTAGCGACGCTTTTAACCATGCTGATTGCATTACAGCTATCAACGATGGCGATAAACTTGGTTTTGTGTTAATAGTATGCGGTAGTGCGTCTAGATAATTGAGTAATCCAGTCCAAATTTTATCCATATCGAGTTGATAATGTCTTGAAATTATCGTTATGTCACCTGAACCCTGTTCTAGTAATTTTAATAACCAATGTTCAAGTGTAATTTCGGTATGTGCTCGTGTTTGGCATAATCCAGCCGCAGCTTCAAGCGATTTCGCACAGTACGGATTTAGTCGTCTTAATAAAACAGAGGGATCAGCTATCATTACTATTTCTTTCCTTAATCATTAATAAAATAAATACAGCCCCTATAAATAGGGACTGTGTAAGTTAAAATTAACCTCGGCTTTCTACCCAGCTATCTGAGTGGATGATGTTGCCATCTTTATAAGTCCAAGTAATTTTTTCATAACGAAGTTCAATACGTTCTAAGTGGTTGTATTGTTCTTTCGTTGGATCTTTGATGTTGTGCATTTCAGGTTTAACAGATACGACTTTTACACCGTCCATTAATGTATTGAAATATTCAACTTCTTGTCCTGCATCGTTGATTTTGTACCATTTGATCTCAACTGATTTTAAGTTTTGACCAGTAGTTACAGCTTTGTATAGGTAAGGTGAAGATGCATCAACTTCTTTAACAAATTCAAGTGCTTTATGTACACGAGTTCCTGTTAATTTACCTGTATTACCATCGGTTGGGATGTATACTCGGTGATCGAATTCAACCACTTCTACACTTCCTTCACGACCAACAACGGTTACAGAACCTTTGATTTCGGCACCGCCGTCATCTTTTAAAAACATATAAGCTGGTACAGCCATTGTTTATCTCCTTTTATTGTTTTTGTTTCACACTCTTAGTTTTCATTCGTCAAAATACATGTTGACGCCTGAGGAACTAAATTTATTTCTACCCTTCGGTTTTTTGCACGATTTTCTGGAGTATCGTTATCCACTAAAGGTTTTTTTGCACCATACCCTTGGATGGCGAAACAGGTCTCTGGTATGTCACTCGCTTTTAATATCCAATCACGTACTGACATGGCTCGATTAAATGATAGTTGTTGATTTTTGGTTTCATCGCCAACTGAGTCGGTATGACCCGTTATGATCATTAACCAACCTGTACCAGGATTTGCATTAATCTGTTTTTGTATTTCCATTAATGCATTAATTAGTACTTTTTCTGAACCCGATTTTAGACTTGCTTGTCCACTTTCAAATAACGCCAAGCTATCTAGACGAATTGGCGGAGGTGGTTCTTTAACAATAACCTGGGTTTTTTCAACGATCACTTTTTCAGGCTCTGGTGGTTTTGCTACGTAGTCACTCATGGCTACATTGAGCGGTTCAACAAGCTGTAATCCACGATATAATCCCATTCCTAAACGAATAGGTTCACCTTTAGCATAGTATTCATTTAGCATTGTTTTATCATTTCGTAGTACTTCAAGTGCCTCTTTTTTCTCATCATAATTGCCCATTGGAACTAAATGGTAATGATGAATATCATTCTGAATTCTATCGATTAATTTGATGTTATTCCAAAATGACGCCCCCATACTTCCCATTAAAAATAATGATGTGATCATGATTAAACCACAGATCATGGAACTAATAGGCGAAAATGGGTATGCAATTGGCATAAATTTAACTAATGCATCTGGCGGGGTGACACCGTCTTGTATTTTATGCGTATTTGGTAATGATAAACTTGTCGCATTTTCCCATATTTTTTGCATGAGATTATCGTGAACAATCGATTGATTGGTAGGATAGATTGCTACACCAGTCGGTACACATTTAGCAATAGGTTGCTTGTCATTAACTAAAGTGGTTAATACTACGTCTTCAATCCAACTTTCTGTTTCACTTAAAAATGGTCGAAGTCTTAATCGTCGTTCACGTTCATCTGTTGGAATTTTGATGTCATTAACCCAATTTGTAATTGGCGACAAATAACGATCTAACAAGTATAATTTTTGATTTAATAATTGAAACCAATATACAGGTAATGGGTTATTTTCATCATAGATTAAGTCGTTCAGTCCAACATGTGTTGAAAGATAGACAGGCATTTGGTATTTAGCTATTCTACAAGTGTCCACCCATGATTGACGAAATGCTTGTAGTTTAGCTACGAATAAGCCCTGTTTGTCTTCTGTTTCTGGTGTTAAGGCAAGGAAAATACCTACACGACCAAGCATATCAGGCCATTTCGCCACTAATGAATCGTAAACTATCGGTAGATGTGAAAATTCATCAACGTAGATCCAAACTGCTTCAGACGAAACTAATACATTAGATTCGGCAAGCGATAAATCATCAGGAAAAAAATCTTTAGCCGCGCTACCCGTAACCATGAGTATTGGTAAACGATAACGCTGTCTTGCCGGTAATAAATCAAGTTTTTGAGTTAAAAATTGGATATTTGCTGTTGATGATGCTAGCACTCGTCGATAACGTCGCATTTGCCAAAGAAAACCTCCGGCAATAGCAAAGACGAGAATCGATCCAAGTATTTTCCAGCCAATTGTTATTGGTAGGAAAACAAACAATAATAATAAACTCAATACGACTGCATATATAATTTGAATGCGCTTAGGGTAATCGCTCATAATAAACCTTTTTAACCAACAAGTTGCTTAACCAAGTTGTCTAGTTGATTATCCAATAAAAAGTAAAGCCCAATAACGACAATAACCGATACGACAGTACAAGCTAGTAGAATGGTTTTTCTAAACTGATAACGATATGTTTTGGTCTGTTCAATGATTGGATATGATTGTTCTGGCTCATATTCTCGTAGAGCTTCACGTAGCGCGAGTATCAGGTGCTCTCGTTCCATTTGAGGTCTATCAAGATAACAGCCTTGGAAACCAAGTCCTAATACTCGGTCAAAACAAGCTAAAACAATTCCTTCTTTTTTATCAGCTTTTAAGCGAGAACGAATTTTATCGAATAGATCATCACCCGCGCTGTGCGTGTTAAAATAGATAACTTGTAATGGCGAACCTAACCATTCATCATAGTCTTGATTTTTCGGATTATCTCGATGACAAAGTAATACAGTTTCATCTAATAAAGCACATAAAGCATAACTGATATCATCAATTACATCTTGGCTATACTGCGCTTGATGTAATTTTTCTCGTACGGTTATAACTTGTTGTTTACAAATTTCGTACAATTTATGTCCTGATGGAATATCAGCTTTAGCTTTTAACTGCACTACAACTAAGATGGAATCTCGTAATAATTCATCAATAACAATTGGTTTTGATTCTATACTCATAATTTGATCCTATGACCGCAATACGGCAAACAATTCCAAAGAAATATCAGGCATTGCACGTGGTACATAAAATTCACAACAGCGTGTAAGCAACATATTTTTGGCCGCTTCATGTGAAAGATCTAGTGCAAAATATTGATTATCCAAACGTACCGGTATAGCTGCCGGAACATGGCTCAATGCTTTAATTGGAATACCAGATAACGCAGAATGAATGATTTGTCTAACATCATCAGGTGCACCTGCTTTACATAAGATTGGGAACCGCGATTGTAATTGATGACCAGGCATACTTGAACGAACAGAAAGATAGAAATCAGCATCTTCAACAAGACGTGAGTCATTTAATCGTCCTGTCCATAGTGTGTCTTTGTCATGAACCAATTCAATTTTAATTACTCGAGAAGGTAAGCTTTCTTCCAGTAAGTTGCGTACTAATCCAAATAATGGAGGGAAAACTTCATTAAGATTATTATGTTGATAAGCTGGAATACCATCTACATTATTTAAAAGCGAGAAAGTTAATAATGCACCGGTTAGTGCTATTAATGTTTGATAAAGCTTTTCAGGATGAATCGTTGGATTATCACGCAAAAATTTGAGTTGAGGCTCATAAGTATTTAATGCATTTAACAACCAGAATAATGACACATCAGCGGTGGCAAATTCTGCCATTTGTTGATTTCGCTCATGACGCATTCCTGTTAAATGTTGCCGTTTGGCTTGCATTTGAACACATAATAATTCAAGTTCTTTAACTAATGTTCCACTTTGTGTATGCAGGTTTAACATTGGTGGAAGATATTCTTGATCCAGTACAAATCGCCCGTTAAGATCTCGTTTTAATCGTGCTATAGGACAGGTTAGATAATCACTTTGATTTTCAAAATCAAATAAGAATGTTAACGCATAATGCTCTACAGCTATAGTTTCGACATTTTGCCCCAATAAATCTGTAACTTCTACCCAATCTTGTCTATAACGCAGTGGGCGTTCAAGACGTTGATTTTCTTGTAAACAGTTACCCCCGTTGGCTTGTAGTAACGGTATACCAATAAAAACGGTTACTTCTTCAAGCTCGACAGGTATATCGGTATTTAATATTCTCGCTTCCGGTAGTTTATCTGCTATATCCGTATTGATGACAACACCATCAGAAAATCGGATACTTATTGATTCTGCTTGTAATCGATCGAAGGTTAGTGCCTGCAAATCAATAGATAGGTTTTCAATTCCCCATGGGTTAGCCACCGCTAGAGTGGCTAATTTTTGTGAAGTGAATTGATCCCACAACGCTTGTTGTTGAAATTGTTGAGGCGTCAGAAAGACGCCTTCATTCCATAAAGGACGAAATATTTTCATGTGTCCTAACACTCCTTAATAGATATTAATGAAATCAAGTAAAAGCTAATACTTATGATTTAGCTTTTGGCATCTGTGATACCATTGATAAATTAATATCCATTCCTTCGATTTGGAAATGAGGAATTAAGAATGTTTTAACACGGAAGAATCCTGGATTATCTTCAATATCTTCAACAATGACTTTTGCTTCTCTTAATGGGTGAGCCGCTTGAACTTCATCACTTGGATCAGTCATTTCAGTGACAAGATTGCTTATCCATTTATTTAATTCAAGTTCTAACATACGGCGGTCTTTAGTTGCACCGATATTTTCACGTTGAATAACTTTTAAGTAATGAGCAATTCGTGACAATAAGAAGATATAAGGTAAACGAGCATTAATACGGCTGTTTGCTGTTGCTTCTTTTGTATCATAAAGTGCTGGTTTTTGCGTTGAGTTCGCAGAGAAGAAACATGCATAATCTCTATTTTTATAGAAAGATAATGGGATGAATCCTAAATTAGCAAATTCAAATTCGCGAGTTTCTGGGATAAGCACTTCGGTAGGAATTTTTACTTGATTACCAGTACCTAAATCATAAAGGTGAATTGGTAAATCTTCAACTAGTCCACCTGCTTGCGGTCCACGAATTTGTACACACCAACCATTACGAATGAAGCTTTGAGTCATGTTTGCAGCAAACGCATAGGATGCATTAGTCCATAAATAACGGTTATGATCAAGTCCTTTTACATCTTCAACATAATTGAAGCTGCGTACCGGTATTGTATCAGGCCCATAAGGCAGACGAGCAAGCACTCTTGGTAAAGTCAAGCCGATGTAGCGTGAGTCATCAGTTTCACGGAAGCTGTTCCATTTAGTGTATTCTGCACGGTCGAAATAGTTGCCAATATCTTTAATTGCAGCAACTTCTTCCATGGTTTCTTTACCAAAGAATTTTGGACCAACAGAGCTTACAAATGGCATGTGTGCAGCAGCTGCAACTTTAGAAATATTACGTAACAATGAGATGTCTTGTGAACTACGATCAAACTCATAATTTGAAATTGTTACACCAATTGGTTCGCCACCCGGTGTGTCATATTCTTGAATATAGGTATGACGATAGAAACCTGTTTGGATAATTTCTGGCGCATCTTCGAAATCTTGGCGAAGATCTTCTTTTGAAACATCTAAAAGTTCAATTTTGACATTACGACGGAAATCAGTACGGTCAACTAAGAATTTTAAACCACGCCATGTTCCTTCGATTTCTTGGAACGTTTCGTGATGCATAATAGCATCAAGTTGACGACTTAATTTTTGGTCTATTTGACTGATGTGATAATCTAATAGGTGTTTATCTAATTTTTCAATCTTTTGCGATGAACTTTGAATCAATTTTAATAAAATATTGATTGCCATTGTGACACGTTCATCTTGTGAAGCTTCAAATAATACTTCGTTATCTTCAAATTTATCAATTTCACCCGCTTTTTTGATTGGACTTAGATTGATTTTATCGAATAAAGATTGGTAAACACTACCATTCTCTTCTACTACGGTTGCTTTACTAGCATTGCTTTGTTTTTGTACGTTCATTACTTTTATCTCTTAATTTTTATCAAACTTTATATTTTGCTGTGCAAATTGAGTTTTGATTGATTAAAATTTTATTTTTTACTTTCAGATACAATTGATTCTAATTCAGCACGGAGCTCATCAGAGAGTTGTTGATCTTTCACTATTTTTTCAAGTTCATAGCGGAAAGTAGCGTTATCTAATAGATTTGATTTCAAATCTCTTAATAGATTACGCATAGCAAGTAAAGAACGTAGTTGTGGGATTTTTTTAGCGACTTGTTCTGGTGAAAAATCTTTCATAGATTCAAACACCAAATCAACACTGATGTCACTACCATCATCTGCAAGTGTATTAGGTACACTTATTTTAGCTTCTGGTCTAAAATCGTTTAACACTGCATCGAAATTATTTTTATTAATCGATACTTTTTCTTTTTCAGAAAGTGAACGTTTGTCTTTTCCACGACCATAATCGCCAATTGACAATATTTTAAGTGGTAGTTCAACTTTCTTTGAGGCTCCGCCAGTGTGTAAATCTAAACTGATATTCACGCGGGCAGCTGGGACTTCATTTTGATAACTGTTTGACATAATTTCTCCTAAATTTCCATTCCCTTTAAAGGCTAAAATAAATAATTACCCTTAAGTTGTGAATAAATTACACGATTTACGAATTAATTACAATCTTAACGCTTAAATTAATTAATTTTTTCATAAAGAATTTTTTTTAAAATTTGCTTATTTTTCTAGCAAAATAAAGGGTTTTTATGATGTCGCAGATGTGAACTGATGGATTGTTTTTTAATCATTTTAAATAAATTTTATTAAATTTAATGCTAATTCAATTTTTAAAATGTTTTTTAAATTTTTTTAACTATAGTTAACTCAATAAATCAATTATTAAAATGGCTATTATTTTAATAGATAAGGCTATCTCCTTTTTCAATAAATATTTATTTAAAATACGTTATCTAATAATTTAAAAATTGACTAAATTAAACAAATTTATTTGACTTTAGCGACTTAAATGATAATAATTCTCATTAACATTTAAAGTGTATTTATTTTTATCACTTTATTAGATAGTTAAAGGAAGCTATTATGAAAAGGATTTCTTTTTAGCTTTCACGTTTTCCTTGATTTCTCGGTATCTTGAAGATGATTGAGTATATTATTAAATAGGAGTTGCTAATGAAATTCAATTCTATCAAAAGTCGTAAAACTTTATTAAATTTAATTTTTACATCATTAATTATTCTTACTGGCGTGGCTAACTCTGCAATCGCTGAAGAAAAAAAATTTAAAGTTGTTACGACATTTACCGTGATTCAAGATATCGCACAAAATATTGCGGGCGATGCAGCGATAGTTGAGTCAATCACTAAAGTTGGTGCCGAGATTCATGAATATGATCCAACCCCTCAAGATATTACCAAAGCACTTTCTGCCGATTTAGTATTATGGAATGGACTTAATTTAGAACTTTGGTTTAAGCGTTTTTTTGAAGATATTAAAGATGTTCCTTCGGTTACGGTAACAGAAGGAATTGACCCTATGCCGATTCAGGAAGGAAGTTATAAAGGTAATCCTAATCCACATGCTTGGATGTCTCCGACACTTGCTTTAACTTATATTGAAAATATTCGTGCTGCTTTTGTTAAATATGATCCGAAACATGCCGATATTTACAATAAGAATGCTGCCGATTATGTTGCTAAGATTAAAGCTCTTGATGCGCCTTTAAGAGAACGCCTAGCCAAAATTCCAGAATCTCAGCGTTGGTTAGTCACCAGTGAAGGGGCTTTTAGTTATTTGGCAAGAGATTATAATCTTAAAGAAGCGTATTTGTGGCCGATTAATGCTGAGCAGCAAGGCACACCTAAACAAGTTAAAAATCTGATTGATACTGTTCGTAAAAATAATATTCCGGTTGTTTTTAGTGAAAGTACGATTTCGGATAAACCGGCTAAGCAGGTAAGTAAAGAGACAGGTGCTAAGTATGGAGGTGTGTTATATGTTGATTCACTTTCAACTAAAGATGGCCCAGTACCAACCTATATCGATTTATTAAAAGTGACTGTTGAAACAATAGCTAAGGGGTTTGAAAACTGATGACTCAAATTTGCCTAAACGTTGATGATATTACTGTGACTTATAATAATGGTCACACTGCTATTCATGATGCAAGTTTTAGCTTACATGGTGGCACTATATGTGCACTGGTTGGCGTTAATGGTAGTGGTAAATCCACACTGTTTAAAAGCATTATGGGGATGATACGACCAACTAAGGGACAAGTGACTTTTAATAATACGCCTGTAAAACAAGCATTAAAACAAAATATTATTGCTTATGTACCCCAAACGGAAGAGGTTGATTGGGATTTTCCTGTGTTAGTGTCTGACGTAGTAATGATGGGACGTTATGGACATATGTCTTTTTTACGTATTCCAAGTAAAGAGGATAAAAGACAAGTTGATATTGCCCTAAAGCGTGTAGATATGCTCGAATTTAAACATCGACAAATTGGCGAGCTTTCTGGCGGTCAAAAAAAACGTGTATTTTTAGCCAGAGCGTTAGCTCAACAAGGTAAAGTACTTTTATTAGATGAGCCTTTTACTGGGGTTGATGTTAAAACAGAAAATGCCATTATTGAACTTTTGAAGGATCTTCGTGATGAGGGGCATTTAATTTTAGTTTCTACCCATAATTTAGGTAGTGTACCTGAATTTTGTGATCAAGTTGTTTTGATTAATCAAACTGTTCTTGCTTTTGGATCAACTCAATCCACGTTTACTCCTCAAAATTTAATGACTACTTTTGGCGGTGCTTTGCGTTATTTAAGTCTTTCGGGTGAAAAGTTACATGAAGATGAAGATCCTCGCAAGGTATCTATTTTAACCGATGATGAACGTGCAGCAATATTTTATGGTGAAGGTAAAGATGATTCTCCTCATCAAGATTTACTTGTTGAACATCATGATCATGAACCAAAAGGACAGCAATAAATGGAACTCCTTCTTGAACCATTTAGTTATGACTTTATGCTAAAAGCCATCTGGGTAAGTAGCATTGTCGGCGCAGCTTGTGCTTTTTTATCTGCCTTTTTAATGTTAAAGGGCTGGTCATTAATGGGCGATGCTTTATCTCATTCAGTGGTCCCAGGTGTTGCCGGAGCTTATGCACTGGGTTTACCTTATTCGGTAGGTGCTTTTTTTACGGGATTATTGGCTGCACTTTCTATTACCATGGTAAGAGCAATGACCCGATTAAAAGAAGATGCCATTATTGGTTTTATTTTTTCTACTTTTTTTGCGATTGGTTTATTAATTCTTTCATTAAATCCGACTTCTATTAATGCCCAGACAATTATTTTTGGTAATATTTTAGGTATTGATGATAGTGATATGTGGCAAGTGCAGATTATCATATTGGTTTCGGTTGTACTTTTATTATTATTCTGGAAGGATTTATTAGTTGTATTTTTTGATGAAATTCATGCCAGATCAATCGGTTTAAAACCTTTACCTTTAAAAATCCTTTTTTTTACTATTTTAAGTGCTTGCACAGTTGCAGCTTTACAAACGGTTGGGGCAATTTTAGTTATTGCAATGGTTGTCACGCCCGGTGCAACCGCTTATTTGCTGACTAATCGATTTTCACATTTATTGATTATTTCGGTAATAATTGGTGCACTAACCAGTGCTATTGGAGCGTGGTTTAGTTACTTTTTAAATGGTGAAACAGGTGGCGTTATTGTTACATTGCAAACGTTAGTTTTTATTTTTGCTTTTTTATTTGCACCTAAACAAGGATTAATTTCTAATCGCCGTAAAATTAGACAACTTCGCTTAAGTAAAGGGGATTAAGTATGGCTGATATAGGGTATTTTATTTTTCATCCTTTTACGATTCCTCTTATGCAAAGAGCCATTTTAGCCGCGCTTGCAACCGGTATGGTTTGTGCCCTACTATCGTGCTTTTTAGTTTTGAAAGGGTGGTCATTGATGGGCGATGCTATATCACATGCAGTATTACCCGGTATTGTACTTGCCTTCTTAGCCGGAATTCCCATTATTATCGGGGCTTTTGTGTCAGGTTTATTTTGCTCAGTCGCTACCGGTTATATAAAAGAAAACAGCCGAATAAAAGAAGATACCGTCATGGGAATTGTGTTTTCCGGTATGTTTGCATTCGGTTTAGTGTTATTTTCTAAAGTTGATACGTCGCAACATTTGAACCATATCTTATTTGGTAGTGTACTTGGTACAAGTTATGCAGAATTAATACAGATTATTTTTATTGCTGCTGTCGTGTCTATTATTGTTATCATTAAGCGTCGTGATCTCATGCTTTATTGTTTTGATCCTGTTCAAGCAAGAGTGGTTGGATTACCCGTTCGATTATTACATTATGGATTACTGAGTATTCTAGCTTTAACTATTGTAGGATCGCTAAAAGCAGCTGGGGTTATATTGGTCATTGCTATGTTGATTGCACCGGGTATTACTGCTTTTTTAATCAGTAAACGATTTGAAAGAATGTTAGTTATTGCGGTGTTAATTTCTGTCTTTTCAACCGTTATGGGAACATTGATCAGTTATCATTTAGATGCTTCTACCAGTGCTTGCATTGTGATTCTACAAGCTACTATTTTTGTTTTTACACAAAGTTATGCCTATATTAAAAGCCGTCAAAATTAACCATTAATAAAATTGCGTAAATGTGACATGTTAGTCGTTATGACATTTACGCAATTTTCGCTTTGGAATTTTTTAACTATTCATCATCCATATATTTGCTGGAATCAGCATAATTATCAAAGCGTGAAAATTGACCTTGGAATTTTAATCTTACTTTACCTATTGGACCATTACGCTGTTTACCTAAAATAATTTCGGCAATTCCTTTGTGTTCAGATGCTTCGTTATACACTTCATCACGATAAATAAACATGATTACATCGGCATCTTGTTCAATCGATCCGGATTCACGTAAATCCGAATTCACTGGTCTTTTATCTGCCCGTTGTTCAAGACTACGATTTAACTGTGATAGTGCAACAACCGGAATTTGTAATTCTTTTGCTAATGCTTTTAATGATCGTGATATTTCAGCAATTTCCAACGTTCGATTTTCAGACATATTCGGTACACGCATCAGCTGTAGATAATCGACCATGATCATACTTAACCCTTTATGTTCCCGATAAATACGTCTGGCACGTGAACGTAATTCCATTGGCGTTAATCCGGAAGAGTCATCGATATAAATATTTTTCTTTTCAAGCAAAATACCCATGGTACTTGAAATACGAGCCCAATCATCATCTTGTAATTGACCAGTACGAATACGTGTTTGGTCTACTCGAGAAAGTGAAGCGAGCATACGCATCATAATTTGTTCTGAAGGCATTTCTAAACTAAATATTAATACCGGTTTTTCTTGCATCATTGCTGCATTTTCACACAAATTCATGGCGAAAGTTGTTTTTCCCATAGAAGGACGTGCGGCAATAATGATTAAATCTGAACGTTGCAAGCCAGCTGTCTTTTTGTCTAAATCAAGAAAACCTGTAGAAACACCAGTGACACCATCATGTGGGCGTTGGAACAGTTCTTCGATTTTAGCAACCGTCGCTTCCAGCACTTCAGTTATGCTTTTTGGCCCCTCTCCTTGCTTGGTACGGCTTTCAGCAATTTGAAAGATTTTACTTTCAGCTAAATCCAATATTTCACTACTGTCTCGCCCTTCTGTCGCATAACAGTTATCTGCAATCTCATTTGATGCGCTGATAAGTTCACGTAATATAGCTTGTTGCCGAATAATATCACTATATGCCACAACATTGATGGCGCTCGGGGTGTTTTTTGATAATTCAGCTAAATAAGCAAATCCCCCCACGTCAGCAAGCAAATCCTTACTTTCTAAACTTTCTGAAAGCGTAATTAAATCTATTGGTGTTCCTTTACCCACTAAAATATGCATTTCAGCGAAGATAATTTGATGATGACGTGAATAAAAATCCCGTTCGGTTATCATTTCAGCAACGACATCCCAACGCTGATTATCCAGCATTAAACTACCGAGAACAGCTTGCTCTGCCTCTATGGAATGGGGAGGCAATTTTAAGCTATGTAGTTTTGCGTTTTTCGCATTTTGATTATTACCGTCTTTATTGGTAATGATTTCATCAGTATTCATTAGATTCATCTTTTTTAATTTAATTCATATTTGAGCTTATCATTTAGCTAGCTCAAAAATAAGGGGCCTAATGCAAGATTAGGTATTTGATATTCTAGTGGATAATCCACCTGAACTAAATACAAACCTTCCGGTTTTGCTGTTGCTGCCGCCCGTGTTCTATCTTTAGCTTTCAATAAATCATCAATCCATTGCGGCTTTTGATTTTCAGCGCCAACTTCTAGCAAACTGCCGACGATATTCCTTACCATATGATGTACGAACGCATTCGCTTTTATATCCACAATCACATAATCACCCTGTCTGGTTACACTAATTTGATGAATGTTTCGCCAAGGCGTTAACGACTGACATTGTGCGGCTCTAAATGATGAAAAGTCGTTTTCTCCTAACAGATATTGTGCAGCTTCATGCATGAGCTTTTCATTAAGGGGTAAATAGTAATGTGTAACCCCTTTTGATAAAATTGCAGGACGGTAACGGTGATTATAAATCACATAACGATAACGTCGAGCAGTTGCGCTGAATCTTGCATGAAAACTTTCCGCAACAGGTTGAGACCACCGCACCGCAATATTTGATGGTAAGTGGGAATTGACCCCCATTGTCCAAGCACTGTGAGATCGTTGTGCTTTTGTTTCAAAATGAATAACCTGTCCTGTTGCATGGACCCCCGCATCCGTTCGACCTGCACAAAAAACCGTAATAGGCTCATCGGCGATAACCGATAAAGCAGACTCTAATCTTTCTTGGACTGAATCAACGGATTGTTGGCGTTGCCAACCAAAATATCCACTGCCATCATATTCAATACCCAGTGCAATTTTAGAGGTAGTCATTAATCAGCATCTCAAGCGTCTGGATGAGCATTATTCCACCTAAATAGCGAATATTATCAGCAACTGACCAAAATTGGATTTGTTCATAATGACCAAAACTATGCCTTAAATTGGATAATTTAATCGTCAAATTAGATTCTGATTCGGCATTAACTTCAGTAACAGGAGTTGAAAGCGTATCCCCTTGTAATTCAACACCATATTCGCTAAAACGTGCCATATCTAATTCAATCGGTAAACTGCTAGAAACATTTACCGCTTGAGCAAGTCCATAAAATACCGGAACAATAACAGATTCAATCGATATTGGTAGCTGATAATTATTGATAACTTTACGAATCTGATTTATCAGTGATTTTTCACCGTATGATGAATTATCAGATTCATGTGAAATAGGCAACAGATTGAAAGCAAGCTGTTTGTCGAATAAGTCATTATCAACAGGCATGCCATTTAATAATCGAGCACTTTGACCAGCCAGTTCTTCAACGCCTGGTTTGCCATACATTGAAGAGGGAATGAAACTTGTTACATGCAAATTAGTGAGTAACTCGATATCCGTTAAAGGTGCAACACAGCGAAGTAATTGAGAAACGGGGGCACTGGCTACCGCAATAATGTTTTCGTTACGGTATTCAGCCAAAACATGATTGTTCACTTGTGGCACAATCAGTGGAATATGATCTTGATCAGCAAAGTAGCCACTTGCATCAATCACAATGCATCCTGCTTGTGCTGCTTGTTGAGCATATTTTTCACTGGTTTTCGCACCCGCGACAAAAAAAGCAAAATGGCATTGACTAAAGTCCATTTGAGCACTATCAATAACCGTTAAATTTTTACCTGCAAATCGAATAATCTCGCCAGCACTGTTATCACTGCCGACTAGGTAGAGATTATCAATTTCAATACTATGATTTTTTTGAGTATACTCTTGTAGTAACTCAATGAGCGCAGAACCTACTTGTCCTGTCGCACCAACAATGGCAATATTCCATGCTGACATATATAAACCCAATCAATAAAATTTATCAAAGATTATAACATTATATTTGTGAGGATAGCTGAAAAAAAAGAGCTATTAATTTTGGAAGCAAGATCGACAAATTCATTTTTTATCCGTTACACATTATAAAATTATGATTAAAGTGATGCACCATGTTACACGTTAAAATCCTATTTTATGAATAAAGTTACTTTAGCTGTGATTGCCCAAAAGGCAAATTTATCAATTGCGTCCGTGTCAAGAGTATTAAACACGCCCAATTTAACTTCTGCATTAACACAATCACGTGTTTATAAAGCAATTGAGGAGTTGGGGATTGATACACCCTTTAATACTAAACCCTATCATGTAGAGTGTGAAACGCAAAAAATTTTAATTATTGATAATCAATTATTCTCGCAAAGTTTAATCAATATTGGTTTAGAAAGTGGTTTAAAAGAAGCGGGATACCAATTTTTTTATTTACGCTTCGCCTATTCCAGCCCAAATGATATTCATCATTTAATTCGATATGCAACCCAAAACATTTTTGATGGTATCGTGATCATTAATGATGCTCCCTATTTAGATATCCTCAAAAACTACAAATCCACCTTACCACCTATTATTTTAGTTAACCATTTTTCGCTTGATTTTAATTGCGTTTATTTCGATCACTTGACCATAGCCTATAATATTACTCAATATTTAGTGCATCAAATACATAAAAAAATTGCAGTTATCATCAATGACAGTCATAAAAAGAGTTCAACTCTTTTTTTACAAGGTTATCAGCAAGCCCTTCTGAGGTCTAACATTAAGTTTGATCCTAATTACCTAATTCATCATTGCTTTAGTTATGAGCAAGGGCGTTCGGCTATCAAAAAATTAATTGAAAGTAACAAACCACCCACTGCGATTATTTGCTCGGATAATATTCATTTAAATTATTTGGATGAACAATATTATGATCAAAAAAATTCTCAACACCCTTTTGCTGCGGTACTGGGAATATTGCATCAAGTGAATCAAAGCAAGGAGCAGCTAACGACCCCTATCGCTATTACTTATATTAATCATTCAAAAGATCGTCAATATAATGAATTAGACCAGCTTAGCCGAATTTATAAACCTTTATCTAAAATGGGAAGAAAATCAGCCCGTTTACTTTGTGACATACTCAAACAAAAAACTGCATCAACTTTGCAATACCACCTTGTTGAAACAGAATCCCTATTTATTAACTAGTCTATAATTAAACATCGTCGCTATTATTAATAGTAGCAGAACGTTTATTTCTGTTGGATTCTGTTTTATGACTATGATGATATCAATCGTTTTGGTGAGAGTTTATTTTTTATCTGAACGCCCGCCCCGATAAATGTTTGATCTTGATAAATCCTGACTAACGTTTCTTGAGGTGAAGTTATCTCATCGTTAATGACCGTATCTATTTCTATCGTTCGACCTAATAAAATATGCTTACCTTGTTGTTCAGTGAGTGTGACCTTTGGGTACGCATTCATTGGGCTATCTACTGGCATTAACAAAGTATCTTTATCAGCTAAATTGTGTAGTGCATCTAAAGTTACCATTTGTTGAATGGGATAATTAGAAACTTGCAGACGTCTTAAATAAATGACATGTGCACCACAACCCAGTAATTCTCCTAAATCATCAATAATCGTTCGAATATACGTTCCCTTAGAGCAATGTATTTCTAAAGTTAATTCATGAGTATTGGCATCAAATTGGATAAATTGATTTTCGTAAACGGTAATGGGTCTTGCTTCTCGTTCAATGACAATGCCTTGCCGAGCATATTCATAAAGTGGTTTACCTTGGTGCTTTAATGCCGAAAACATGGTTGGCACTTGTAAAATATCCCCACGAAAATGCGTTAACGCTTCATCAATTTGTGATTGAGTAATATTGACAGGTTTAGAACAGATGATTTGACCGTCTGCATCTGACGTATCTGTTCGTTCACCTAGTTTAGCAATAACTTGATATCGTTTATCAGAATCTAACAAATATTGAGAAAATTTGGTCGCTTCACCAAAACAGATGGGTAACATGCCTGTCGCTAAAGGGTCGAGCGCACCTGTATGCCCTGCTTTTTTAGCGTTAAAGAGTCTTTTGACTTTTTGCAAAGCATCATTCGAGGTCATGCCTTGCGGCTTGTCTAATAACAAAACGCCGTGAAGTTCACGGCGAATTTTTTTAATATTCATTGTTAATTTCTTTATCTTAAAAAATAAAACCAACTAGATTTAGTTCAAAATCATGGCATTTTTTATGTTAATCTTTATGACGTTCGTTATCCTGTTTGATAACATCAGAGACTAAACTAGACATTTGCATACCTTTAACCAATGATTCATCATAAAAGAATTTGATTTCAGGAATAATACGTAAACGCATTGCTTTGCCTATTAAAGTTCGAATATATCCTTTCGCATCATTGAGTACGGTTAGACCTTGTTCAATAACTTGCGGATCATCATCATTTAAAAAAGTTACAAATACTTTCGCGTAGGAAAGGTCGCGTGAGATATCAACACCCGAAACAGTAACCATGCCTAGACGTGGATCTTTGATTTCGCGTTGTAGTATGATTGCAATCTCTTTTTGCAATTCATGTCCAACACGAGAAGAGCGATTAAATGCTTTTGCCATATCTATTTTCCTTAAAATATGAATAAGCAAGGCATAAACCTTGCTTATAACATGGTAATGTCATCGTTATTAAATTGTACGCTTGATTTCGATAGTTTCAAAGACTTCGATTGAATCCCCAACACGAACATCATTATAGTTACGTACACCAATACCACATTCCATTCCGTTACGAACTTCATTAACGTCATCTTTAAAGCGACGTAGTGATTCAAGTTCGCCTTCATAAATAACCACGTTATCACGTAAAACACGGATTGGATTATGACGTTTAACCACACCTTCAGTAACCATACAACCAGCGATTGCACCAAATTTAGGTGATTTAAACACATCACGGACTTCGGCAAGACCAATAATTTCTTGTTTGTACTCTGGAGCTAGCATACCACTCATGGCTTGTTTCACTTCATCAATCAGATCATAAATAACTGAATAGTAGCGAAGGTCTAAATTTTCTGTTTCAATCACTTTACGAGCTGAAGCATCGGCACGTACGTTAAAGCCTAAAATTATGGCATTCGATGCTGCTGCAAGCGATGCGTCCGTTTCGGTAATTCCACCAACACCCGAACCAATAATTTTAACTTTAACTTCATCGGTTGAGAGTTTAAGTAGTGAGTCAGAAATCGCCTCAACCGAACCTTGAACGTCGGCTTTTAGCACGATATTAAGTTCAGATACATCACCTTCAGTCATGTTAGTAAACATGTTTTCGAGTTTCGCTTTTTGTTGTCGAGCAAGTTTAACGTCACGGAATTTTCCTTGACGATATAATGCCACTTCACGTGCTTTCTTTTCATCACGTACAACTGTTGCTTCATCACCAGCAGAAGGTACGCCCGATAGACCTAAAATCTCAACAGGAATTGATGGACCTGCTTCAGTCACTTCTTTACCTAATTCGTTGCGCATTGCACGAATACGACCATATTCAAACCCACATAGAACGATATCGCCTTTACGTAATGTTCCTGATTGAACAAGTACTGTAGCAACAGAACCACGACCTTTATCAAGGAATGATTCAATAACCACACCACTAGCCATACCGGTTTCGTAAGCTGTGAGTTCAAGCACTTCCGCTTGTAACAAAATGGCTTCAAGCAGTTGATCTATACCTGTTCCTGCTTTAGCTGATACATGAACAAATTGTGTGTCTCCACCCCAATCTTCTGACATGACACCATATTGTGCAAGTTCACCTTTTACACGTTCTGGATCGGCTTCGGGTTTATCGATTTTGTTTACGGCAACAACCATAGGTACATTTGCAGCTTTAGCATGTTGGATTGCTTCGATAGTTTGAGGCATGACGCCATCATCAGCTGCCACGACAAGAACAACAATATCAGTTGCTCTTGCACCACGAGCACGCATTGAAGTAAATGCCGCATGTCCCGGTGTATCTAAGAAAGTGATCTCACCATTTGCTGTTTTAACATGATAAGCACCGATATGCTGAGTAATACCACCTGCTTCACCTGAGGCAACTTTTGCTTTACGAATATAGTCAAGCAATGAAGTTTTACCATGGTCTACATGTCCCATAATGGTCACAACCGGAGCCCGTGACACTTTTTCCGCACCCGTATCACGATCACTCATTAAAGATTCTTCTAGTTCGTTTTCACGACGAAGAACGACTTTGTGTCCCATTTCTTCAGCAACTAGCTGAGCTGTTTCCTGATCGATAACCTGATTAATGGTTGCCATTGCCCCCATTTTCATCATCGTTTTGATAACTTCTGAACCTTTTACTGCCATTTTGTTAGCGAGTTCAGCAACGGTAATCGTTTCACCGATAACTACATCTCGGTTAACCGCTTGTACAGGTTTATTAAAACTTTGTTGTAAGGTACTTTTACCTTTCTTTTTATTATTACCACGAGTAACAGCACGTGCTTCTTCACGTTCTGCTTTACCTTCAGATAATTTGCTGCCTTTTTTCTGTTTGGTCTGTTTTGCATTACGACCTCGACCACGTGCGCTTTCAACTTCACGGTCTGTATCGTCTTCTGCTGCGCGTGCAAATTTAGACGTAGTAACATGATAATCTTCTTCATCACCATTGTTGTCATTGTCATTATCATCAGCATCACTATATTGTTCTGCTAATTTTCGCGCTTCTTCAGCCATGCGTTTAGCTTCGGCTTCTAGTTTGCGACGATTTTCTTCTTCAGCTTTACGTTTAATTTCGTTAGCTTCGGCTTCAAGACGCGCTTTTTCTTCTTGTGCTTTTTTTACCTTAGGTGTCACTGGTTGTTCTGCTGCTTTTTCAGCTTCTTTCGCTTTTGCTTCTTGTGCACGTTTTTCAGCTTCGGCCTCTTCACGTTTTTTGGCTTCTTGAGCAGCTAATTGTGCTTGCGCTTCAGCTTCTTTACGTGCTTTTAATTCAGCTTCCTGTTTGGCTTTGCGTTCAGCTTCAAGTCGTGCTTTTTCAAGTTCAGCAGGATCTTGCTTAACAATTGTACGTTTTTTGCGTACTTCTATTTTAATTTCTTTGCTTTTGCCACCGCCACTCGATACATTCAAGGTAGAATGTGTTTTACGTTGTAACGTTAATTTTGTTGGGCCTTGCTGAGGATTTAGATGCGCAAGCAAAGCTTCTTTTTCCTTTTGTGTAACAGTATCTGTTGCAGTTTTTTTAATACCTGCATCAGCAAACTGTTGCAAAAGTGTTTGCACTGGAGTATTTATCTCTTGAGCCAGTGTTTCGATTGATACTTTGGTCATGTATTACTATCCCTCAATTATTCATTTGCAAACCAACAAATATTACGAGCAGCCATAATAAAGTCGCCAGCTTGATTACTTGTTAAACCTTCAATCCCAACTAGATCATCTGTACCTTGTTCAGCTAAGTCTTCCAAGGTGATTACATCATGTTGGGCTAATTGATAGGCTAATTCTTGTGTCATTCCTGGCAAATCTAATAAATCTTGCGCAGGTCGTTTATCACCACTATTAGCTAATGCTATTGTAGTTAATGCATCTTTGGCTCTATTTCTTAATGCTTCAACGAGTTCTTCATCAAGTTCTTCAATTTCAAGCAATTCATCAACAGGAACGTAAGCAAGTTCTTCCAGTGAAGTAAATCCTTCTTCTACTAAAAGTTTTGCTAACTCTTCATCAATGTCCAGATGTTTAATCAGATTATTAATTGCTGCAAATGATTCTGCATGATGCTTTTCTTGCAAATCTTCAGTACTCATGACATTTAATGTCCAACCGGTCAGCTGCGAAGCTAAACGAATATTTTGACCGTTACGACCAATTGCCTGTGGTAAAGTATCGGCATTAACAGCAACATCCATTGTATGTTTATCTTCATCAACAACAATGGAAACCACATCGGCAGGCGCCATAGCATTAATTACAAATTGTGCCGGATTATCATCCCATAAAACGATATCAATACGCTCACCACCAAATTCATTGGATACAGCCTGAACACGCGCACCACGCATCCCAACACAAGCACCAACAGGATCGATACGACGATCATTACTGCTTACTGCGATTTTAGCGCGTGAGCCTGGATCACGAGCAACACCTTTAATATCAATCATTTCTTCACCAATTTCTGGTACTTCAATGCGGAATAACTCTTCCATCATTTGTGGATTTGAACGACTGATACAAAGTTGTGCCGGTTTATTATCTTGTTCAACTAAATATAAGATCCCGCGAACCCTATCGCCTATACGAAAGTTTTCGCGTGGTAACATATCATGGCGGGACATCATCGCATCAGCATTATTTCCTAAGTCAAGGATAACGCTATCACGATTAGTCTTTTTAACAATTCCCGTTACGATATCGCCGATTCGATTTCTAAACATGTCGATAACCATCGCACGTTCAGCTTCACGAACTTTTTGCACAATCACTTGTTTGGCTGTTTGCGTAGTAATACGGTCGAAGGCAACCGATTCTATCTGCTCTTGAACGTAATCACCAATTTTTACTGAAGGATCTTCGTATTGCGCAGCTTCTAAAGTCATTTCTTTCGTCGGTTGAGTGACTTCGTTTACAACAAGCCAACGACGGAATGTGTCATAATCACCCGTTTTGTGATCAATCTTAACGACAACATCAATATCAACTGTATGTTTCTTTTTGGTTGCCGTCGCTAATGCGGTTTCTAACGCCTCAAAAATTTTATCTCGCGTAAGTGCTTTTTCATTTGATACCGCTTCAACAACAGCTAAAATTTCTTTATTCATCCTTTACACCCGTACTCTATTTAAGGTTAAAATTAGGTACAATGTTTGCTTTTTGTATATTACTAAAAGCAAATACCTCATCATTATTATCAACTGTTAATGTAATCATCTCATTATCAATGGATTTAATATGTCCTTTCCATTTACGACGATTAGCAACAGGGATACGTAAACTCATCGTAATTTCTTCACCAATAAAACGTTTATAATGCTCAAGCGTGAATAATGGTCTGTCCATACCTGGCGATGAGACTTCAAGATTGTAGGCATCTTTGATAGGATCTTCGACATCAAGTACCGCACTAATTTGTCGGCTAACATCAGCACAATCATCAACAGAAATACCCTCTTCACTATCAATATAAACTCGTAACACTGGGTAACGGCCACGGATATATTCAATACCGACTAATTCAAAACCAAGCGCATTAACAGGCTCTTGAATGATATCGGTCAATTGTTGCTCTATATTAGCCAAACAAACCTCCACTGCAGAAAATAAAAAAGGGCATGAAGCCCAACATTCCTTAAAAACTTACGCTTAAATCGAAACGTAAAAAAACCTCGACATGCGAGGCTTACATTTAAAACTAACTATAATGAAGCCACTTGTTTCGAACTTTCATGCAATAATAACAGGATAAATGGTTATGGATGAAAAGTTAAGTGGTTGCGGGGGCTGGATTTGAACCAACGACCTTCGGGTTATGAGCCCGACGAGCTACCAAGCTGCTCCACCCCGCGATAGATGGTTGATGAGTATACTATATTTTGAAAAAAATGCAACTGAAAATCACGCTTTTTTAACAGTTTTACTTGAAGTTATTGAAATATTTCAGATAGTCATTTTGTCTTATTTTTTTAATTACTCACATTAAATTACATTATAATATTTTCTAATGAAATCATAAGGATTTCCGCTGATTTTTCAGCGGAAAAACGTGTTTTTGTGATTAATATTAAATAACGATTTTTGGAGGCTATTTTATAGTTGCATTTTTCATTTTATTGACAAAAATGGCTAATTCATGCAACATTTTTTGAGGGTTATCCAAATGTTGCTCAATAATTTTGACTGTCGCAGAACCAGCAATTGCTCCCGCTGCTCCCGATTTAATTGCTTCACTTACTTGGTTAGGATCAGATATACCAAATCCTTGAATAGCAGGAGGTGCATTAAATTCAATGAGTTTTTTCAATAAATGGGTAAGGGGTTTATTGGCACGATTTTCAGTTCCTGTAACACCAGCGCGAGACACCAAATAAGTATACCCTTTACCATATTTAGCAATATTTTTAATCACTTCATCATCGGCATTAGGTGGACAAATAAATATAGGGGCAATACCATTTTTTTCAGCTGAGCCTATAAACTCTTGCGCATACTCAACAGGTAAATCTGCAATCAATACTGAATCTATCCCTGCTTTAGCGCACTTGGCATAGAAGTTATCAATACCATTTTTGAACACTAAGTTAGCATAGATGAGTAATCCAATAGGAATATGAGTATTATCATGTCGAATTTTGGTTAAAATTTCAAAGCATTTATCTACGGTGATACCACCTTGAAATGCCCGAATATTGGCGTTTTGAATAGTTGGACCATCCGCCATGGGATCCGAAAATGGAATGCCTAGTTCCAATGCATCAGCACCCGCATCAATTAATGTTTGAATTATTTGTAATGAGAGCTCTGGATTGGGATCACCAACGGGAACAAAAGGAACAAATGCACCTCGTTTTTCTTGCTTTAACTTATCAAATAGTTTTTGATAGCGGCTCATTCAACTTCTCCTTTTGCTTTTAAAATATCATAAACAGTAAAGATATCTTTATCCCCACGACCAGATAAATTGACAATTAATAACTGTTCTTTGTTTGGATTTTCTTTGATCATCTTAATAGCGTACGCTAAGGCATGCGATGACTCTAATGCGGGGATTATGCCTTCACTACGTGATAGAGCTTTAAAGGCCGCTAATGCTTCGTCATCAGTAATCGATACATAATCAGCCCGTCCAATACTGTCTAAATATGCATGTTGAGGTCCTACCGACGGAAAATCCAAACCCGCAGATATCGAATAAGATTCTTCAATTTGTCCTTCATCGGTTTGCATCATTGGCGATTTCATCCCAAAATAAATGCCTAGTTTACCATGTTTTAATGATGCGCCATGCTCGCCACTTTCAATACCATGACCACCCGGTTCAACACCAATTAATCTGACCGATTTATCTTCAATAAAATTGGCAAACATTCCAATCGCGTTTGATCCCCCTCCAACACAAGCAATGACAGCATCAGGCAAGCGACCTTCTTTTTCTAAAATTTGCTGTTTTGCTTCACGGCTGATCATTTGTTGAAACTCTCGGACAATGGTCGGAAACGGATGCGGTCCGGCAGCTGTGCCTAACATATAATGTGCTTTTTCATAACTACCTGACCAGTCTCGTAATGCTTCGTTACAAGCATCTTTCAATGTTGCAGAACCTGTTTCAACAGGAATGACTGTTGCGCCCATTAAACGCATTCTAAAAACATTGGGTGCTTGGCGCTTAACATCTTTTGCCCCCATATAAATGCGGCATTTTAGACCTAATAGTGCGCACGCTAAAGCCGACGCAACGCCATGTTGCCCTGCACCGGTTTCGGCGATTATTTCCGTTTTTCCCATTCTTTTGGCTAGTAAAGCTTGCCCTAATACTTGATTGGTTTTGTGTGCCCCACCATGCACAAGATCTTCTCGTTTTAAATAGAGTTTGGTTTTCGTACCCGCCGTTAAATTTTTACATAATGTGAGTGCTGTAGGTCGACCTGCATAGTTAACTAACAAATTGTTAAACTCTTTTTGGAAGCTGGGATCGTTGATCGCAGAGATAAAAGCATCCTCAAGTTGTTCAAGTACAGGCATCAATATTTGAGGGACATATTGCCCGCCAAATTCACCAAAATAAGGATTTAATTTAGACATAACCATTCCTTTTTAAAATTAATTAAATTTGTTCAAATACGGCTTTAATTTTCTGTTTATCTTTAATACCAGCAGACATTTCCACACCGGAATTAATATCAACGCCAATAACTTTAGTGGCTAATGCAGATTTGACATTTTGTGAATTTATACCACCCGCTAAAATCACATTATTTAAATCCAGTCCATTTAGTAATGACCAATCAAAACGTTGTCCTGTTCCCCCTGCTCCATGATCAAAGATATAGCGACTAATTAGCGGATGATGATGTTCTGGGATGACATCGCTAATACTTAGCGCTTTCCAGATTTGACAGGATTGAGGCAGCTGTTGACGTAAGGTTTGTAAATACTCTTCGTTTTCATCGCCATGTAATTGAACGGCATAAAGTGATAATTGTTTGGCAATTTGACTTACTTGCTCGATGTCTTCATTTTTAAACACACCAACCCAATTAAGTGGAGCCACTGACATAAGCGAACGCGCTTTAATGGGTGAAATATAGCGTGGTGATTGGGGGACAAAAATTAATCCACCATAAACAGCGCCAGCTTGATAAGCCGCAACAGCATCTTCTGTTCGCGTCAAACCACATACTTTATTTTCACCTAGCATAACTTTTCGAATCGCTATCGCTAAGTTAGATTCCGACATTAATGCACTTCCAATTAAAAAACCATTAGCAAATTGACTGAGTTCTTTCACCTGATTATGGGTGTATATACCTGATTCACTGATAATGATGCGATCCGTCGGAATTGTTTTAGACAAATTCTTGACCCGATTTAAATCGACACTTAAATCACGTAAATTACGATTATTTATACCGATGACTTTAGCACCAAGTTCAATGGCTCGTTCGACTTCTTTTTCAGTACTCGCTTCAGTTAGTACACCCATATTAAGTTGATGAGCAATCTGACTTAAATGACGATATTCATCATCGGTAACAACAGATAGCATTAATAAAATAGCATCTGCTTGATAATAACGCGCTAAATAGATTTGGTATTCGTCAATAATAAAATCTTTACATAGAACGGGTTGTGTCACTTCGTTGCGAACAATTGGCAAAAATTCAAAACGACCTTGAAAGTATTTTTCATCAGTCAGTACAGAAATAGCCGAAGCATAATCTTTATAGACTTTAGCAATACTCGCTGGATCAAAATCGTTACGAATTAAGCCTTTTGAAGGTGACGCTTTTTTACACTCTAAAATAAACACCGTTTTAGGCTGATTTAAGGCTTGATAAAAATCACGATCACTTGGTTTAATTTCTGATTGAAATGTGTCTAGTGGTTTTTGTTTTTTTTGTTCGATTAGCCATTGCTTTTTATCATCAATGATCTGTTTTAAAACAGTCGCCATTTCAACATTTTCGGTTAATGTATTTACAACCATGTTACTCTCCATTTTACCTTGCTGCTAATTGTTGTAACAGCGTATAGGCTTTGCCACTATGCATCATATCAATTGCTTGCTGCGCATTTTGTTTTAAATCTGACTGACCAAACAGGCTCATTAACATGGCGACATTAGCAGCAATGGCTGCTTCATGCGCCGGTTTACCATGCCCTTGTAAAATGGCAATTAACATATCACGATTCATTTCTGGTGTGCCGCCTTCAATGTCTTTTAAGGTATACTGTTTTAGCCCAAAATCTTGTGGCATCAAAGTAAAATAGCGAATTTCGCCATTTCGAACTTCAGCCACTTGGGTTTCACCATGAATAGCAACTTCATCCATTCC
Organism: Gilliamella sp. CG35; assembly: GCF_046635745.1. Classification (NCBI taxonomy): domain Bacteria; kingdom Pseudomonadati; phylum Pseudomonadota; class Gammaproteobacteria; order Orbales; family Orbaceae; genus Gilliamella; species Gilliamella sp. CG35. The sequence continues at coordinate 39,653 of NZ_JBIDFH010000005.1, forward strand.
AGAGCCATGAACGACATAAGCATGAGTATAACCGAGCATTTTTAGCGTTTCAGCAATTGGTTTGATTAAATCGGGATGATAAACTCCTAATAAAATACGTTTTGGTCTGGACGGATTTATCAACGGCCCAAGCACATTGAAAATAGTCCTTGTTTTTAATTGCTGACGTACGGGCGCAGCATGACGAAAGCCTGAATGATATTGTTGAGCAAATAAAAAACAGACCCCCAATTCATCTAATGCTTTACGAGATGCTTCCGCAGGCATATTTAACTTTATCCCTAAAGCGGATAATACATCGGACGATCCCGATTTACTTGATACACCACGATTACCATGCTTAGCCACTTTATAGCCTAATGCTGCTGCAACAAAAGCGCTTGCTGTGGAGATATTAATACTATTGGTGCCATCGCCACCGGTTCCCACAATATCGGTAAAGTCATAATCGGGAATATCAAAACTATCCGCATTTTCCAGCAAGGCTTGAGCAGCGCCAGCAATTTCATCAGGTTTTTCACCCCTTACTTTCATGCTAATCACCGCAGTTGCTAAAACGGTTGGTTCAATTTTGCCTTGAATAATAAGATTAAATAGAATTTTACTCTCATTTTGGGTTAATGTTTGTCCTAAATACAATTTATTAATAATAGGTTGAATGTTGTATTCTTGTTTATCAATAATGGCCTCAGGTTTCGATTGTGACTCTGATTGTGGTGGATTGAGTGCCCACTCAATCGTTTGTTCTAACAATTTTACACCTTGAATCGTTAAAATTGATTCGGGGTGAAATTGAAAGCCATAAACCCGATCATGATCATTGCGCACCGCCATTACAATATTATTACAAAGTGCATTAATGGTGAGTGTATTTGGAATATTTTCGCCTTTTAATGAATGGTATCGAGCAACAGGTAGTGGGTTGGGTAACCCTTTAAACATAGCTTGTTCATCGTGTTCAATAAGTGATGCTTTACCATGTAAGATATCACCTGCTGGTACAATACTTCCTCCATAGGACTCGACAATTGCTTGATGACCAAGACAGATACCAATTATTGGCAATTTTCCTTTCAGACGCTTAAGTAGTTCTGGCATGCATCCTGCTTCGCTTGGCGTACCGGGACCTGGTGATAGCATTAAAATAGGATTTTGCATTTGAGATAATTTTTCAATAATGACGTCGGCTGGAATCGTATTACGATAAACAGTGACACAATGTTTGCTATTACGCAGTTGATCGACTAAGTTATAAGTAAAGGAATCAACATTATCAATAAATAAAATATTAGCCATTAAAATACACCTTCTACATGATGTGCTGCCATAATCGCACGAACAACGGCACGAGCTTTATTACGTGACTCATCAGACTCAAATTGTGGTTCTGAATCTAACACTACCCCCCCACCTGCTTGAACGGTTGCAATTCCTGCTTCCACGTAGGCACTACGAATGACTATGCAAGTATCCAAATCGCCATTGGCGGTAAAATATCCAACCGCTCCACCGTAACTACCTCGTTTAATTTTTTCCGATTCAGCAATTAATTGCATGGCTCGAACTTTCGGCGCTCCCGTTAACGTTCCCATATTCATTGTTGCTTGATAAGCATGTAAGGCATCCAAATCATGTCTTAATTGTCCCACCACTCTTGATACCAAATGCATAACAAAAGAGTAACGATCAACCTTTAATAATTCTTTAGTATAGCGAGTACCGGGGTGACATATACGCGCTAAATCATTACGGGCTAAGTCAACTAACATTAAATGTTCTGCTAACTCTTTCTTATCGGTACGCATCTCAAGCTCTAATCGACTGTCTAAATCATAATCAATTTCACCATTCGCCGTTAATCCTCGAGGGCGAGTACCAGCAATCGGGTAGATTTCAACTTGATTTGTTGCTTTAGTATATTTAAGCGCGCTTTCAGGTGATGCCCCAAACAAGACAAAATTACGATCTTGCATATAAAACATATATGGACTTGGATTATTATTTTTTAGCACTTGATAAGCCGATAATGGGGCTGGACAAGGTAACGTAAAACGTCTGGAAGGCACTGCCTGAAAAATTTCGCCTTGTTGGATAGCATCTTGCATTTTTTTAACAACCGTGTTAAAATCGTCATCACTTTTATTACACGTAACATCAATGCTTGCCAGTGATTGGGTTTGAATTGGTTTCATCGGCTTGCTTAATGTCGCATCTAATTCAGCTAAACGATGAGTTAAGCGAGATATTTCAATCTGATCTGACGTAAAAGCGGTAGCCTTCAAAATTGATACATGATCTTGATGATTAATTTCTAATAGGGTTTCCGCTAAATAGAAACAAAAATCTTGGCAACGTTGTTCTGTTGGTAAAATAGGTAAGTTTTCAAATCCTGCCACCAAATCATAACAAAATAACCCACCAACAAATATGACATCCGAGCTACTATGTTCAGGGATATTTACTATTTTAAGTAAAGTTCTTAACGCATCGAAAATCGATAGCGACTTTAAACGAGAATCCTCATCTTGCATGCTATTAATCGTTGGAAAACTCAAGGTTAATTTTTGGGAATGATCGAATGTTTTAATGACCTTTTCGTCAAAAGCATGGTGCAATAAAGGTAACAACTTTTCACCATTAGTGGTCAAGGCTTCAAAAGTCACTTGCGTGTTTATTGCCGAGATACGTAATGCACTATCAACAATCATGACACTTTTAATACCTTGCTTATTATCAATTTCAGCCGATTCGAGCAATAACGTTGCAGGACGATTTTCACATAATTGGTTAAATACTAACGTCGGATCTTGATGATAACAAATAGTTTTAGTTAGCTGGGTTAAAGTTGGCTTATTCATTGTCGACTCACTATTATCAAATTTTTATTTAATTTTTTTATCATTAATTCAAAACTAAAAAACCCGCTTTAAGCGGGTTTATGAAAAAAACAGATAATCACATCACCCGAAATAGCTAATGTGCCACCGACCAAAGCCTATGAATGAATAAATAACTAGGTATAAGTACTGTAATGTCATCATCATTATCTGTTTAATATATTTTGTACTATTAAACTAGTTCATTAGTGTGTTGTCAACAATTAAATTTAAGTAAAGTATCGATAATCGTTTTAATATAAATAAGTTAATAATAACTAGTCAAATTAGAAATTTATCATTAAAATAGCCCCGAATTCTAATTACTAAGGAAATGTTGTCTATGCCTACTTTTTACATCGTTATTGGCGTTATCGTTATACTTGCTTTAATTACTGTATTAAAAGCCATTACTATTGTTCCGCAAGGTTTTCAATATACTATAGAGCGCTTTGGTAAATATACCCATACTCTTGAACCCGGATTAAATATCATTATTCCATTTATGGATGGTGTGGGACGAAAAATTAATATGATGGAACAAGTGCTTGATATTCCATCACAAGAAGTAATTTCAAAAGATAATGCGAATGTGCAAATTGATGCGGTTTGTTTTATCCAAGTACAAGATGCAGCAAGAGCCGCTTATCAAGTTAATCAATTAGAGCGTGCTGTGATTAACTTAATGATGACCAATATACGTACTGTACTGGGTAGTATGGAACTTGATGAAATGTTATCACAACGTGATCATATTAACTCAAAATTATTGGGTATTGTCGATGATGCAACTAGCCCTTGGGGTATTAAAATTACCCGTATTGAAATTCGTGACGTTCGTCCACCTGCTGAATTAATTGCAGCTATGAATGCTCAAATGAAAGCAGAACGTAATAAGCGTGCTGAAATTCTTGAAGCAGAAGGTATTCGCCAAGCAGCAATTTTACGTTCAGAAGGTGAAAAACAATCTGAAATTTTGAAAGCTGAGGGTGAAAAACAAGCCGCATTCTTACAAGCTGAAGCGCGTGAACGTGCTGCTGAAGCCGAAGCAAAAGCAACTCAAATGGTTTCTGAAGCTATTGCCGCCGGTAATATCAATGCAATTAATTATTTTGTTGCGCAAAAATATACCGAAGCACTTCAAGAAATTGGTTCTGCTAAAAATAGCAAAGTGATAATGATGCCGTTGGATGCTTCAAATCTAATGGGTAGTATTGGCGGTATTGCTGAATTAATCAAAGAATCAAAAACTAATTCAAAATAATTTGTTTAATATTAATGCCTCTAATTTAGCGAATTTACACTATGCTAAAATAGAGGCATTGCTTTAATCTTTATAAAATGAAAGGTAAAAAATAATGGCTGATTTTTTTACAGTTATTTATAACTCTCCTCATTGGATTTTCATTGCCTTAGGCGTTATTTCTCTGATTGCCGAATTATTAGGTATAGGTGGATATGCACTTTGGTGTGGAATTTCTGCCATTTGTGTGGGAATAATAGCTTGGGTAATTCCATTATCTTGGCCAACTTTATGGTTCTTATTTTCAATTTTTACGATCGTTTCTGTTTATCTCTGGTATGTTTGGCTTAAAAGCAAAGGAAAACATCGTTCAAGTAAAAACCAAATTAATCAACCTCAACATGACTTAATTGGTATTAAAACAGTCGTCACTGATGCAATTGTCAATGGTTCTGGTCGAGTTAAAATTAAAGATGGCACATGGTCAGCTAGATGTAATCAAGATTTACCAGTAGGTCAATCCGTTATTGTTACTTCTGTCGATGGAATAATTTTAAGTGTTGAACCTATCATTTAAAATGTTTTCATATCATATTTGAAAAACAAATATCAGAAAAATAACATTGAGAAGATGATTGAAATTTGTAAAGAAAATAAGATTTATATATGGAAAGATGATACCCAAAATGCACCAAAATTTATGCATTCTTTATTGTGTAACAAAGCAGTATCATTGATTCGATACTATTAATCTTAACATTCATTTATCCTATTAGCCAATAATCATTATTGGCTAATTTTTTTAGTTAATAAACCGCAAATATTTGTCATAACAGTGACGATAAATTGTTCACCTTCCTTTGACTTATCGATGCGATATGCTATCACACTGGTAATGACATATAGAGAGTTATGCCGACAACGCTAAATTTTTTAATTTAATGAGTTTTATTTAGAATAGTGTAAGCATTTTTTATAGTCAAAATAGAAAAGCCCAACAATGTCTCATTGTTGGGCTTTAACTAAAATAATTGGAGTTTACTATCGAGAGGCAATATCACTATGACATCTCGCTCCAGACCACTTAATGTGACATAGAAGTTTTAACACCACCTTCTGGTATAGGAACATAAGCGGTTTCTTTATCTGTTCTTTGTTTATTGTTGCGAACTTTAAGCGCGGTTTTAATACCAAAGAAGATAATCGTGTATACCACAAGTAAGAATAAAATACTTAATCCTGCATTAGTATAATTATTGATAATAATATGATGCATATTATCAATTTGTTGAGCAGTTAACTCTTTACTACCTTCAGCAATTTGACGTTTATATTCATTAGCTAAATAGAAGAAGCCTTCTAATTGCGGATTATCACTGAATAATTTTAGACCTAATGCCCATGTTGTACAGATTAACAACCAAATTGCCGGAATGATTGTGACCCAAATGTATTGCGCACGTTTCATTTTAATCAATACGACTGTTGCTAAAATCAGCGCGACAGCAGCTAACATTTGATTAGATATACCGAATAGTGGCCATAAACTCTTCACACCACCTAATGGGTCAACAACGCCTTGATAGAGGAGATATCCCCATAATCCTACACACCCCAGCGTACCAATAAAGCCGGCGATAAGTGAGTCTGTTTTTTTCAAGAACGGTACAAAATTACCTAATAAATCTTGTAACATAAATCGACCTGAACGTGTTCCTGCATCAAGCGCCGTTAAAATAAATAGGGCTTCAAACAAAATACCGAAATGATACCAAAAGCCCATATTCGCTCCTGGTAATATTTGGTTGAATACATAAGCAATCCCTACCGCTAGCGTTGGTGCACCACCTGCACGATTCAAGACGGACGGTTCACCTATGTCTTTGGCGGTTTGTAGGATTTGTTCAGGAGAGATCACAAAGCCCCATGAACTCACTGTCGCAGCTGCATGAACGGTGACATCTTTTAATTGCGCCATTATCATTGGTGCATCATCAGTCCCCAATTTATGCAAATCAGGCATTGTAATCCCTAATCCTGCTGGTGGAGTATTCATCGCAAAATAGAGACCAGGCTCAATAATTGAAGCTGCTACTAACGCCATTATGGCGACAAATGACTCCATTAACATTGCACCATATCCGATAAAGCGTGCGTCTTTTTCGTTAGCTAATAATTTAGGCGTGGTACCAGAAGAAATAAGCGCATGGAATCCAGAAACCGCACCACAAGCTATCGTAATAAATAAGAATGGAAATAATGATCCCTTCCAAACAGGACCAGTCCCATCAACATATTGTGTTACATCTGGCATTTTTAAATCAGGATTTAATATGACTATTCCTATTGCTAAACCAACAATGACGCCAATTTTCAGAAACGTCGCTAAATAATCACGTGGTGCCAATATTAACCATACAGGTAACATCGCAGAGATAAAGGCATAACCGACTAGCACATAAGTGATCGTTGTGTCTTTAAATGTTAACGCTGGTCCCCAGTAAGGATCGTGAGCAATAACGCCCCCAAACCAAATGGATAATATAAGTAAAACAATACCAATGACTGAGATTTCAAGAACTCGACCGGGTCTTAAAAATCGCATATAGATACCCATAAACAGCGCAATGGGTACGGTTGAACACACCGTGAAAACACCCCAAGGACTTTCTGCTAATGCTTTCACAACAATTAACGCTAAAACCGCTAAAATGATAAGCATAATCAAAAAGCAACCAAATAAGGCAATAGCACCAGGAATTGGCCCCATCTCGCTTTTAATCATTTCACCCAGTGAAGAACCATTACGGCGAGATGAAAGGAAAAGCACCATAAAATCTTGTACGGCGCCAGCAAAAACAACACCAGCAAGTAGCCAAAGTGTACCAGGCAAATAACCAACTTGTGCAGCAAGAACGGGACCAACTAGTGGACCTGCACCAGCTATAGCAGCAAAATGGTGACCAAATAAAACATATTTATTGGTTGGAACATAATTTAGTCCGTCGTTATTAATGACAGCAGGCGTTGCTCGAGTAGGATCTAATCGCATAACCTTATTAGCGATATAAAGGCTATAATATCGATAAGCAACTAAATATACAGATACAGCAGCAGCAACAATCCATAATGCACTGATGTGTTCACCTCGCCGTAATGCAACAACTGCTAGACAGCATGCACCAACAAAAGCAAGAATGACCCAAGGAATATGCTTTAATATTTTATTATTCATAATGATTCTCTTTTTGGGTTTTAAGATTATAAAAACGATACTTAACACCATTAAAATGCTATTTGGCTTGGTGTTTGGATAAATAAAAAACAATTTTTTATTATCTTCCACTATTCCTTACCTATTTTATGGTTTTGAGTATACCTTTGTGACTTATATATCAAGCTTATAGTAAATTTTTGTTGATAAGAATGGTATCGCTATTTAAGCCATAGGTTGAATGGCAACAATGAGTGGTTAAAATCAGTCAATGAGCGGTTTAATAAAATTTACATAAATCGATAATTGAAATCATAATCCTAACATTTCTTTGAGTGATTTTAGATATCGACGACTAACAGGGACTGAAATATCGTTATTTAAAATAATACTTACGCCCGTTGATTCATTAAAGCGAATCTCTTTGAGTTTTTTTAAATTAACTAAGTATTGTCTGTGACATCGAATAAGAGGGGTTTTATCTTCTAATGTCTTTAAAGTTAACTCAGTAAAATATTCATCATTATTTTGATTAAATACATAGATACCACTTATTTTGGAAGCGATATAAAATACATCATCTAAATTTAATAAATAGATACGGTTATGACCAACACAAGGGATATAATCTAAATTTTGATTAACCATATCTAAATGCTTTACATTATTAGGTAATTGATGTTGATGTAAACGGCATAGTGTTTTATTGAGACGGTCTTGTTCTACCGGTTTAAGTAAATAATCAAAGGCTTGTTCTTCAAAAGCTTTAACGGCAAATTCACTGTATGCAGTTAAAAAGACAATGCTAGGCATCGTCTGGGGATCAAGCATCGATAACATTTCAAACCCATTTATTTTGGGCATATGTATATCTAAAAATACCACGTCAGGTTGTAGGCGGTGTATTTTACTGATTGCTTCCATTGCATTATGACACTCAGCAATAATAGCAACATCGGGATCTTTTTCGAGCAAACAACGTAAATTTTCACGTGCAGGGAGTTCATCATCCACAATAATAACATTTAACATTAACTAATTACATCCTCTTGCAATGGTAGTGATAATATCACTTTCGTATATTCGTCAGGTTGACAAAAAATTGCTAAACCATATCTTTCACCATAACGAATATGAATTCTTTTATCGACTAAATTTAGTCCTAATCCTTTCATATCTTTTTTATTTTCTCGATAATTACCCGCATTATCGATGACTTCTAAATACAATGTTAAATCTTTTGTATAAGCATTTATACTCACTTTTCCTTCACCAATCAATTGGGAAGTACCATGTTTTATGGCATTTTCAACGATTGGTTGCAATGAAAATGCAGGAAGACGAGCATTTTCTAAATCTGCTGGGATATGAATATCAAGCGTGAGTTGATCCATAAAACGCATTTTTTCAATTTGTAAATAAGCATTAACATGCTCTATTTCATCTTTGAGCGTAACTATTTCGTCCGTTCTTTTTAGATTTTTTCGAAAAAAAGTTGATAGATTTTGCACCAGCTCAGACGCTTGCACTTTATCACGCCGAATAACCGCGACTAGCGTATTTAAGGCATTAAATAAGAAATGTGGATTAACTTGAGCGTGTAATAACTTAATTTCGGTTTTAGACAATAATTGTTTGTAATGCTCATTTTGACCCGCTAGTATTTGTGCCGATAATAAACTGGCTATCCCTTCCCCTAATGTTCGATTGATTGAACTAAATAAAGTATTTTTTGCCTCATATAATTTAATCGTACCAACGACAGTATTATTTTCACCTCGCAGTGGAATTACCAGCGTTGATCCAAGACGGCAATTTTTATTAATTGAACATTGATACGGTAAATGTGCGCCATCCAGATATTGTACTTCATTTTTTTCAATAGCTTCTAAAGTACTATTTGACGTGATCAGTGTACCCGGTAAATGGTGATCATCTCCAATTCCAATAAAAGCCAAGATTTTTTCTCTGTCTGTAATGGAAACCGCACCAATATCCAATTCTTGATAAATAATTTCTGCCACTTTTGTACTATTTTCTTGATTGAAACCATCACGTAACAGCCCCTCAGTGCTCACTGCAATTTGTAATGCTTTTGCCGAAAAAGCCGAGGTATAGCGTTCGAAAATAGCTCGTCGATCCAATAAAATTCGCATAAACATCGCTGAACCAATACTATTGGCGATAATCATGGGCGCTGCAATACTTTTTACCGCATGTAAAACAGTATCAAAAGGGCGTGAAATTAATAATACTAAAATCATTTCAAGCGATTCGACCAATAAACCCAGCACGCCGACTAACAAAGGATTATAAATAAGATCAACCCGACCTTTTTTCATTAACGCGTAATGCAATAATCCACTGATTAGCCCAATTAATATAGTCGATAACATACAACTTTCAGCCGTTATTCCCCCCAATGTATAGCGGTGAATTCCCCCTGTCACACCGACTAAAAAACCAACCATAGGACCACCAAGAAGACCACCTAAGATCGCCCCGATAGCACGGGTATTTGCAATAGTATCTTCAATGTGAAGTCCAAAATAGCTCCCCATAATACAAAACAGTGAGAAGATAAAATAGCAAACTAATTTGTGCGGTAAATGCACTGTGACTTGCATGAGCGGAATAACAATTGGGGTTTTACTTAGTAAATAGGCAATAACCAAATAAACACACATCTGTTGTAAAAGTTGTAAAATTAGATCGAATTCAAGCATAATTTAAATCTATTAAGCCTATCCCACTAACGAATGTTAATGGGATAAAAAAGTTTAGTTATTCAATAAAGTAAAAGTTTGTTTGTTTTGTGTAGTTGAATCCGAGCCAATAAACACATTAAATTTACCTGGCTCTGCCACATATTGCATTTTGTCATTCCAAAATTTTAACATTTCAGGCTTAATAATAAAGTGCACTTCTCCTTTTTCATGTGCTTTCAATGTAATGCTCTCAAAGCCTTTTAGTTCTTTAACGGGTCTACTTACCGAAGCAGTCACATCTTGTAAGTAAAGTTGAACGGTTTGAGTACCTTCCCTGTTTCCTGTATTTTCAACTATTGCTGTCACAATAATTTGACCATTTTGTTGCATTTCTGTCGCTGAAAGAGAAAAAGTGATGTTGAAATCAGTATAACTTAGTCCATAGCCAAATGGGAACAAAGGTTCATTAGGACTGTCCAAATAAGATGTCGTGTATTTCCCCATATTCTCCGTTCCGTGTGGGCGACCTGTGTTTAAATGACTGTAATAGACAGGTATCTGTCCAACATTGCGTGGAAATGACATAGGTAATTTTCCAGACGGATTATAATCGCCAAACAATACATCAGCAATGGCATTACCGCCTTCTGTACCTAAAAACCATGTTTCAAGCATCGCATCGGCTTGTTGAAATTCATCGACTAATGTTAACGGGCGACCATTCATTAAAGCAATAACAAGGGGTTTACCGGTTGCTTTAAGTGCTCGAAGTAATCTTTTTTGACTTTCAGGAAGGGAAATATCTGTTCGACTTGACGACTCATGTGCCATTCCTTGCGCTTCACCAACGAAAGCGACAACAACATCTGCATTTTTCGCTAATTCGACCGCTTCACTAATCATCTTTTCAACAGGTCTGTCATCAAATTTTGCCGTAACTTCGTAAAGATTTAAGAATTTAAATAGTGCGGGATCATCCGAAAGATTAGCACCCAATGCATAACTGACATTTTTGGGGTTGTTTATTGCGTGATTAATGCCTTCCAAGGGAGTCACGGCTAAATTAGCTCGACCTGCCCCCGACCAACTCCCTAATATATCGCGTTTGGAGTCTGCTAGTGGACCAATAACCGCAATTTTTTGATCTTTAGATAAAGGTAAAACCTTATTATCATTTTTTAATAATACAATACTGCGTCGTGCCACTTCTCTGGCTTCTTTTCGATGTAATCGATTATCAGCAAACATCGTTTCAATGTCTAAGTTTGGATCTAAATTACGATGAGGGTGACGAAACAATCCCATATCATATTTAAGCGACAACACGTGTCGACATGCATTGTTAATATCATCTTCACTCAATGCCCCTTCTTTGACCAGTTGGGGGATAAATTGAAGGAAATATTCATCATTCATACTAACATCAATACCGGCTTTAATTGCAATGCGAACAGCATCTTTGGCATCACTGGCAACACCATGATTAATTAGTTCCCGAATTGCACCATGATCGCTAATGACTACGCCATTAAAATGCCATTGATGACGTAGCACATCGGTCAAAAGCCAATGATTTGCGGTAGCCGGAACACCATTTACCGTAACCAGCGATACCATAATAGCTTGGCTTCCTGCATCTATTGCCGCTTTGTAGGGAACCAGATATTCTTGAAACATTTTTCGTTCACTCATATCGGTACTATTGTATTCTCGCCCACCTTCAACCGCACCATAAAGCGCAAAGTGTTTAACGGTTGTCACCAACGAATTTTTTTCCGCCAAAGACGGCTTTTGCATTTTTTCAACAAAAATCCGCCCAGCTTCTGAAGTAAGATAAGGATCTTCACCAAAACCTTCAGAAACTCTACCCCATCGTGGGTCTCGGGTAATATCAACCATGGGAGCCCAAGTAATATTAAGTCCATCAGAAGTAGCTTCATCAGCGGAAACTTGTGCGACAAGAGCCATTGCTTGGCGATCCCAAGTAGAGGCAATACCTAAATTGATTGGAAACACAGTGCGATGACCATGCACAATGTCAAATCCTAATAATAACGGGATCTTGTTAGGTGAATTTAAAGCACGATCTTGCATTCGTGACAAGTCAGGCTCGACAACAGTATTAAATATCCCCCCAATTTCGCCAGCTTCAATTTGATCTAAGACTTTATCGAGTGTGAGTTCTCCGCCCACACTGATTAAACGCAATTGTCCAACCTTCTGTTCAATGGTCATTTTTGATAATAGCGCATCAATAAAGGCTTTTTTATCCTCGCTATTTTCATTTTGCGCAAGAATAGAAGAAGAGAAGAGACACATGAATAACAATAAGATTAATTTTTTCATCATTAGGTTCGCTGTCACTGTCGTTGTGAGGATTAAAATAAGAATAGAATAGCTGAATCGCTAAAAAAAATCTCAATCTTTACTAAATTTGTGAAAATCAACTTTATGATAGTATGGTGAAATTTTTTAGTAATAATAAGAAAAAATGAGGATTATGCTAAAATGAAGACCGGATATTCAATAAGCAAACTTGCCGACAACATTATCGGCAAATTTAAGCGTTGTTTAGTCTCGAAAATTGGTAAATTGAAAAGGTTGTCCTAATTCACCATTCTTGACTAAAGCCATTGTCGCTTGTAAATCATCACGAGACTTACCAGTTACACGAACTTGATCACCTTGAACTTGAGCTTGAACTTTAATTTTACTATCTTTAATTAATTTCACTATTTTTTTAGCTAACTCTTTATCAATACCTTGCTTCAGTTTGACAGTGATACTGTAAAGTTTACCGCTATGCTCCAATTCTTCAGGAATGTCTAAAGCACCGCCATCAATACCACGTTTAGCCAATTTATCTCGTAAGATATCAAGAAGTTGCTGAACTTGAAACTCAGATTGACTGGTGGCTTTAATTGTCTCGTTTTTTTCGTTCAATTCAAACGAAGCTTCAACATTTTTAAAATCCCAGCGTGTGGTCAATTCACGTGACGCGTTCTCGACGCCATTTTTCACTTCTGGCATTTGGATTTCTGATACGATATCGAAAGAAGGCATAAACTCTCCTCTTCAAAAGATTAAAAATATAAATAGAATTCTAAGAAAAATACAAAGATATATGCCACTTAGTTAGTGGCATTTTTAAGTGTGATTAAAAAATTAATCGATAGTGCGAAGTAACTCATTGATACCCACTTTTCCTAAAGTTTTGGCATCCACTTTCTTAACAATAACGGCACAATAAAGGCTATATTTACCATCTTTAGTTGGTAAGTTACCGGAAACAACAACAGAACCTGCAGGCACACGACCATAATGAACTTCACCGGTTGCACGATCATAAATTTTGGTACTTTGCCCAATAAATACGCCCATTGAAATAACCGAACCCTCTTCAACTACCACGCCTTCTACAATTTCACTACGGGCACCGATAAAGCAGTTATCTTCAATAATCGTTGGATTTGCTTGTAATGGCTCTAAGACTCCACCAATACCTACACCACCAGACAAATGAACATTTTTACCAATTTGGGCACATGAACCAACTGTAACCCATGTATCAACCATTGTTCCTTCATCAACATAAGCACCAATATTAACATAAGATGGCATTAATACGGTGTTACGAGCGACATAAGCCCCTTTACGCGCAATGGCAGACGGAACAACACGAAAACCCTCTTGCGCAAATCTAGCTTCATCATAGTCAGCAAATTTTAACGGCACTTTATCGTAATAATTAGTTGGACCAGCATTGATCAACTGATTTTCGTTAATACGAAACGAGAGCAATACAGCTTTTTTCAACCATTGATGGGTGACCCACTCACCATTAATTTTTTCAGCGACACGCATTTTTCCGCTATCTAATAGATGAATACATTGATTAATTGCATCACGTGTAACAGCATCTGCATTTGATGGTGTGATTTCCGCACGACGTTCAAATGCGGCGTCAATAATAGTTTGTAATTGTTGCATCTCTTGTTTCCTTTAACTTTTAAGTCCGTTGGCAAATTTAATCAGGATTGACAGTATAATATAATATCTGGCACTTTTTAAGCGGTTTGTCATATCATCTTAATACTGTTTAATAAAAAGGACATTAATTTGTGAAATGTGTTCCAATTTTGACAATAAAAAATCATTATTTGAATGTCATTATTTACTATCATCATATCGCTAATTTAACCAATATGTATGATGCAAAATTCAGGATTTTCTTTATTAGAGTTGATCGTTGTTGTGGGCATTTGTGCCATATTTGCTTCCATTGGTGTAACACAATGGAAAACGTTACAATTTAAAGAAGAATTACTTACCACCACTAAACAATTAACGCATTTTTTTAACGAAGTGCAAATTAACGCATACACTTATAATCATACTTATCATTTCTATCTTTTTTCCTCGCCTTGGTGTTTAGTTGCCAGTAAAGGCGATAAACCCAATTCCTGTATGGAGGGTGAATTACGATATATTAAACCCAACAATTCGGTGGAAATAAGCGGTTTAACCAATAAAAAAATCATTTCCTTTTGGGGACGAAGAAACATGGCACAAACAGCTTCTTTAAAACTTCATAATCAGATAGGCGAAACAAAAATTTTTATCTCATTTCGAGGAAGGGTTCGCTTTTGTTATGAGCAAGGTTATCTATCCGGTATGCCTCCATGTTAAAACAATCAGGATTTTCGCTATTTGAAGTATTAATCTGTTTAATGATAGCAAGTTTAATTTTGATTGGCACAAGTCAATGTTATCAACAACTCCAAATGCGGCTAAGTGATGATTATTTAAAATCACATTTACAACAAACAGTTCATCAAGCACTGGCTGGCTTATCTAAAGATATTAAGCGTGCTGGGTTTACGCATCATATTTCTACAGAAATAAAATTTAAACCCATTGAAATTAATGATCGACAAGATTGTATTGTTATTCGTTATGACAGTGGATTAGGTGATAATGGGAGTCGCAACTCTTTATATTCTACTTATTTTGATGTCTTTACTTTTCGCTATCACCAAAATAATCTTGAATACAAACACGCAGCCACAAAATGTGATGGTTTGAATTGGCAACGCCTGTTTGATCCAAATGATGTGAACGTCACACAATTTAGTATCAAGCAACGCAGTCAGACAATTGAAATAAAGTTAACTGCTGAATTAAAAAAACATGCTCATATTCAGTATCACCTTACCAAGATAATCAAAAATGAAAACAGGTAATCGTTTTGTTAACCAATCGGGGTTTAGTGCTATTGTTATGGTGATTATTTTAATGATAATAGGCTTATCTTTATTGTTCGGATTTCATATTTTAGTTGCATCATGGCAAAAAATTGCCATGACAGAAAGACGATACTATCAACAATTTAATACCGCCAGTTCATCATTAAGTTGGGCAATAACCCAACGTTGGCAGCGCCCTAAACCCCATTGGCAATGCCAACATGAGCTAAATTTACAATTAAAAGTTTGTATTAAACAATCGAATTTGAGTCACGATAATGCCATTTTAGTACGAGGAGAAGCTAATGGATTTTTTCTTTATACTTTAGCGCATTTAGACAATGGCAAACTCATCGTTCATAAAGGACAGTGGCTTGATTATTGCCCAGAGAAAAGAAGTCATGATTGTGAATAAACATGCTGGCGGTTTTAGTTTGATTGAAGTATTGATCGCCTCACTACTATTTTCAATCATTCTTTTTAGTTTTATGCAGATGGAAAAAGCCTTATTTCATCAACGCCATTACATTACCAACAAACTACATGCTGATCAGGTTATCTTCCAATTACTCGATAGCTATCCTGATATTGCCCAACATATTATTCCAACACATTGGACATACCTCGTACAAAATAAAACCTATAATAATCAATGTATACTGGTAATCATAACCGTTACTATACCTAATTATGATAAAAGTGAGCAACAACGATTATTTTGCCAATAACAATTAAATATTATTTTCGATAAACTCATGCAATGCCGTTAACACTTGAGCCGTTTTTTCAGCATGAACATTGTGACCGGCTCCTTCAATAGTTACAATTTTAGCCTGTGGAAATTGCGAAAACAGTGTATCCAAATATTGATCAGCTATGTATGTTGAATTCCCACCACGAATAAATAAAATGGGTTTCATACTGGGCGCGTCTG
Source organism: Gilliamella sp. CG35 (assembly GCF_046635745.1). Classification (NCBI taxonomy): domain Bacteria; kingdom Pseudomonadati; phylum Pseudomonadota; class Gammaproteobacteria; order Orbales; family Orbaceae; genus Gilliamella; species Gilliamella sp. CG35. The sequence goes on from NZ_JBIDFH010000005.1 coordinate 55,874, forward strand.
CTTGCCAATCACTTAAATCAGAATAATTTTTAACAATAATGTTAGCATTAAATAGCCAGTGATCGTTTTTAAATGATTTTAATAAAAAATAGATAGTCGCTGTATTCACACCTTGTTGCTCCATAATATGCATAATCTGTTTTTTATCAGTAATGTGCTGTGAACAACACTTTTCTAATGATTGAATAATATCAAAATTAGGCGACTGTAAATATTTAACGGGTGCAATATCCATGACGACAACTTTCTGTATAATTTCAGGCACAATTCGAATTAATTGCATTGCCACTTTTCCACCCATTGAATGGCCGACAATTATAAGATTTTTCAATTGTAATTCATGACAAAGCTCAGCAACATCATTAGCCATAGCGTCATAATTCATTTCATCTGACCACGGCGAAAGTCCGTGATTACGCAGATCGACCTGAATAGTTTGATAATGCGGAGCAAAATCTTTTGCTAACATATTCAAATTATCCAAGCTACCAAACATACCATGCAAAAATAAAATAGGCTGTCCTTCGCCCTGAATTTTATAGTTTAGTTTCATATTTCCACTCTAATATTTATGTTTAAAATTTATTCCAATAGTTGATAATAATTTAGTGATTAATTCTGTAACAATATAAGCTATAAATGTGTTAGAATTCAGCACTTATTTTCATTATATATTAAGTCATATGTTTCAAAATAACCCATTACTCGCACAATTAAAGCAAGAGCTTCATCAACAAACGCCACGCATTGAAGGCACAGTCCGAGCCCATGAGAAGGGATTCGGTTTTTTAGACGTTGATAACAAAACCAGTTATTTTATACCAATGGCTAAAATGAAAACCGTTTGTCATGGCGACAAAGTTTCTGGAATCGTTGTCAAAAACAACGATAAAGAATCTTTTGAACCTGAAGTATTACTTGAAAGCGCATTAGAATCATTTATTGGAAGAATAGGTTTCCATGACCGTTCAATGGTTATCTATCCAGAAAACATGCCTAGTAGTTTTTCGATCCCCTGCAAAGTAAATAGTCAACTTCCACAAAAATTGAAAGAAAATGACTGGGTCGTTGCAACACTAATTTCACATCCTTTGAACGCAGACAAAAAAAAATTTGTTGCAGCCATTACCGACTTCATCGTTGAAGATGATTCAAAATACAAATTATGGCTTAAAACACTAGCACGTTATAATTTAGAAACAACAGTACCGCAAGCTGATACTTTATCGATTATTGAAAAAGAGCTTGAAAATCGTCAAGATTTAACTGACATCTGTTTTTTTACCATAGATAGTGAAAACACTCAAGATATGGATGATGCGATTTCGGTTAATATGGATGAACAAGGTAATTTTAATCTTCATGTCGCCATTGCCGATCCCACAGCATTTGTCTTGAAAGATAGTGATATTGATAATATTGCAAAAATGAGGAATTTTACGACCTACCTTCCCGATTTCAATATCCCAATGTTACCTAAAGAGTTAGCCGATGATTTATGTTCTTTGCAAGCGAATGTAAAACGCCCGGCAATGGTCTGCAAGCTAAAACTTGATTCATCAGGGAATATCTTATTTGATAGCATCAGTTTTACCTCTGCTTGGATAGAATCGAAAGCCAAACTTGCTTATCACAATGTTTCTGACTTCTTGGAAAACAATGAGCAATTATCTTCAAGTCATTCATCTTTACCCGAACAACTTAATATTTTAGCCAATTTAGCTAAGGTCAGAATAAATTGGCGACAAGAAAATGCACTTGTTTTTAAGGATGTAACCGACTACCGTTTCGTACTTGATGAAAATCGCCAAGTTGAAGCTATTATAAAAGAACCGCGTCGCATCGCTAATCAAATTGTTGAAGAAGTCATGGTGATTGCAAACCAAGCATTAACCACGATGTTAAATGAAAAAATTGGTTTTGGTATTTATAATATTCACACCGGTTTTGACACCAAATATCTGGATCAAATATTAAAAATTCTAGCCGACAACGGGATAACTGAGTTTGATAAAACGTCACTAACTTCGTTTGCAGGTTATATAAAACTTCGTCGCATCATTGATATTGATCCGTTTTTAGCCATGCGATTACGAAAATTCCAAAGTCCGGCTGATTTTTCAATTGAACCTCAACCTCATTTTGGATTGGGATTTGACGCTTATGCAACTTGGACATCACCAATTCGTAAATATGGCGATATGGTTAATCATCGTTTATTGAAAGCTTATATGCGCCAGGAAGCGTTAACACCACCGGATACAAATCAACTCAAAACCATGAATGAACGGCGAAAAATGTTAAGATTGGCAGAACGAGATATGGCCGAAAATCTATTTGCTCAATACTTATCAGATAAAATTGGTCAAACATACACAGCTGAAATTGTGGATATCAATCGTGGCGGTGCCAGAGTTCGTCTTACCGATATTGGTGCTTATGCTTTTTTACCTTTATCCATGCTACATTCTGTAAGAGAAGAAATCGTTTCATTACCCGATGAAGGCGTGATTAAAATAAACGATAACATCGGTTATAAACTCACTGATATTATCCCTGTTTCTATATTTCAAGTAAAAAATGAAAATCAATCAATTATCGTTAAATTAACAAATATTAATGAATAATTAAAAATATGATGCCTTGCAGATTAATGATAATTAATCTTTACCTAATGCTGTAATTATTTAGCATCAAGGCATCATATATTGACAATATCTTAACGATTAAATCCTTTTGTTTCGTGATAAGATCTGATATCTTTCCCAACCTTGTTAAAACATTGCTTTTATAAGATAAATGGGTTATAAAAGTGTCGTTGTTATAGCATTAATCGGTAACATCAAGAGGGATTTATGGTATCAATTCATGGTCATGAAGTTTTACAAATGATGGAAGGGAATAGCTACACAGAATTATCTCTACTGGCAGCTATTGAACAACGATTTGGAAAACATGCTAAATTTCATACTTGCTCTAAAACAGATATGAATGCATCTGAACTGATTGCTTTTTTGAAAGCGAAAGCAAAATTTTCACCTGTAACAAATACGCAATTAACAGTTAATATTCAGAAGATCTGTCACCACTAATGATAAAGTTGTAAGTTCTATCACATTTTTTACAAAAAAATACGTCGTTATAAAGTGTTATTATAAAAAAAAGTATATAATTTTTTTAATAATAGCTATATAGCATCCTATTGAATTATAACTCAAGAATAAGTTCATGGAATTTTATATATGAAAATAAGTAATATTTTAACATGTGCCATTGTTGCTATTCTTGTTTCAAGTTGCGCACTTCGATCTGATTTGTCACAGAAAAAAGCTGAAGGGAATACTGAAACAGATCAATTATTGGCTTTACAAAATAAAACTGAATATAACAATCCCTATGTTGTTAATGCAAAAAATCAACTAGCTCAATTAATTGGCAACAAAAATTTTAATAACTATGTTATTAAGCGAGGATTGCTAACGTGTAAAAATGATAATAATTCAGCCTTTTGTGTTTTAAATTTTTATTTGACTGAATATTATAAGCTGAAATCTGATCTGCAACTCAAAAAAATAACTGAAGAAAACGAAGCTGAGCGTCAAATTGAACTGAATAAAATCAAGGCATCTCGCAGCAATATCAAAAATTATTGTGATCTTTCTGCTGATTTTGTCTCGGCAATTTATACAAAAGATACAACCAAGATTGCCAACTACTATCAACCCTTATTTAAAATGTCTGAGCAAGATATGTCAGCACTCTATTTTAAAATCAATAAAGATAATTATGCTCACTTTTTGATTGACCAAAACCCAAGCATTATTTTAGAAATGAAAAACGATTATGTTGAAAATTGTTTAGGCAATCCAAAAGATAATATTATTAATTATTTCAATATATTTAGATAAACCCAATGTGAGTATTTTATGCACAATTTATTGCCAAACAGCCAATTTTATAAAACAGTCACATGCAAAATTTTTTGCGTGTGTGCTGTTTCGTTAATTAGCTTTTCTTCTTGGGCATTTTCGTATGAGGATGTGATAAACAAAGCTAAAGACTTGTCAAAAAAAGCTTATCAGCAACCATCCAAAAATATCCCGAGTGAACTTGCATCATTACAATTTGCAGATTATCAGAAAATTCAATTTAATCATCAAAAAGCTTATTGGAATGATGAAGATACTCGTTTTAAACTTGAGTTTTATCATGAAGGCATGTATTTCGATACCCCCGTTAAGATTAATGAGGTCGTCAATAATCACGCTCAAGAAATAAAATATGATCCTAGTTATTTTGATCTTAGTCAGATTCACTTAGATAAATTAGATACTAAAAATTTAGGCTTTGCGGGATTTAAAGTACATTATCCTATCAATTCGCCAACCAAAACCGATGATGAAGTTTTTACTGCACTCGGTGGTAGTTACTTTCGGGCAATAGGTAAAAACCAAATCTATGGTCTTTCAGCGAGAGGGCTTGCTATCGATACAGGTGAAATATCGGGAGAAGAGTTTCCACGTTTTAAAGAATTTTGGATAGAAAGACCCGAACCGAATCAGAAACATTTAGTGATTTATGCGCTTCTTGATTCATCTAGTGTAACAGGTGCATACAAAATAACGTTAATCCCAAGTGTTGATACCACTGTCACGGTTGAAGCTAAAGTTTTCTTCCGTACATCAGTAAAAAAACTTGGTGTTGCACCCTTAACCAGTATGTTTTTATACGGGCCAAATCAACCTTCGCCAATTTTGAATTATCGCCCTGCTATGCATGATTCCAATGGGTTATCCATTTTAACCAACAATAATGAATGGATTTGGCGTCCGTTAAACAATCCTAAGCGTCTGTCGTTTTCATCTTATAGCTTGGAAAACCCTAAACAATTTGGCTTGATTCAACGTGATAATGGTTTTCAAGATTACCAAGACCTTGACGACCATTATGAGCAAAGACCAAGTGTTTGGACAGAAATTCTTGGCGATTGGCAAAAAGGTCGTGTGGAACTCGTTGAAATACCGACCGCCGATGAAACTAACGATAATATCGTAACGTTCTGGGTTCCGAAAAAACAGTACAATGCTGGTGATGTTCTTGATATTAGCTATCGATTACACTATACGTTAAATGATCAGCAACGTTATCCAAGTAATGTTGCCAGAGCAGTTAGTACGCGTTTATCGCTAGGCGATATCAAACAGGCAAATCTAATTCGTAAACTTGATGGTTCTAATGCTTACGTCATTGATTTTGCAGGACCTCAATTATCCAATAAAATACCTGTTAAGGTGATTTCAAGTATCACCAATGGATCGATTGTTAGCACAGACTCACAATATAATTCAGTCACTAAAGGATGGCGTGTCATTGTAAGGTTTAATGTTGAAGATAACAAAAAAGCCACTGATATTCGTATTCAATTAGCTTCTGAGAAAACTAACGAAATTTTATCCGAAACATGGAGTGGTCAATACCCTGCACAATAGTGATAATCCTATGAAAAATGATTACTTTTCACATCTTTCTGACGCCGATAACTGGTGTCAGAAATCAAATCAACAGGAAATGCCTTCTGATGATGTGGCATTTTTGAAGTATCGCTTGCATCAAATTAGTGATACTCGTGATTTTAATGATGACAGAAAGCAACAACCTACCTATCCAGACATTGAGCGTGTAGCAATCCAACCTCAAATTTGGAATAAACCTTTCAAAGCAAAATCCAAGCCAAATAGAAGTTTTATTGCCACAATTCGGCGTTTGATCATGTTTTTGTTGATTGCCATTCAAACTTATTTAGGCACAAATTATTTATCTTCTTTGCTACCCTATCAAAGTTGGGACAAAATTAATTTTATGGCTAATTGGCAGCTAAATCCTGAACTGGCAATATATAACGTGATTCCCTATATTATTCAAGGAATTATAATAGTCCTGTTTGCTATCTTGTTTTGTTGGATCTCAATTGGTTTTTGGACAAGTATTATGGGATTAATTTTAGCGGTCATAGGTAAAGATCGATTCACCATACCGATTCCAACTGATCCTGCATCCCATATTGACAATACGCATCGCACTGCTTTAGTTATGCCAATTTGTAATGAAGATGTGGCACGTGTTTTTGCCGGATTAGAAGCAACTTACCAATCACTCGTCGAAACCGGTCATGCCGCATGTTGTGACTTTTACATTTTAAGTGATACCAATGATCCCGATCTTTATGTTAATGAACTGAAAGCTTGGGCTGATTTCAACGCTAAAAAAGCCGATAACGGATGTCAAATTTTTTACCGTCACCGCAAACGCCGCGTAAAACGTAAAAGTGGTAACATCGATGATTTTTGTCGTCGTTGGGGTCATTTATATGAATATATGATGATTCTTGATGCAGACAGTATTATGACTGGCGACTGTATTTTAAAAATGATTGCCATGATGGAAATGACACCTAATGCAGGTATTTTGCAATCCCCTCCGAAGTCAGTCAGAATGAAAACACTCTATGGGCGTATTCAACAATTCGCTAATCAAATATATAGTGATATATTTTGTTCAGGTACTCACTTTTGGCAATTGGGTGAAGCACAATATTGGGGACATAATGCGATGATTCGTTTAAAACCCTTTATTGAACACTGTATTTTATCGCCTTTACAAAAACGTAAAGGGCCTCTTCATATATTGTCACATGATCTTGTCGAAGCGACATTAATGCGACGGGCTGGTTATGGAGTTTGGATTGCTTATAATCTTAATGGTAGCTATGAAGAGCTTCCTGGCAACATGATTGAAGATCTTAAACGAGATAATCGCTGGTGTATGGGAAATCTAATCAATTTAAGATTAATCTTTAAAAGTGGAATTACCTTCACCCACCGCATTATGTTTTTGACCAGTGGTATGGCTTATATATCGTCACTTTTATGGTTGGTCTTTTTAATCTTTTCTACATTATTATTATTGGTATTTAACATTTCAGAACCACAATATTTTTACCAATCCAATCAATTTTATCCTACTTGGCCTAAATGGGATGAACAGTTAGCAATAAGACTATTATCGACAACGTTAATATTATTATTTGCGCCAAAATTTTTTAGCTACGGTATTATCATTGCCAAAACCAGAGCAAAAGACGTAGGTGGAATTTTTAAATTAACCTTATCTATCCTTATTGAAATGATATGGTCGATGATTTTAGCCCCTATCCGCATGATATTTCATAGTAAATTTGTGGTAAAAGCATGGTTGGGTAGTAAAATCCAGTGGAAATCCCCTTCACGAAATGATGACGCGTTAACATGGGGCGAGTCATTCTATTTTTGCTGGCCACTGTCAATATTGGGCATTATTTGGTTAGCGATAATAATTTGGCTCAACCCGCAATTTACCTATTGGTACATTGCAATCCTGATACCGTTAACTATTTCTCCATTGGTTATTCGTGTTTCGGGTCTTTCTAGTGTGGGAATCAAAGCTCAAAAAGCAGGTTTATTTTTAACCCCTGAAGAAACGCATCCAACTCGTGCCGTCACATTGACAGACGATTATTTACAACAAACCGAGGCTGCTTTTGTGCAACATGGCTTTATTATGGCACTTGTAGATCCGGTTTATAATGCGCTGGCATGTGCATTATCTACTTCACGTCATTTAGCGAATGAAAAAAATCAATTAGTACGTGACGAATTAGTTCATCACTATTTACACACAGATCTTGAAAAAATTACTAAAGAACAACAATTAGCAATTTTAGAAGATCCTTTCATCCTTTCTCAATTGCATCGCCATATTTGGCTGCAACAAGAAAAATACGACAATTTGTTCCAATTATGGCAAAATGAACGTCAATAGTAATTTATAGGGCTTTAGCCCTATTTCTTTTTTATGAATTATCAACCCTCATGGATTTTTTTATGACTTGGCAACCTTCTGCATCTATCACTAACCTTCTTAAGCGCGCAAAAATCGTTTCTCAAGTAAGACAATTCTTTGCTGACCGATGTATTTTAGAAGTTGAAACTCCAACTTTAAGCCAATATGCTGTCACGGATGTGCATTTAAGTTCCTTTGATACCACTTTTTATAAACCAGGCGAATTTGAACTATCTCAAGGACAAAAAATGACGCTCATTACCAGTCCTGAATACCATATGAAACGCTTACTGGCTGCGGGCAGTGGTCCTATTTATCAAATCTGTAAATCCTTTCGTAATCATGAAGAAGTGAGTCGAATTCACAATCCCGAGTTTACTATGCTTGAATGGTATCGAATTCAATTTGATATGATGCAAATGATCAACGAAGTCGACGATCTATTACAATACGTCTTAGATTGTGAGCCAGCTGAAAGAATTTCATACCAAAAAGCTTTTCAACGTCATTTAAATATCGACCCGCTCGAAGCAGATCACCAAACATTAATTACTGCTGCAAATCAACTCAACATGGGTATTAAAACTGAAGATTATGATCGAGATTCATTATTACAGTGCTTGTTTACCTTAGGCGTTGAACCGCATATCGGGAAAGATAGACCCATAGCTGTCTTTAATTTTCCTGCTTCTCAAGCAGCATTAGCCACTATCAGTTCCGAAGATCATCGTGTTGCAAGTCGTTTTGAGTTCTATTATAAAGGTGTAGAACTTGCCAATGGATTTAAAGAACTGACAAATGCGCAAGAACAAAAGCTACGATTTGAACAAAATAATCTGGATCGCACCAAATTAAACTTACCACAACAAAATATTGATGTTGAATTATTAGCAGCAATGGAAGCAGGATTGCCTGATTGTGCAGGCGTTGCGGTAGGATTAGATCGCCTAATCATGCTAGCGCTTGAGTCACAAAGCTTAGCGGATGTGGTATCATTTACTTTTGAAAGGGCTTAATTATGCTTGCTGCGTTGGGATTAATTGATTGGATTGCAATTATTTTTTGTTGTGTATCCTTAATTTTATTGATAATCGTTTTTAAGTACCAATTTACCAGCCATAATCTCAAACAATTATTTGATATTCAATTGTCACAGAAAAAAGAGGAATTGCAGACTCTTGTCAAACAAGTCATGCAGTTAGAAAATGAACTTAATGAGTATCGACAACAACACGTTGCTCAAAATATGAAAATTAGCGAACTGAAAACTCGCTTAGAAGAAACGCTTAATTCTGCGCATGAACGTCAAACTATTCTTGAACAAAGCGAGCAACGTCTTACAACCCAATTTGAAAACTTAGCTAATCGCATATTTGAACACAGTGGTAAAAAAATTGAACAACAAAATAAACAAAGTTTAGATTTTTTATTGTCACCACTTAAAGAGCAGTTAGAAGGCTTTAAAAAACAAGTTCAAGATAGTTTTGGTCAAGAAGCGAAAGAGCGTCATACACTGACACACGAAATTCGTAATTTGCAGCAACTCAATGAGCTTATGACTAAAGAAGCGATTAATCTTACTAATGCCTTAAAAGGAAATAATAAAACTCAAGGAAATTGGGGTGAATTTATCCTCAGTCAAATTTTGGATAATTCTGGATTACGTTTAGGTTATGAATATGAAACACAAGTAAATCTAACCAATGACGATAATCGACGATTACAGCCTGATGTCATTGTACATTTACCTCAAGGTGGTGATGTTGTGATTGATTCAAAAGTCACCCTTGTTGCTTATGAGCGCTATTTTAATGGCGAAGATGAGGTCATCAAAGCTAAAGCCATGTCAGACCACTTGATAGCAGTCCGTAATCATCTTAAACAACTTAGCCAAAAAGACTATCATAAACTTATCGGCATTAATTCGTTAGATTATATTCTGATGTTTATTCCCGTCGAACCCGCTTTTTTATGTGCCATAGATCAGGATCCCTCATTAATCAATGAGGCACTAAAAAATAATATTATGATAGTCAGTCCAACCACGCTTTTAGTAGCACTGCGAACTATTCATAATCTATGGCGATTTGAATATCAAAATCGTAATGCCGAATTAATTGCCGATAGAGCAAGTAAACTTTATGATAAAGTCCGTGGTTTTGTTGAGGATATGGAAAATTTGGGTAACTGTTTAGATAAAGCACAACAAACATTTCAAAATTCAATGAATAAATTGGCTAAAGGACGAGGTAACGTCATTGGTCAAATTGAAAAATTTCGGGAATTAGGTGTTGAAGTTAAAAAACCGATCGATCCTGATCTTGCTTTAGTGTCACTAGATGAATTGGAGCAGAAGCAAGAGACTATTTCAAATCAATCATTATAAGTAGGTATTGTATTGATAATGAAGAACGTCAGGCATTGAAGATCGCTAAATGCTAGAATATACAGATAAAGTGTCATTCACCATTCTTAAAATAACGTGTATACTCACTGAGTAAAAAGAGGATTACCTTATGCCCAAAAAAACGACTAAAGAACCGAGTTTTGAAGAAACACTGAAACAGCTTGAAACTATCGTCACACATTTAGAAAATGGTGACCTACCCCTAGATGAAGCATTGAATGAATTTGAAAAAGGGGTCAAGCTTGCCAGAGCGGGTCAAAAACAGTTAAAACAAGCAGAGCAACGGATACAAATTTTATTATCTGAAAATAGTGATGCTGAATTGTCAGATTTTTTAGTGGATGATGATGAATAACTTAAAAACGTTGCAAGATCGTATTGATGCTTTTTTAACGTCGTATTTATCAGAAAAATCGGCATCGACTTTGCAACAAGCTATGAGTTACAGTTTACTTGCTGGTGGTAAGCGAATACGCCCTATTTTAGTCTATTTAACAGGTCAAATGTTTGGTTGTCCACTTGCTAATTTGGACGAACCGGCAGCCGCAATTGAATCAATCCATACCTATTCGCTTATTCATGATGACCTTCCTGCTATGGATAATGATGATTTACGGCGAGGTAAACCTACTTGCCATATTCAATTTAATGAAGCACAGGCTATCTTAGCCGGAGACGCATTACAATCATTAGCATTTACATTATTAGCTGAAAGCCAATTCATCGATGATCAAGCCAAAATTAGAATGATAACCGAGCTGGCACAAGCAAGTGGTTTAGATGGGATGTGTTTAGGACAATCACTTGATTTACAAGCTGAACACCAATCGATATCACTTGAGCATTTACAAAAAATTCACTGCTACAAAACTGGCGCTTTGATAAAAGCAGCGATACGCTTAGGCGCCTATGCGAGCGGTAATCAAGCTATCCCTTATTATGCTAATTTAGATCATTATGCAAAGGCAATTGGACTTGCTTTTCAAATTCAAGATGACATTTTAGATATTATTGGCGAACAAGCCATTATGGGAAAACGACAAGGTTCAGATATTGCACATGAAAAAAGCACTTATCCGGCCTTAATGGGATTAAAAAATGCGCAACAGTTGACACAACAACTTTATCAACAAGCTATCGATAGTGTGAAGCAAATACCTTATAATAGTAAGCCATTACAAGACCTTGCTAGTTATATTATTAATCGTAATAGTTAACACACTCACTCAATAATAAAGATGAATTTAGATAATTATCCGCTATTAAAACAAATTAACTCTCCAACCGATCTTAGGCGCTATCCGCTTTCGCAATTATCTGCGATTTGTCGTGAGCTTAGGCAATTTTTGTTAACTAGTGTAAGTCAATCCAGTGGACATTTAGCTTCCGGTCTTGGCGTAGTTGAATTAACGGTCGCCCTCCATTACGTTTATCATACGCCATTCGATAAAATTATTTGGGATGTTGGACATCAAGCCTATCCACATAAAATTTTAACGGGTCGCCGTGATCAGATGCTGACTATTCGCCAAAAAGACGGCATACATTCTTTTCCACATCGAGAAGAAAGCGAATATGACGTATTAACTACAGGACATTCTTCAACTTCAATCAGTGCAGCATTGGGTATTGCCATTAGTGAACAAAAAAAACAATCAGGTCAAAAAGTTGCAGCCATTATCGGAGACGGTGCATTAACAGCAGGCATGGCATTTGAAGCAATGAATCATGCAGGTCATATCAAACCCGATATGTTAGTGATTATAAATGATAATGATATGTCCATTTCTGAAAATACCGGAGCATTAAATCAACATTTAACGCAAATTCTATCCAGTAAGGCCTATACTTCTTTTCGAGAAAGTGGCAAACGTGTTCTTTCCAATATTCCGCCATTAAAAGAGTTAGTTAAAAAAACAGAAGAACATTTAAAAGGTTTAATCACTCCTGCCATTTTATTTGAAGAACTGGGTTTTAATTACATTGGCCCCATTGACGGACATGATATTGAAAATTTAGTCTCCACATTACAAAGAGTGCGACAATTAAAAGGCCCTCAGTTATTGCATGTCATTACACAAAAAGGGAAAGGCTACGAACCAGCTGAAAAGAACCCGACACTCTGGCATGGTGTACCAAAGTTTGATCCTATTGATGGAACTTTCCCGTTAGATAAAAAAATTGCACCCACCTATTCGCAAGTTTTTGGTGAATGGCTGTGTGAAATGGCAGAAAAGGACGAGCGATTGATCGCTATTACCCCCGCAATGAGTGAAGGTTCTGGTATGACTGAATTTGCTAAACGTTATCCCAACCAGTTTTATGATGTGGCTATTGCTGAGCAACATGCGGTAACGTTAGCGGCAGGTTTTGCTATTAGTGACTTTAAACCGATTGTGGCAATCTATTCTACTTTTTTACAACGTGCTTATGATCAAGTTATTCATGATATTGCGATACAAAATCTGCCTGTTTTATTTGCGATAGATCGCGCGGGGATCGTGGGTGCAGATGGAGAAACCCATCAAGGGGCATTTGATTTAAGTTTTTTAAGATGTATACCAAATCTAGTTATCATGACACCAAGTGATGAAAATGAATGTCGTCAAATGCTATATACTGGCTATCTTCATCAAGGGCCTGCAGCGGTACGTTATCCTCGAGGAGAAGGAACAGGAACACCGCTAGCACCTTTAAATGCCATTCCATTAGGTCAATCTAAGGTATGCCGAGAAGGCGAAAAAATAGCTTTACTCAATTTTGGCACATTACTCCCTGAAGTTTTACAAGCTGCCGAGCAAATTAATGCTACAGTTATTGATATGCGCTTTGTAAAACCATTAGATGAGAAAGTACTTTTGCAGATTAGCCAAACCCATAATATACTAGTCACAATAGAAGAAAATAGTATTAAAGGCGGAGCAGGAAGTAGCATCAATGAATTCCTGTTATCGAAAAAAATAAAATGTGATATTTTAAACATTGGATTACCTGACAGGTTTATTCCACAAGGATCACAAAGTGAAATTAGGGCTGAAATGGGATTAAACTCAGAACATATTATCGATAAAATCAATAAATTTATAAATCAATAGGTAAAATATGGAAACTCAAGCTGTCACTATTCAAATTTTTGGACGAACGTTAAAATTTAATTGTCCAGTTGATGAAGTGGACGCCCTCAATAATGCTGCGAGAGATCTCGATCTACGCTTGACAAATTTACGTGAAAAATCACCACAAGTTGGAAGTGATCAACTAATTATGACGGCTGCACTGAATATCTCTTACGAACTGACTAAAGAAAAAGAAAAGAGTGATCAGTTTAGTGGTCGCTTAAAATTATTACAACAGTTACTTGATTCGGCTTTAAACTCTAACAATGAATCACTCTAATTGTAAATTTAATAAAAATACTATTGTATGATTTTTCAAATTTTGTATTATGTTACCCATCTCTGGGATGTTCGCGATTAAGGGTTAGTCCCCTGAGCCGATATTCTTTACTTTAGAATGATGTGACTTTTAATTGGTGTGTATGCCTTAATGTTAAGGAAACCTAAAAATTAAAACACGTTGTTCACCTTGAACCTTGGGTTCAAGGGTTACAACCCTAACGACATCTTGGAGTTTTCCTTTTCTTCATAAGTGATAACTTAATGAACATCCGACAGATTATTCGCCAAAAAAGGCGTCAATTATCGCCTCATGAACGTCAAATTGCCCAGCAACAAGTTTACCAAAAAATTGCTGATCATACTGCCGTTGGACAAGCCAAGAATATCGCAATATTTCTCTCTTTTGATGGCGAAATTGAAACTAAACCTATTATTGAATATTTATGGCAGCAAAATAAAGCTGTCTATTTACCGATAATTCATCCTTTTGTGTCCACTCACTTACTTTTTATTCAATACACGCCTAACAGTCAATTAATCAAAAATAAGTATGGTATTTTAGAACCCGCTTTAAATGTATTAAATGTCATTCCCCATCAAAAATTAGATATTGTTTTCACTCCTTTAGTTGCATTCGATGATCGAGGTTATCGTTTAGGAATGGGCGGCGGATTTTATGATCGTTTGCTAGCTAATTATAAAGCAGACCAAATTTTACCTATAGGTTTAGGTTTTGCCTGCCAAAAAGTTCAGCAACTAAGCAACCAACCTTGGGATATCCAATTACCTCAAATCATTTATGCCTGAATCACCTTTACAATTATATTAAAAAAAGTGATTGAAATTTGTATCATTTAAAATTGAATAGTTGTATACTTATTTACGCTTCATTTCTTAACTTTGTTTTTTTAAACAATGGCTATTCAAAAGTAATAATTTGTAAATTACAATCTTTCTTTTTACAGTATGTTATTCATCCTTTTAGTTCTTTTTTTGTTTTGTATTATTGTTTCATACTCAAGTCTTAGGGAATAAATATTCTAACTCATGGTGGAATTTTATTTCTTAAGACTTTTTTTTATAATAAAAAGGAGTGTAGCAATGTCAGAAAAAAAAGCCTTAACCACCAACAATGGAGCACCAATAGCCGATAATCAAAATTCCCGTACTGCTGGCCCTCGAGGCCCTGTATTAATTGATGATTATCAGCTTATTGAGAAACTTGCACAATTTAATCGTGAGAACATTCCTGAAAGACGTGTACATGCTAAGGGTTCGGGTGCACATGGTACATTTACCGTGACTAATGATATCACTCAATATACTTATGCCAGTATTTTTGCCAAAGTGGGGAAACAAACTCCCGTGTTTGCCCGATTTTCAACTGTTGGTGGTGAACGAGGTTCATCCGATACAGCCCGTGATCCTAGGGGATTTTCTGTAAAATTTTATACCGATCAAGGTAACTGGGATATTGTTGGCAACAATACACCGGTATTTTTTATACGTGATGCCCTCAAATTCCCGGATTTTATTCATACCCAAAAACGTGATCCTAAAACCAACTTAAAAGATCCGCAAATGATGTGGGATTTTTGGTCTTTGTCACCGGAGTCACTTCATCAAGTTACCATTTTGTTCTCTGACCGTGGTATTCCTGACGGCTTTAGACATATGCATGGTTTTGGTAGTCATACTTACAGTATTATTAATAAAGATAATGTTCGGACTTGGGTTAAATGGCATTTTAGAACGGAACAAGGTATTAAAAATATCCATCCTAAAAAAGCAGCCGAATTAGATGGTAGCAATCCCGACTCAGCACAAGAAGACTTATTTAATGCAATTGAACGCGGTGACTATCCTAAATGGCGTCTTTATATGCAGGTAATGACAGAAGAACAAGCCAATCATCATCCTGAAAACCCTTTTGATGTGACAAAAGTGTGGTCACAAAAACAGTATCCATTAATTGAAGTAGGCGTAATGGAACTTAATCGTAATCCAGAAAACTATTTTGCTGAAGTTGAACAAGCCGCATTTGAACCAAGTAATGTCGTGCCTGGAACGGGGTTATCACCAGATAAGATGTTACAAGGGCGAATTTTTGCTTATGCCGATGCACATCGTTATCGTATAGGCACAAACTACCAACAATTACCGATCAATGCGCCGAAATGTCCGGTACACAATTATCAACGTGATGGAGCTATGCGCTTTTATACACCAGATAATGCGCCTAATTATGAGCCAAATAGTGTTGATAGCGCACCTAAACAACAATCACAATATGCTGAGCCACCGATGCATGTGCCTGCTGGTACAATGGATAGACATGATCATCGTGTTGACGATGATTACTATTCACAGCCACGCGCATTATTCAATTTAATGCGTCCCGATCAAAAACAGCTCCTGATTGATAATATTGTCGGTTCAATGAAAAACGTTGATCGTGATATCCAAATTAGACAGCTTAAACACTTTTATAAAGTCCACCCTGATTATGGTTCTGGTGTTGCCAATGGGTTAGGAATTGAAATCGATCTTATCAAAAGTTAGTTCACCATATAACCACAGTGCCGACTTTGCTTAATCGGCACTGTATGGTTAATAAATTTAGCGCTAAGTTAAATAAACAGGCTATTTATTTGTATTTACTCTTATTTTGGCTGGCGAACAGGACTTAACCCTATTGTTGAAAATTTATAGATAAATATAAAACTGTTTTGATGGTTATTTGGAAGAATTTCTTGAGAAAACAATCAAATATTGTTTTATTTACAGCTTGGTTAGTGGTTTAACTAAACCAAGCTTTTTATCCTAGTTAATTATTTATTTTTTTGTCTGACTATCTCAAATAAGCAAATGCCCGTTGCCACCGAGACATTAAGCGAAGACACAATTCCCGCCATTGGAATACTGACCAATTCATCACAATGTTCTTTGGTTAAACGTCGCATGCCTTCCCCTTCTGCGCCCATAACCAGAGCCAGTGGAATACTTGTTGATGATTTGTAAAAGTCGGTTTGATAAAGTGTACGTTCTGCTTCTCCAGCCGTGCCCACAATCCACACTTGATACTCATCTTGTAACATTCGCATGGTACGAGCTAAATTGGTTACCCGAACAACAGGGATACTTTCAGCGGCTCCACAAGCCACTTTTTGTGCCGTCGAATTAAGCGGAGCCGAACGATCTTTCGGGACAATAATAAAATTAACCCCTGCGGCGTCTGCTGTTCTGATGCAGGCACCAAGATTATGTGGATCTGTTACGCCATCTAAAATCAGAATAACGGGATTGGGTTGCTGTTCAACTAGTAATGGAATGTCATTTTCTTGATAGGTACGACAGGGTTTTACTATTGCTAAAATACCTTGATGTACACCATTTTTAGATTTGTCATCTAACCACTGGCGATGGGTTATTTTCACGATTAAACCAAGTTGTTCTATTTCATGCACAAGACTATTAAGACGTTTATCTTCCCGCCCTTTGGCGATGTAAACCTCAATAATTCTTTCAGGGGCACGTGTTAAAAGTGCTTCTATAGCATGGATACCGTAAACTGTTTCACTCATCTATTTTTTACTCTTTACTTTCTTACTTTTAGTCGTTTTACTTGTTGATGTCGATGCGATTTGAACCGCATTTTTATCTACCTTTTTGCGCTTTCCTTTATTTTTATTTGTCGCTTTCACCTTTTTTCTAACGCTACCACTCACTACTTGTTTTTTGCTTTTACGCTTTTTAGTCGGTGCAATATCGTTATTATTTTTATCATTTAGCTGTTTAGCCTTAGTTTTTGCGGTTTTACCTTGACGCTTAGGCTTATTATTACTACTGACCAAGGCAAAATCAATTTTTCTTTCTTCAGGATTAACATTTTCTACTTTAACGCTAACTTTATCACCTAAACGGTAACTGTAATGGGTATTTTCACCAATTAAACGATTTCGTGAAGCGTCATAAATATAATAATCATTTTCAAGCGATGAAACATGTACCAGACCGTCTGTAAATAGATCATCTAATCTGACAAAAAACCCGAAGTTCACAACACTTGATATGGTGCCATTAAAGACTTCACCCACATGATCTTGCATATAATCACACTTGAGCCAATCAACCACATCACGCACAGCCTCATCGGCTCGACGTTCAGTCAGTGAACAATGTTCGCCAAAATAGAGCATTTCGTTAATGGTATAACGATGCCCGCCTGTCTTACTGGTTTTATGCTGCTCATTAGCTAATATCCACTTAATGGTTCGATGTAACAGTAAATCCGGGTAACGTCGAATTGGCGAGGTAAAATGACCATACTCTTCAAGTGCAAGCCCAAAATGACCTCGATTTTCTGGATCATAAATCGCTTGTTTCATCGAACGTAAAATAACTGTCTGTAACATGTCACTATCAATTCGATCTTCTATCGCTAGCATCAATTCGGCAATATCTTTTGATTTTGGGTTAACACCGCCACCTAATGATAATCCTAGTTCTTGTAAGATGCTACGTAAGTTATTCATTCGCTCTTCATCTGGACGATCATGAACACGAAACAAAGCAGGTACATCGGCCACAATCACCAGTTTTGCCGCTGCAACATTAGCTAAAATCATACACTCTTCAATAATCTTATGTGCATCATTACGTTGCGCTAACTCAATACTTTCGATCCGTTTATCAGCATTGAAAATAAATTTCGGTTCTTCCGATTCAAAACCAATCGCTCCACGAGCAATTCTCGACTTATCCAATACTTTGTATAAACCATATAAGTTTTCTAAATGTGGCACTAAATCATGGTAATGTTGACGGAGTTCTTCATCACCATCTAAAATTTTTGCAACTTTGGTGTAAGTCAATCTTGCATGTGAGTTCATCACAGCGTCGTAAAATTGATAACCGGTCAAACGACCTTTGTTTGATATGGTCATCTCACAAACTAAACATAGTCTATCTACCTGTGGATTAAGCGAACAAAGACCATTTGATAACGCTTCTGGCAACATCGGCACGACACGAGAAGGAAAATACACCGATGTACCGCGTAAGCAGGCTTCTTTATCAAGTGCTTTATCGGGTCTGACGTAATAGCTAACATCAGCTATTGCCACCCATAATCTATAACCTCCACCACGATTTTTTTGGCAATACACGGCATCATCAAAATCACGTGCATCTTCACCATCAATGGTAACTAAAGGTAGATCCCGTAAATCTTTACGCCCTTTTTTGGCTTTTTCGGGCACTTCATCACCAAATTTACTCACCTCTTTTTCAACAGCTTTAGGAAATTCATATGGGATTTCATGATTACGAAGAGCAATATCTATGGCTAAGTTAGTCCCCATGATTTCACCAAGGACTTCTTTAATGACACCGACCGCTTTTTGACGACGTTCTGGGCGTTGTTGTAACTCAACAACGACGACCGTTCCCATGCGTACTGTGCGTTTCGGTTTACCAGTGATTAAAATATCAAAATTTAAGCGACTATCATCAGGCACCACAAATCCAACGCCTTGTTCAATAAAGTAACGACCAACAATTAAATTACTGCGAGGCTCTAAAATACGCACAACACGTGCTTCTGTTTTTCCACGATATTGATTACTCAGTGGTTGGGCTAAAATCACATCACCTTGTAAGACTTTTTTCATCTGTTCTGGCGATAAAAAGTAATCTTCAGGTTTTCCTTCAACACGTAAAAAGCCAAAACCATCACGATGTGCAATCACCTTCCCCTTAACCATATCTAACTTTTCAGGCAGTGCATAACATTTACGGCGTGTAAACACGACTTGACCATCGCGTTCCATTGCACGTAAGCGGCGATGTAGTGCTTCTTTTTGTTCTTCAGTTTTAATGAAAACGGCTTGGGAAATTTTTTCTAAATTAGCAGGCTTCGCCTCTTTGGTTAGGTAATCTAATATTAATTCGCGACTGGCTATCGGTGAATCATATTTCTGCGCTTCTCGTTCATAGAATGGATCGTTTATCATAAGGAATATCCAGAGATCATATTTAATTGGTAGCATAACATAGAGTTATGTAACTTAAAATAAACATTCCTTTTTACTACTAATCTTTATCGATATAATTTACATAGCTAAACAAAACTAAATTATTAACATCAAAACCGAATCTAATTCGCCATTTCTAAGCCTATAAATGATATAAATTCAATTATGTTTTATTCATCTATTTAGTGTTTTTTTCACGCTCAATGGCGCGATAACCGATATCATGACGATAAAAACAGCCGTGCCAATGGATTTTATCAACTTGTTGATAAGCACGTTGCTGAGCGTCCAATACCGTATCTCCTAAAGCAGTGACACAAAGTACACGACCACCGTTAGTTAACACATGCCCTTTTTCAAAACTCGTACCTGCATGGAACACTTTACAATCAGCTGTCGATTCAGTAGGTAAACCCATGATTGTATCTTGGGTATTATATTCACCTGGATAACCACCAGCCGCCATAACGACACCTAATGCAGGTCTTCGATCCCAGTTGGATTTAACCGTACTTAATTGACCATTTACCGCCGCCAAACATAACTCAATCAAGTCTGATTGCATACGCATCATAATGGGTTGGGTTTCGGGATCGCCAAAGCGACAATTAAATTCAATTACTTTAGGATTACCCTGTTTATCAATCATTAAACCTGCATACAAAAAACCAACATAAACATTGCCTTCTTGAGCCATGCCATTTACGGTTGGATAGATAATTTGTTCCATAACTTTGGTAAACACCTCATCTGTCACAACAGGTGCTGGAGAGTAAGCGCCCATTCCTCCCGTATTTAAACCCGTATCACCGTTACCGACTCGCTTGTGATCTTGACTTGTTGCCATTGGCTCGACATGCTTGCCATCAACCATGACAATAAAACTAGCTTCTTCGCCCGTTAAAAATTCTTCGATAACCACTCGATGACCCGCATCACCAAATGCATTACCCGCTAGCATATCGCGTACAGCATTTTCAGCTTCTTCAAGGGTCATGGCAACAATAACCCCTTTACCGGCCGCTAGCCCGTCGGCTTTAATCACAATGGGGGCGCATTTTTCACGTATATAGGCAATGGCAGGATCAATTTCAGTAAAAGTTTGATATTCAGCAGTGGGGATTTGGTGACGCGCTAAAAAATCTTTAGTAAAAGCTTTAGAACCTTCTAGCTGAGCCGCCGATTTAGTTGGCCCAAAAATGTTTAATCCGGCTTTTTGAAAACTATCAACAACACCAAGTACTAATGGGACTTCAGGCCCCACTATGGTTAAATCAATTTGCTGTTGCTGGGCAAAATTAAGTAATCCACTAATATCATTTGATTTGATATTAATATTTTCTAAATTAGGCTCAAGTGCTGTACCTGCATTACCCGGTGCGACAAAAACTTTTGTAACCAAGGGGGACTGTGCCGCTTTCCATGCTAAAGCATGCTCACGACCACCATTACCAATAACCAATACTTTCATACCCATTCCTTTAATTTGTTCTTAACTGACATTTATATTATACGATCAATGTCTAAAATGACGCATATTAGTAAAAATCATTGCAATATTATGTTCATTAGCTGCTTGAATAACTTCATCATCACGAATAGAGCCGCCGGGTTGAATCACGCAAGTTACCCCTACTTTAGCCGCCGCATCAATACCGTCTCTGAATGGAAAAAATGCATCAGATGCGACCACACAGCCTGCTACTTCTAAATTTTCATCTTGCGCTTTTATACCGGCTATTTTAGCCGAATACACACGACTCATTTGTCCTGCTCCAATTCCAATGGTCATGTTGTCTTTGGCATAAACAATGGCATTTGATTTAACAAACTTAGCCACTTTCCAGCAAAACAGTGCATCAGATAGTTCTTTTTGAGTTGGTTGCCGTTTGGTCACCACTGTCAATTGATTTTCGGTGACCATACCTAAGTCATGTTCTTGAACTAACAGTCCACCATTTACTCGTTTAAAATCTAAACGACTATTCGATGATTGCGACCATTGACCACATGCTAATACCCGTACATTTTTTTTCGTCTGCATTATGGCAAGTGCATCTTCATTAATTGACGGTGCTATAATCACTTCTACAAATTGGTTTTCTATAACTCTGGTTGCCGTTTTTGCATCTAAAGAACGATTAAAAGCAATAATCCCACCAAAAGCAGACGTTGGATCGGTTTTAAACGCATTTAAGTAAGCATTCAAAAGGGTGTCACTCACAGCCACTCCGCAAGGATTAGCGTGTTTGACAATCACACACGCTGGCTCATCAAATGATTTAACGCATTCAAGTGCTGCATCCGCATCCGCAATATTGTTATAAGAAAGTGCCTTACCTTGTAATTGTTTAGCTGTCGCAATCGATGCATCGTTTATATCTTCATCAATATAAAAAGCTGCTTTTTGATGTGCATTTTCACCATAACGCATATCCTGCTTTTTGATAAATTGAAGATTCAACGTTCGTGGAAATTGTCCAGACACTTTATCGGTTTCACCATAATAAGGCGGCACTAACTGCCCAAAATAGTTGGCAATCATACCATCATATTTTGCTGTGTGTTCAAAAGCTTTAATCGCCAAATTGAAACGATATGAGTAGCTCAGGGAATTGTGTTGCTGATCCATCAATTCAATAATGACCGCATAATCATTGTAATCAACAACAATAGCGACATCTTGATGATTTTTAGCCGCTGCACGTACCATGGTGGGGCCACCAATATCAATATTTTCAACGGCATCTTCTAAACGGCAATCTGATTTAGCGACGGTGTCAGCAAAGGGATACAAGTTAACCACGACCATATCAATCGGTGCAATTTGATGTTGATGCATCACATCATCATCTAAACCTCGCCGCCCTAAAATTCCACCATGAATTTTAGGATGAAGCGTTTTGACTCTTCCCTCCATCATCTCAGGAAATCCGGTATAGTCTGAAACCTCAATGACGGGAATATTGTGTTTCATAAGCAATTTAGCAGTACCGCCGGTGGAAAGAAGTTCAACGTTTCGTTGATGAAGAGCTTGGGCAAATTCGATAATACCGGTTTTGTCAGATACGCTAAGTAAAGCGCGATGAATAGGTCGAAACTGCTGCATGATGGGGCTCCGAAGTTAATACTTTAAATCCAAATCAATTGAATCGGTATTATATAGAAAAGCATCATCGATGTTTAGTGATTAGTTTATATTCTGATAAATTTAATTATATCGCGCAAAGCGAATCTAGCATTTTAAGCGTAGTGTATGGAGCATTTGAAAATTTACCTTGAAAAATAGAACAAGCTTTTTTAGCTATAAAAGTGATCTGATTTTAAAAAATAAAGAGTATTGTTTGATTGGTAGTAACTGAAAAATTGATAAATAGGTAGTTCTAATGTATTCCTATCGCAATAAAATTTATTTGGTTAAAAAATGAGTTATCAATAAAGCGGAATAACCTAAACTAATTTGATAACTCATTAAATAACCAAGCAATAAGGTTTAATCGTCACTATAGCCAAGACTGCGTAATGCACGCTCGTCATCAGCCCAACCCGCTTTGACTTTAACCCATAACTCTAAATGAACTTTAGTATCAAAAAAAGATTGCATACCTTTACGAGCTTCAATCCCAATTTTTTTGATCTTTTCACCTTTATTGCCTATAACCATTTTCTTTTGACCATCACGTTCGACTAATATCAACCCATTGATTCGATACATGCCTGTACGTTCATCAACTTTAAATTGTTCGATTTCAACGGTTACCGAATAAGGCAATTCATCGCCTAAAAAACGCATTAATTTTTCACGAATGATTTCCGATGCCATGAAACGTTGCGATCGGTCAGTAATGTAATCTTCTGGAAAATGGTGTTCCCCAACCGGTAAATGTTTTTTCACAATATCTTTGATGATATCAATGCCTTCACCCTTTTCAGCGCTAATTGGCACGACATCAAGAAAATTGATTTTTTGGCTGATTTCTTGAATATGAGGTAACAATTGGCTTTTATCGGTAACATTATCAATTTTATTGATCACTAATAAGACTGGAGACTTACAATCTTTCAATTTGTTAGCAACCATTTCGTCATCATCGGTCCAGTGTGTCCCCTCAACGACAAAAATCACCAACTCTACATCACCAATAGAGCTACTTGCCGCTCGATTCATAAGGCGGTTAATCGCTCTTTTTTCTTCAATGTGAAGACCGGGTGTATCGATATAAATTATTTGGTCATTATCTTGAGTATCAATGCCCACTATACGATGACGTGTTGTTTGAGCTTTACGCGAGGTAATAGAAACTTTTTGACCTAATAATTGATTTAATAATGTTGATTTGCCGACGTTTGGTCGACCTACGATGGCAACGAATCCACAATGTTGTGTTGTTTCTGTCATTTTATACCTAATTGATTGAGTGCTTGTTGAGCAGCAGCTTGTTCGGCTTTACGGCGACTAAGTCCTCGCCCTAAATATTGATGATCATCATTTTCAAGTTTGCATTGAATCAAAAATTCTTGCTCGTGTTTATCACCTGTAACTTCAAGGATCAAATAACAGGGACGTTCTTGATGGATTCCTTGCAAGTATTCTTGAAGTCTTGTTTTTGAATCTTTTTGTTTCACGCCCGGCTTAATTTCTGCTAACCGGCTCTGATACCAAGACAGAATTAACCGCCTGACATTTTCAATATTACTATCTAAATAGATCGCACCAATAATGGCTTCAACTGCATCAGCGATAATTGATTCCCGACGAAAACCACCGCTTTTTAATTCACCTTGTCCTAAGGTCAGATAATTTCCTAAATTGAATGCTTTACCTATTTCAGCCAATGTTGTGCCACAAACTAAGCTTGCTCGCATCTGACTTAAATCACCTTCATCTTGCTGTTTAAATCGATGAAAAAGATCGTCTGCAATGGCAAAGCTTAAAATAGAATCGCCTAGAAACTCTAGGCGTTCGTTATGTCGTTTATTCGCACTTCGATGAGTTAAGGCTAATTCAAGTAACGAAAGGTTTTGAAACTGATAGCCAATCGACTGTTGCAAAGATTTTAAATTTTTAATACTCATGGCGATTAGTGTATGCCTCCAATACGGCTAAAGCGAATCCCCGTAGGCCATTCATCGGGTTGTTTTTCAAAGCTAATCCATATTGCTGTCGCTTTACCAACGAAGTTTGATTCAGGCACAAATCCAAAATAACGGCTGTCGCCACTGTTATCACGATTATCACCCATCATAAAGTAATTGCCTTCTGGTACAACCCAAGTCGCAAGCGGTTGTCCATTTTGATGGAAGAAGTATTCAGGTTTTTCAATTATGTTTTCCGTTGTTAAAATATCGTGTTGTTCATCACCTAGTGTTTCTTGCTGTATGTTTATATTTAATGATTCGACAGAGTTTGAATCAGCAATACCTTTTTCTTTATACTGTTCTAAAGTATAAAAATTAGGCCCTGATTTGAATTGCTGATAAACTTGTTTCCAATTACTTAATTTTGGTTCACTGTAATGTAAATCCAGTGGTTGCGTTTTTTGCCCTACACAGTTGGTATCACTACTTTGGCAAGCAGGATAAATAAAGAGTTTTTTGTCTTGAACTGAGTAAACAATTTTATCACCTGGCAAGCCAACTACACGCTTAATTAAATCCATTTTTGAACCATCTGGGTGTTTAAAAACGGCAACATCTCCGCGTTTAGGATGCCCTGTCGATATAATGACCGTATTAGTAATGGGATCACGCAATCCATAAGAATATTTCTGAACAGCAATAAAATCACCAATCAAAAGAGTCTGCATCATCGAACCAGACGGAATCTGAAACGGTTCATATAGAAACGAGCGGATGAAAAATACAACAAAAAGAACGGGGAAAAATGAGGCTAAATTTTCTACCCAACCTTTTGGTTTACCGACTTGAGCCAGCACTTTTCCATCGATTTCACCATTGCATTGTTTACGGACTTCCTCAACTTTACGCTGTCTTGCAGGCTTCCAGCGGTATTTTTCTAAAAACCAAAAGATACCTGTTATCAATGTTGCTATTGTTAATATGATGGCGAATGTATTAGCCATTTTTTTTCCTCTTTTACTGGTTAATCTTTACCGACATGTAAAATAGCTAAAAACGCTTCTTGTGGTAATTCAACATTACCCACTTGTTTCATGCGTTTTTTACCCTCTTTTTGCTTTTGTAAAAGTTTTTTCTTACGACTAACGTCACCACCATAACATTTTGCTAATACATTTTTACGTAATTGCTTAACGGTAGAACGCGCAATGATATGATTTCCGATTGCTGCTTGAATAGCAATATCAAATTGTTGACGTGGAATTAAATCTTTCATTTTTTCAACTAATTCGCGACCACGGTAAGGTGCATTGTCCTTATGAGTGATTAACGCTAACGCATCGACACGTTCTCCGTTAATAAGTACATCTAACCTAACCATATCGGCAACTTGGAAACGTTTGAAACTGTAATCCAATGAAGCATAACCACGAGAAGTTGACTTTAACTTGTCAAAGAAATCTAAAACCACTTCGGTCATAGGGATTTCATAGGTTAGCGACACCTGATTTCCATGATAAACCATATGCGTTTGTACCCCACGCTTTTCAACACAAAGTGTAATAACATTGCCAAGATAAGTCTGTGGTACCAAAATGTTACACTCAGCAATAGGCTCACGCAATTCTTGAATATTGTTAACAGCAGGTAGTTTAGCAGGGCTGTCAACATAGATTATCTCGTTTGACGTTGTCAGCACTTCGTAAACTACTGTTGGCGCTGTCGTAATCAAATCTAAGTTGTATTCACGCTCTAACCGCTCTTGAATGATTTCCATGTGTAATAATCCAAGGAAACCACAACGGAAACCAAACCCTAATGCACCTGAGTTTTCTGGCTCATAAAATAGCGATGCATCATTTAGGCTTAGTTTTCCAAGTGCATCACGAAAGGCTTCATAATCATCCGAACTAGTCGGGAATAACCCAGCATAAACCTGGGGTTTTACTTTTTTGAACCCCGGTAATGGGTTTTCTGCTGGTGTTTTAGCAGATGTTAATGTATCACCAACAGGAGCCCCTAAAATATCTTTAATTGCACAGACAACCCAACCTACTTCACCACATTGTAAACAGGTTTTGTCGACTTGTTTTGGGGTAAATATTCCAAGGCGATCAACATTGTAAGTCATACCTGTGCTCATCACTTTGATTTTATCCCCTTTCTTTAATTCACCATTTTTAATGCGAATTAAAGACACAACACCAAGATAATTATCAAACCATGAATCAATTATCAATGCCTGCAAAGGTGCATTTGAATCGCCTTCAGGTGGCGGAATATCATTAACCAATTGTTCGAGTACATCAATAACCCCCACACCTGTTTTTGCTGAACAGCGAACAGCATTAGAGGCATCAATACCAACAATATCTTCGATTTCTTCTGCCACACGTTCTGGCTCAGCAGCGGGCAAATCAATTTTATTTAGCACTGGGACAACTTCAAGATTCATATCTAAAGCGGTATAACAGTTTGCCAGAGTTTGTGCTTCAACGCCTTGACCAGCATCAACCACTAACAGCGCCCCTTCACAAGCCGCTAACGATCGCGATACTTCGTAAGAGAAGTCAACATGACCGGGGGTGTCAATAAAATTAAGCTGATATGTCTCACCATTTTTTGCATGATAATCGAGCGTAACACTTTGTGCTTTAATTGTTATACCACGTTCACGTTCAAGATCCATTGAATCTAAAACTTGTGCTGCCATTTCACGATCAGACAGACCTCCACAAATTTGTATGATGCGGTCTGAAAGTGTAGATTTACCATGGTCAATATGAGCAATAATTGAAAAATTGCGGATATTTTTATTCATATCAATAAATTATATTTTGTATTTTAGTTGTAAACTATTAACTATTTAAATACCGAATAGTGATAAACAGTATCTCATAATAATTATAAAGCTAGAAAGAGTAGCATTTTACACATTTATCACTGCTAAGCATAGCGTTATCGAGAAGTTAGCCACTATTTCTCAATAATATTTTGTGCAATACGTTCTATAGTCGTTCGCGGTAGATTACCAATAATGATAATATTCTTTTTAGCAATATTGGTTGAAAAAATGGTTCGTCCACCTTGTTGGATAAACTGATTAGCCTGATTTGCTTTTTCGGAAGAAACATTGACTGTAAATGAAAAAACGCCATCTGAAAAAAGCTTTGTGGCTATATCTGAATTATAAAAATTGACATTATATGCTGCCACTTCTTTAAATCCTTTGGGTAGCCATGCTAATCGCCATGAATCGAGTACGTTTTCTTGTTTTTCAATAGATAATAAAATAGGGTAGCTTCGAGTTTCGATGTATTCCTTTACTGCTTTTTTATCAAAATTTTCGTCGAGATCGACGACTTTAAGTTGGCTGATAATTTCGCTATGTTGATCTAATAAATCTATACGAATCGGTAGGTAAATTTCATCATCAACCCAAATAACATAGCTATAACGATCTTTATCTTTTGCGACCATTTTAACCAATTGTACGCTACGATTTGCTGTCCGTGTTTTTCCTAATAAAGTAAAGTCATATACATCGGTAAGTTCATTAAAATCGTTATATATAATATCTGGGAAAGCCTCAACAATTCGTGAACTGCTTATCGAAAAAGACTCGCTATCCGGTTGGAAGTAGCTAATGACGTTTTCATGTAAAATAATTTCTCTCGCAGCACCTTCAAGATAAAGTAACAACGCTTTGACATCTTTTTTATTTTCCGCACCTAAATGCGTGTATTCATATGTGGTAACGTATTGATTTTTATCTTGTGATAAGAAGTGAATTTGATAATCTTGAGTTTGCACTGCCTTGCTCATTTTATTAAGCAGAGCGACAGGATCATTATTTTCACTAGCTTGAATTGACAGGGACATTAGCAGAAAAAACAGACTAGCAAATATATAGCTACTCTGTTTTATCATTGTTTGGAAATTTGAATAAAATTTTAATTTCATTTCGGATTACTGAGCATTTAACCTTTTTTGCAGTTCATAATCTTGTACAAGTAATCTGATTTTATCATATTGTCTTTTTTCTAGAAGTTGCTGATCATTCTGTTGCTGTAGTCCTCCAACAGGCGCAACATTGACACCAACAGGGATGGTATTTAAAGTTGGGATATTACTATCACTATCAGATTGACGTTGTTGATATTGTACACCCGCAATAATCGCTAAAGTAACGCAAGCAGCAAGACCAACTTGACTGACTTTTGCCATGACGTCTTTGAGACGAATCCAAATAAGATTTTGTTTATTTGGTCGCGATATTTCATCCTGATTAGGTTGATTGGTTAATTTGTTATAGATATCTTCTTTAGCAATGGCGTTTGCCACTTGTTTAGAAATATCCAAAGTTAATGCGCTACTATGCAAGTCACCACGCATTGCTTCTCTGGCAATATGATAGCGATGCCAACATGATTGAAGGCTTTCATCATTTGATATTTCATCAATGAAATGATCACTTGTAAACTCGCCATCCATAAGCAATGAAAGTTGCTCTTTCTGTTCAATTCGCATAGTAGATACCTTAAATTTATGACTACTCATTATCATTTTGTATTCAACCAATTAATGGTTTTAATTTTTCATCAATCGCATCTCTTGCTCTAAAAATGCGTGATCTCACTGTTCCAACCGGCGTATCCATTATTTCTGCAATCTCCTCATAACTTAAACCATCAATTTCACGTAATGTAATTGCTATTCTTAAATCATCAGGAAGCGCATCAATTGCTTCAAATACGGCTTTTTTAACTTCATCAGAAAGCGCTAAATTTTCAGGATTATCAAGATCCCTGAGCGAATCAGCTCCTTCATAACTTTCCGCCTCGCTTGCATCAATATCCGATGAAGGTGGTCTTCGACCTTGAGACGTTAAATAATTCTTTGCTGTGTTAACCGCTATGCGGTATAACCATGTGTAAAAAACACTTTCCCCTTTAAATAAGCTTAACGAACGATAAGCTTTGATAAAGGTTTCTTGTACAACATCTGGCACTTCAGAAGCAAGTACATAACGAGAAACCAAGTGAGACAATTTATTTTGATAACGAACCACAAGTAAATTGAACGCATTTTTATCTCCGTTTAATACACGGTCAACTAAAACTTGGTCTGTTACTTGCTCCCCCATTAAAGGCCATTCCTCATTATGTTAATAACTGTTGCTCGGCCAAAACGCTGCACTCAAACAGTTAGATTCTTAAATTAAAAAAAAGTTCCATTATTTTAATAGAAATTTTATTTTGGGATCTATTAATAATTAAATTAAAGTTTTTTAAAACTAAAACCAGTTGATTTATTTAACTATTTTTCATAACACTATTGTGTAATGACATTTTAAATAATGCTAATTTAATAAAAAGATCTCACGTTTACCAGCATCATTATAGGTGATTTGGTAAAATTGAGGTAGATTAAAATTGACTGAACTACTCGTTTTAAAGGTAAAACGATCATCGGATAGCACATAAAAATCATTTATATCTTTAACCATACTCTCCTTTGTGCCGTTGCAATTACGGTAAATTTCTATTTGGTTATTTTCATTCAAAATGTAAAGATCGAATCCTGAATCGGTATCTTCAAAAAAGAATTGAATGATTCCCTCATAGGCAACACTGTCAATTTCTTTTGGTAACTCATTTGTTTGATCCAAAATATTTAACGGGCGACCTTGTACTTTATTGTTCGATACTGCCCCATAAAAATCGATTGCATTATCAAACTGATGAAAAGAGACCCCTAACCTTTCAAAAAAGAGATACCATGAAGAACCACCTATCCGTAATGGTTTAACTTGTGTCGAATTATTTTGTGTCGTGGTTAATCGTAATTCTATACATTCATCCATTAATGTTTTCATTTGTTGCTTAATTTCATTACCTAAATATTTACTGTAGCAAAAAATTTCCATAGGATTAGGTAAATCCGCATCTTTGTGCATGCGATTTAATAACGTTTTAATTGCTTCCAGTACGCACAACGCTCCGCTAAAATGTAGTACACGTATTTCATTCCATGAATTGCGATAAAGTAAATCAACCGATCCCACCAAACTTAACTCTTTTTTTCCGTAATTTAACACATTGTTGCTAAACTCAAATTCAAAATCTAGATTAGTACTAGGATCATCTTCAAGATTTAACATGATTGCTAAATGACGAATTTCACAAGGCCCATATAACTGTTCTTCCGTCGCCTTTGGAATTTCTATAGGAAAATATTCTTTTAAGTTTTCAATTAATTTATTGATTTTCGAGTTATCTCTTTTTTCACCGTCATGACAGTAAAATTGAGTTTTATCTGAGATTAAGCCATTAAAATAACACCAACCGACTAGTTTAACCAGATATTTACTATATTCTAAATATTGATGACCTGAAATTGAGTTTAATACCGGTTTTTGATTATACACATACCAACCGGCACGATTAATTCTATCTTCTTTTACGTGGATAAACGTTAATGCTTGTTCTTGCAAATTATTAGCAATATTTAACTTTAACGTCGTTATTTTTCCGGGTAATACTTCAAAAGAAGCATAAAGCTTGCGAGTTAAAATTGCCATATCTTGTGGACTAATGAGAGAATCCAAATTATTACGGCGCCCAAAATTAAGTAAATTTCGGTATCCTGTCATCATGGTTTGCAGTAATATTTCATGCATTTCTCGAACTTGCTCTATCTTCCATGTATGACTCGCATCCAATTTAGCTAAACGCTCTGACGTCCAGCCCCACTCTTTTACCAGATCATTCAAAACGTCCCGACGCCATGAAACAGCTTTTTTTGTTTGAGAAAGTTTTTCGTTTACTTTTAGATAAAAACAGATTCTGATCAGATCCAGCCTTTCAAAATCTTTAATCTCGATTAAATATTGAGTGATCCTATCTAAAAGCATATAGTAAGAATCTAAATTTATTCCCTTTTGAGTTAGCGATTTTTGGATACATTCTCGCATTTCATAAGCTATGGGTCTATTTTGCGGATATATCCAAGAATAAGCTTCTAGTAGTAACGTTTTGAGCACCGCTTTAAAAGGAGAATCGATACTTTTGTAGAGTTGCCATAAACTGGCTCCAAAATACTCTTCAGCAGAAAGACCTGTTAAAGGTCCAAAATCGATCCACTCTTCCCGCTTAATTAGCTTTGAATCAACCAAAGCATTCACACACTGTTCATAAGTCGAATAGCTAACGTTATTCACGGTGAAGTTATAGGGCACCACAAACCATAACAGATATTTTCCTGCTAATAGTGTGGCTGTTCGATAAAATTCCTCAAGTAATAAAATGTGTTGCGCAGAACCACAATTTTCCCCCATTAAACATTCATGATGTTTATTGATGAAGCGATCCACATCAACGACAAATAAGGTTAATTTTACATTTTGTTCTTTAGCCCAATTTTCGACTAAACGACATTTTTCAATTAAGGCTTGCTTTCTTTTTTCGGATAAATTATTTTCAATACAAAGCCAAATATCTAAATCGGATTCGACTGATTGTCCAATGGAACATGTACTACCCATGGAGTAGAGTGCCGATATTTCGGGATTGTTCACATTTGGAATAGCCTCAAATTCAAAACAGTTCTTGAGTTGCAAACAAATCTCATCGGTCGTCTGGTAATAAGCGATTCCTGATGGAGTATCTTCAGCATGATAGCCGGGCAATTTAGGGTCATGAAAATGAAAAATGGCGGGTAGCAAAGAAAATACACGTTGAAACTCAATTGACATCCCAGTCAAAGCACGTTCATGTTTTAGATGGACAAGATCTTTAAGTTCTTTTTTTATGTTATTAATATAATATAGCATAACTTTATCTGGATGAAACACGTGTACTACTAACGGACTGCTTCAATCTAACATTTTATGAGTAGAAGGTAAATAGAATAAAAAATATAAAAATTTGTTAAGTGAACTATTATGATAACAATAGAAAAAATTACGAATCAATTTAAAACAAATAGTAACGCGAGCTCGATTGATAACAAAGCTGCAGTACTTTTACCCATTATTAACGATGGCAAACAACCTCAATTGTTATTTCAGGTCAGATCGAACAAACTTAAATGGCAACCAGGCGATATCTGTTTTCCTGGCGGTCGGGTAGAATTGACTGACTTAGATCCAGAATATACCGCAAAAAGAGAAACATTTGAAGAATTAGGTATCCCAATGAGTCAAATGACTATTTTAGGAAAAATGCCTAAATTTATCGCCACATTGGGGCTAGTCATTTATCCGTTTGTTGCAAAAATAGATTCCCTTGATAATTTACAGCTTAATCGGGATGAGGTCGAACAAATATTTACCGTACCGATTGATTGGTTTATTGAAAATCCCCCGCAACAAGCTGTAATGCTAATCGGGCATAAACCATCAGATAACTTTCCTTTTCATCTATTACCAAATATCCGCTCTGACTGGCAAAAAAGATCGGAGCATAATATCTTGTATTATTCATATAATAATCGTATTATTTGGGGATTAACTGCCCAAATTTTATCTAATTTTATCAATACAATTAGTCGTTAGTTAAAATGGATAACTCGAAACCAATTTAATTATTCATTTAATTAAAGCTTTTTTTGTAGCAATTTGTAGTAATTTTAGCAATTAATGCTAAACAATATGTCCATGTAACAAAAAATCCTTGAGAATCACTCAGTAAATATTTTAAATAGATAGCGTTGTTTAATTTATCTCTCGTTAACAACTTTACGTCTGAACACTTTTGAAAGTTAAAAAAAGACAACATCTGAGAGCTACTTAAGATTTCTACACTCTCTATTAAAGATTTCATCTCTACCCATTGAATAATTGTTAAACATTGATTATTAATTTCAATCATTTAAAAAATAAGGGTATTATCATGAAACGTTTCAATAAATCATCGATCGCATTAGCTGTAGTATTATCGTTACCGTTCGTTAGTGTTTATGCTGCCTTACCTTTAACCGATGAAGAAAGTAGTAATTTAATTCCAATGAAAGAGATTTCGGTAACAGGTAATTATTTGCAAGCGCAAAATGCGGAAGATGATATTTCAAAAGCAGCCGATGAAGCTGGAGCTAAGTATTATCATATTAAAGCACTTGAAGCGGCAGAAACATCAAGCTCAGCTGATTCTGCTATTGTCTATGCTGATATTTATCAATCTAATGCACCGATTGCATTAAATAAAGAAGAAACAACTTATAATGGTATAGTTGCTTATGAACGTAACAAAGCACTTTATTATTTGCCATTTGAAGTTGTCAAATTTAAAGGAAGTTTTAACAACACATCTGAAATCACCACTGAAGCAAGTAAAATCGCAGCAGATAAAGATGCTTATGCATTTTATATCAGCTCTATCGAGCCTTCTAATCTAAAAAATCAATCTCAAGATGTTGAAGTGGCTTTATATAAAAAAGATGCGCCAGTAAGAGATTATATCGTTACCAAAGCAATTGAAGGTGAAGATGCTTATGAAATCAGTAGTGATGCATTTAAAACGATGAAACCTTATACCACAATTGTTTTCCATGGCGTCTTTAACAACACTACTGAAATAAGTGCTGCTGCACAGAAACATGCAATTGCAAATGGCGCTCAATTTTATTACGTGAAAGAGGTATCAACCAACCCAGCCAATACAGCACAAACAGTTTATGTTAATTTATATAAATAAAATATCTTAATTGCATTTTCCACGTGTTAGAGAACTCAATCACTTTAACCCGTGGAAAACATAAAATCTTACAATACTTAAATAGTGAATAATGCTGTTTAAATAGCCAACCTTTATCTGTTTAATAATTTATTTGTTAAAAACATATATCTAAATTCATTACAAAACATAATTTTAAGAAACACCTGATTTTTCTCATTTTCAATCACTGCATTAAAACGGTTGGGAAACGTATGTTATTAAAAAATGTTAGGATTAAACGATATATCAATGTTACGAAAAAAATATTAAAACACAGTTCTTTTGTCATCATTTTTGTTAGTTCAACAACTGATGCACTCAGTGCTAAAACAGCGCAAGTTATTCAAGGCACTGCGCCTTATTTTACTCAAGCTGACAAAGTAGGGGTTGAAGGTGCTCGTGATTACGATAAAGCAAATTTTATTTATTTTGGTGTTAAATTCAAAGGTGCAACATATTCGGGAATGAATGATCTAAACATGGCGATAAAACAATCTGGATTTTCCGCCGTCGATCCAAACACAACCACACCCAATCAACTGTTAGCGCTATTAAAATCCAGTTATGGATTAGAGGGGACTATACTGCCATTTAACCCTTTGTTAGTTGCCGATGATAGGAATAATGTTGCTGATGATGAAGGTGATATTCCAATTAAAATAAATCCTCCTGATGCAGGATTAAAAATCGATTGGTTTTATCGCTCTATCAATCAATCTTTTTTGTTGCTGGAATCAGATAGAAATAGAACTTTTTGTGAATTGGCTCGATTAGGTTGGAATCCCTATATTCGAATATCAGGCCCTGTTGTTTTAGTGACCGAATTTGGAGAACCAAACTTCAGAGTTTATGCATCGCCTAAACGGGACTTTTTTATTTATAATGCAATTAGACCCACCGTATGCGCAGCCAAACCTTCTATTGCTTACTCATTTGTTTTTGAAGGTCGGGATTATACAGGAGAATGGGCTAAACTAACTTGGGGTGAAAATAATGAATATACGTATGACTCTGGTCTGGTTAATAAGGTGCGTTCAAAAGGTTTTCCAACAACTGGGTTTGACCATGCTCAATTCACCATGTCTTTTGCAGGTGTTCCATTTGATTTATCCACCATTTCAACATCGACAAATTCAAATGGTATAAATCTGACAACTAATCTTCTTAAAAACAATGATATTGATGACTACTTAGTTAATACTTCTCTGCAATTTCATTTATCCGGAAAAGCGATCGACAAGCCTACTTTTTCAATCAAGTCCAATGAGAACGAAATATACACTTTTACAATTAATAAATGGTTTGCTACGTCTGATTTAAATGCAACCACTTATGACCAAAGTGCACAAGCTTGCCAAGGCAATTATGTTGTTCCAACGATTGAAGACTTTACCAATAGTGATCAAACAATTATCACTTCTGGAGCATGTAAATCAGATAACAACTCTAACAATTGTCTGGCAATTAAGAGTAATCATTATTATCGAAAAGTTGGAAAGAGTCTTTTTGCTGAATGGGGCGATATCACCAATGAACAAAACCAGTATTACCATGCTTATCCGGGTAATAACTTTCCTAAAAATATTTTATATTGGACATCGGAAGAAAGAGATACTAATCATCAATATGCAGTGGGGCCATCTATTGGTGCGATTGAATGGTTAGCGAAAGATGAACCGATCAATTTTGTTTGTGTGCTTAAATGATAACGCGTCTTTTCGAGGATTTTGCTGTAATCATATGCTTATTTGAACTGATGATTTAAAAAATAATAGTGATAAATTAATTTTTTTAAAATATAAAATATTGAAGTTTACTGAAGCGATGCCAATTTGAACAAAATTTATTGAAATTTAAATTTAGATCTTATTGGAAAATAGAAACAATTGATTCTTTATAAGAAGAAAAGAAGAATAAATGGCTGGGGTACCAGGATTCGAACCTGGGCATGGCGGGATCAAAACCCGCTGCCTTACCGCTTGGCTATACCCCAATATTATTCAGGAAAAAGATATCTAGTGGTACGGGTAGTGAGATTTGAACTCGCACACCTTTTCGGAACTAGAACCTGAATCTAGCGCGTCTACCAATTCCGCCATACCCGTATTGGAATACTCAAGAAAGTAACAAACAGAGATAAAACAGATTAACTAATAGATATCAAAATATGCAGATTGGAATGGCTGGGGTACCAGGATTCGAACCTGGGCGTGGCGGGATCAAAACCCGCTGCCTTACCGCTTGGCTATACCCCAATAAAGGATAACATTAAGATTAAAATGGTGCGGGTGAAGGGACTTGAACCCCCACGCCTCGCGGCGCCAGAACCTAAATCTGGTGCGTCTACCAATTTCGCCACACCCGCATGATATACTTCCGGTAAAAGTATAACTTAATCTTAATGGTGGCTACGACGGGATTCGAACCTGTGACCCCATCATTATGAGTGATGTGCTCTAACCAGCTGAGCTACGTAGCCATTTCATTCGCAACGTCATAACCAACACTGCGAGGCGCATTATGCTTGTGTTGAGGCAAATCGTCAACCCTTTTTTTTAGATATTTTAAAAAAAAGTTATGATTGATTAAGTTGCAAGCGAATCCAGTTTAATATCACTTCAATTCGCCTTTTTTGCAACTCAAGATTAATGGATTGTCCAGTAAACCCTTGAGCAATAATTTCTTGCACATTCACACTATAGGCTAAATTATAAGCATGTTCAAGATATTGAGCTTGCGGATAAGTTGCGCTTTCATTGAAAGCTTCACTGGCAATAATCAATTGCTTTAAATGATGAGGATGACGCCAAACATCAATACCATTTAATAATTCTAAAATTTGTGAAGCGCTTTGCACTGTTATATGACTAACAACCTTTCTGTATTGTTGAACTATTTTGGCAATTTTAGAAAATGAAGTTGGTGCTTTTATCTGTTTACATAAACGTTCAACGGAATCTTTACTGATTAAATCACCACATAAAACGCCAAAACGCACAGTTAACTCATGGGTAAGATTTACTGATTTTTTTAAAGCATAGATTATATTGGTCGTTAACACTAATTCAGGAAATAAAATTTGAAGTGCTCCGCATTGCTCAAGGACTTGGAAATAAATTTGTGGATTTTCGCTGGCTAATGCTTTTTCTGTTTCTTTCCACACTCTTTCAGGAGTGAGATAGCTTATTTCGCCTATGGATATCATCTCTTTCATAAGATCCAATGTTTCTTGAGCGATTGTAAATC
Source organism: Gilliamella sp. CG35 (assembly GCF_046635745.1). NCBI lineage: Bacteria > Pseudomonadati > Pseudomonadota > Gammaproteobacteria > Orbales > Orbaceae > Gilliamella > Gilliamella sp. CG35. Next base: position 93,633 of record NZ_JBIDFH010000005.1, read on the forward strand.
CTAAATGATGATACCGAGCAGCAAAACGGGCTACGCGTAAAACACGTAAGGGATCTTCGCGAAAAGCATTTGAAACATGACGCAACAATCTTTGATTAATATCATCTACGCCATGGTAAGGATCGACAATATTCCCTTGCTCATCCATGGCAATAGCATTGATGGTGAGATCCCGACGAATTAAATCTTGTTCTAAGGTAATTTCTTTACTGAAATCACAAATAAAGCCACAATACCCTTTTCCTGATTTACGTTCAGTACGCGCTAAAGCATATTCTTCTTTCGTTTTTGGATGTAAAAATACCGGAAAGTCTCGACCGACTTGCTCAAAACCTAACGAAATAAGTTCTTCGGGGGTTGCGCCAACGACAACCCAATCTCGATCGAAAACTGGCAGACCTAATAATCTATCCCGAACTGCTCCACCAACAAGATAGACTTCACTCATCTAACGCATCCAACGGTCTTTTTTACTTCGGCGAGGCATAATAATAGGTAAAATAAGACCTAAGATAAGTCCACCACCTGCAACAAGACCACCATAAGTAAACCAAGTCACAATTAAGTCACGTCGCTTATCATCTACTTGATTTAACATTGAGTCTAACATTGCTGCTTGTTCTTTTACTTGTTTCTCCAATTCGATATTTTTATTTTTCAAGTTCTGAACTAATTCTTCTGAGGTTCGTAATTGTTGCACATAGTCGGTCACTAATTTCTGTTGATATTTATCCGCATTATCAACTTTATCTTTGTATTCGGCTATTTTAGCTTCCAAATAAGGAATACGCTCTTTAAGGCTTGGTGTATCGCTTAATTTATTGGTTTCGATCCATGCCACATTGCCACTTTTCAGCAGCAGCTTAGTGTATTTACCATCCGCACTTCTTTCAAGCGCATTGACTTTTGAACCACTTTTGATCGTATTTGTGAAAGCATGTTGTTGGCTAGGACCACGACGTAAGTAAACATCAACCTCATCAATAACATATTTATCAACAGCATTTGCACTAAAAGCAACTGCAATAAGAGAAATTAAGGTAAAAATATTTTGTTTCTTCATAAAATTTCAACTAATCATCCATAAATAATTACATAATAACATAAAAATTGGATATTTCGCATAATCATTTTACATTTTATGTTTCTTAATTATCCAATACTTAATTCGCCTCATCAATTGAAAACGATTACATTTTTTATGCGATCTTAATCACAGATTAAAAAATTTATTATTTAAATAAAAGATAATAATCGCTAATTTATATTTAGCAAAGCAATTAACAATGGGAGATATTATGAACTGCCGTCTTAGCAATAAAAATTTAGATATTCTTATTCGAACAAAACCCTATGTAGAATTATGTTATTTTGGTAAACGATTACATGATGATCACATTGAAAATTATGATTTATTTATTCCGGCAGTGCCAAATTCACGCATTGATGTTCACGTCCCTTTTACTCTCTGTCCAGAAGAAGGATTAGGTAATTTTAGTACGCCAGGATTAGAAGGACACAGGAATGGAAAAGATTGGTCTCCCGTATTTGTTACCAAAGATGTAGAAAAATCAAACAATCAAATAACAATTATCAGTGAAGACAGTATCGCAAAATTACGTTTAACCAGTCAGTTTATTTTGGATGATTGTGGGGTATTACAATGTCAAAATAGCCTGACCAACTTAGGTGAAGAACCTTATTCAGTCAATCGATTATCAATAACGCTTCCTATTCCTGAACGTGCACAAGAATTAATGGCTTTTAGTGGACGCTGGATTAAAGAATTTTTTCCTCACAGAACAAAAATTGAACATTGTAGCTATTTACAAGAAAATCGCCGAGGAAGAACTTCACATGAATATTTCCCTGGTATGATTGTTGGTACCACAGGGTTTAAAGAACAAACAGGCGAAGTTTGGGGAATTCATTTAGGTTGGAGTGGTAATCATCGTATCCAAGTTGCGGTTAAAAGTAATGGTAAACGCTTTATTCAAGCCGAAGCATTATATAGCGCAGGCGAAATATCGCTCGCCCAAGGTGAAACCCTTACAACACCATGGCTATATGCCACTTACAGTGATGAAGGTTTAAATAAAATGAGTCACCACTTTCATCAATTTCTGCGTAACAATATTATTACCTTTCCACAAAATAAAGCACGTCCTGTTCATCTTAATACTTGGGAAGGTATCTTTTTTGACCATAATCCAGATTACATTATGAAAATGGCAAGTAAAGCGGCACAAATGGGCGTTGAGCGCTTTATTATCGACGACGGTTGGTTTGGCAAGCGTGATGACGATTACCAAGGTTTAGGTGATTGGTACCTTGATGAACGAAAATACCCCAATGGACTTGAACCGGTTATCGAGCACGTGAAAAATTTGGGCATGGAATTTGGTATTTGGGTTGAGCCTGAAATGATCAACAAAAACTCGGATTTATATCGAGCACACCCTGATTGGCTACTTGAGTTATCGGGTTATCAACAACCTGAAGGACGTCATCAATATTTATTAGATTTGCAAAATCCTGCTGTTTTTGATTATTTACTTGAAAGATTAATATGGTTACTAGGTAGTTATGATATTGATTATATCAAATGGGATATGAATCGAGAAATTGTTCAAGCGGGTCACAATGGCAATCCAGCTATTGTTGGACAAACAAAAGCCTTGTATCGTTTACTCGATATTTTACGAGAAAAATTTCCGAACGTAGAAATCGAATCATGTTCATCAGGGGGTGGACGGATAGATTATGAAATATTAAAACGAACACAACGATTCTGGACTTCAGATTCTAACGATGCATTAGACAGACAAATCATTCAACGCGGAATGAGTTATTTCTTCCCACCAGAAGTCATGGGCGCACATATTGGTGGCGCTTTGTGTCATACAACTTATCGTGAACTGAACATGAATCTTAGGGGATTAACTGCTTTATTTGGTCATATGGGCGTTGAACTTGACCCCGTAAAAGAATCAGAAGTTGAACAGCATGCATTTGCACATTATATTGGACTACATAAACAATTACGAAATTTATTGCATAGTGGTAACAATTATCGATTGGATGTTGATGACAGCAATGCAATGCAAAGTTATGGAGTAGTAAGCCAAGATAAAAAAGATGCTGCGTTTATCATTGCCCAATTAACCTTACCAACTTATGCTTTAAGTGGTAACTTACGCTTGACTGGTCTACTGCCCGAAAAACAATATTTGATTGAAATACTTGATCTACCTGATAATATTGATCCGAAAATAAATGGACATGTAATGAAAGCTCTACCTTATTGGATGGTCAACAAAACGATATTATCAGGCGACTGGTTAATGCAAATTGGACTACCTTTACCCGTTTTAGATCCTGCAACAGCAATGTTAATTAGAGTGGTAGCTCAATAAAAACTTTTGACTTACAAAGCACACAATAAATTTACAAAAAATTAATATTTTTTTGAAAATAACAAGGGGGAAAAAGGCCATAATGCAATTTTCCCTTTGTATTAAATTAAGTTTGTATGATCAGAATTTAATCGAATTATTGGCAAATAGTTTTTTTTCCTTTATTATAATTAGTTAGGAATAATAAATAGTTATAGTCAATTATTAAGAGAAACAAACTGGATCAACTAAAAGAAGTTTTAAGATGTAAGTAAAGTAAAAGATATTTTAGTACAGATTACTTCCCGCTTTACAAATACTTTTCATTTTTATTTCGTTGGTAGTCTACATAGCTCTATATTGGCAATCTTAAATTATAAAAATTTACATGAAATAAATTTAGTTTGAGTAATTATTTTAGCGATAGTAATTTAATAAAAGGTTTTTTTATGGCGACAATAAAAGATGTTGCATATTTAGCTGAAGTTTCAGTTGCAACAGTATCCCGAGTTATAAATAATGCAAATAATGTAAGTAAAAATACACGTGAAGTCGTAAAAAAAGCCATGGAGACATTAAACTATTATCCAGATGCTAACGCTCGCGCATTATCTCAACAACACTCTAATACAATTGGCATTGTGGTCGCAGATGTGTCCGACCCTTTTTTTGGGGCGATGGTTAGCACGGTTGAAAAAGTAGCTTATCGAACTGGTCATTTTTTGCTAATTGGCAATGGATACCATAAAGAAAAACAAGAATACAATGCCATTACTCAGCTTATTGAGCACCGCTGTAAATCATTAGTTGTTCATGCCAAAATACTTTCCGATGAAACACTCATAAAATTGATGCAACAAGTGCCAGGCATGGTTATCATCAATCGTATAGTGAAAGGGTTTGAAGCACGTTGTATTGCACTTGATGACCGTTATGGCTCGTATATCGCGGTCAAACATTTAATTCAAAATGGACATACGAAAATAGGTTATTTATGTTCGAATCACGAAATTTCAGACGCTTCAGATCGACTAAATGGTTATAAAGATGCGTTGAGTGAATTTAATATCGAGATAGAACAGAATCTAATTACCTACTCTTCGCCTGATGAAATAGGTGGAGAAGAAGCCATGAAATCCTTATTAGAAAGGAATCGAAACATCACCGCTATAGCCTGTTATAATGATTCTATGGCTGCGGGTGCCATGTCAGTCCTGTATGATAATGATTTAAAAATCCCAGCTGATATTTCTGTTATTGGGTTTGATGATTTATTAATGGCTAATTATTTACATCCTAAACTGACAACGGTTCGGTATCCTTTACAAGCAATGGCAGAACAAGCAGCTGAGCTTGCCTTATCCCTCGCTAAAGGAGAGGCTCCCTCAAATAACTTAATTAATATTTTTACCCCAACATTAACTAAACGTTATTCTGTCAATTCTATAGGCTAAGGTAGAAATAAACATTCAATAAAGCGTTTCAATATTAGCGGCTTAACAATAAAGAAAAATGTTAAGCCACGATTAAATAATCGTATTGAACAATCAATGTTTATGTAAAGGTAATTTTTTTATTAATAATAATTTATTTAATATCAGATCAACCGAAATTACATCGCAATTTAGTTGGCTATTTAAATCAAACGTTTTTAAAACATAATCATAAAAATAATTCGCATGGGTCATTATTGGTTGATTGCTGACATCACCCTGGCAAGGTTTGTTGGCAATGGTTAAACTGGCTAAAGCTGAAGTATCAGGATGCCGAGTCAACAATAACCAAAAACTGCCTTCTTTAGAATATTCATCATAACGACGTGATTCATAACACCACCCCACCAATGCCTGATCAACCACACCTTGTTGTAAATCCGTTATGGCTGGGAGTAAAATCTGTGACCAATTACAAATATCTGTCGAAATAAAAATATTGGGTCCATTCACTTTCAATGCATCAGCAACATAAAAAGAAATCGCATTATTTATGCTATTAATAAAATTAAATGGTCGTGGTGTTTTACGTTGAAAAATATCCATCTCCAGTTCATACATATTACTGGGTGAACTAAAAATTGAGGTCACATACACGCCACAATGAGCATTAATCTTTTCTATGGAAAGCGCACCTAACAATGATAACAACGCTAAACGACTTGTACGTCGACTATTAATATTAAATTGCTGTTTAAGCAAATTTTTTAACTTACTTTCTTCACTATGGCTCTCTGCGATAAACTGTGATGTACTGAGTAAAAAAACACTTTGCATTATTCTGTTATCTCCAACAATAACACAGCGTTATTACCGCCAAATCCAATACAATTTAATAAATAATAACCTTGAGGATAAGGTTTTGAAATGTCTGTAAAACCATTTGTATAAATAGGTTCAGATTGCGCCATGTGATAATTTGGATAACTAGGCGTCTGTTTTGATTCGAATATCAACAATAATATTATCATCTCAAGTACACCAGATGCCCCTAATGTATGACCAAGATAAGGTTTAAAAAATATCAACGGTTTTCGCTCTGTAAAAGCATTTGTTAAGCTATCAATTTCAACTTTATCATTCATTGGACTACCTGTCGCATGAGTTTTAATGGCAACAATATCGGTTTCAGTCATATCGAATTGCGTTAACGTGTCTTTAATGAGTGCGCTAACATTTTTAGGATCCGTTGTGGTAATATTAGAGGTATCACATATCGTTTTACCGCCTTTTAAGATAAATTGATTATTGTTTGCTAATCGTGGTTGATTGCTTAATGCAATACAACCAATCCCCTCCCCTAAAATAAGTCCTTGGCTAACACTTAAAAATGGTGGTTGATAATTATTTGTTAGTAATCCTAAAGCATTAAATCCTTCTAAAGTGATAGAATTAAATGATTCAAATCCCACAATGATTGCCCGTTCAATTATGCCTTGGGAAATGTAATTTTTTGCATAAAGTAATGCATTAGAACTTGAAGTACAAGACGTCGCAACATTGATCACATCAAGATTTTTCCATTTTAATTTAAGTTGTTCTGCTATTTCATTTAAAGAAAAAGGTTGGTGATAACATGCTTCTGTTAATTCTAATAATTCCTTATTAAAAAAAGTAATTTCATGCGAAGACATTGCAAAAGAAGTGGAAGCTAAAAAAATTGGGATTTGTTCCAATTCTGATTCTTGCCACTGACACGCCTGTAAAGTTTGCAGAATTTGAAATACTATATGATCAACGATCTCAGTTAAACTTAGCCGTTTTTTATCAAAGGCTGGAAAATAATTAACAGATAGTGATTCACTTGCTGTATTTAAAGGAATCAATTTAGGTTTTCTTGGATGAAAAAGAATATTACTAATAATCTCATGGCAATTATCACCTTGTGCGCACACTGCTGAAAAACCATTAATGTAAACATTGTCCATAATATTATTTTTTTATTTGCTCAAGTACATATTTATTGAGTTTCGAAACCGTGACCATATGTATTCTTACTTCTCGGTCACCTTGTAAACGAACGCCAAATTGCTCTTTTAACGCTACGCAAATTTGTAATGCATCTAAAGAATCTAAATTTAATCGACTGGTAGGCCCAAACAGCGGCTCATTATCTGTTAACTCCTCGGCAGTTAAGATATCTTCTTTTTCAGATTCGGTAATAATTAACTGTTTTAATTTAAAAATTAAATTATCCAAATTTAACCTCTTGTTTTTATTATTTAATTAAAAATTTATAAATGCTTATTATTTAATTGCCGATAGTAAATAATTCCTGCTAGCAATAAAAAAATTAGCGCAAAACCTATTAACGACAACCATTGTGGTAATATTTGTACAAAATCATACTGATCAAGCAAAAGATTATGAAAGCCTTTCAAAGCCCAAGACATAGGCGAAATTAAACAAATTATTTGCATGGTTTCGGGCATCATATAACTCGGTACCATAATACCGCCTAAGGCTGCCATAATAATATTTCCTCCACCACCTAATACCACAGCATGTTCTGCCGATTTTGCAAGAACGCTAACTAACAGTGCATATCCCAAAGCAGATAAACTAATTGCTATCGATAACAATGCATAGTTCCAATAAGCGCCTTCTAAAACAAATCCTGTAATATTGATTAAAGGTAAAATATAAATACCTAACAAAATCATGCCAATAAACTGTAATTGATTAATCAAAAAATAAGGTAACAATTTTGCGATAAGTAAAGAAAATGCCGATGATTTTGCTAGTCGTAATCGAATAATAGTGTTCGTTTGTTTTTCACAAGTCATGACATTTGATAAAGGAATCATGATAAAAAACATACCAAAAATTAACCAAGCAGGAACACTTTGTTGTACCGAACTCGGTTTAACCACTTTAGTGCCTTCTACATTGATAAACTCTTCAGTGATTATTTTTCCTGACAAATAGTTATCTAGTTGTTGTTGCCGTTTTAATTCGATTGCATTTTCATCCATTATAGAAGAATCATTGTTTGGCGTTGAAAAAATATCTTTAAGCCGTAGCTGTAAATAACTTTTCTGGATAATTGTTTGTAAATTCATCAATCTTAGTTGATCGATCCCCGCTAAGGTTAATAATGCTAAAGGCGATTCATTACTCAAATTTCCGGTATTTTGATTGGGATTAATTAATAAAAAATCATAATTTCCCTCAATTAATTTAGCTTTTGCATTATCCTTATCAGCTATATCAAAAAAATCAACATTCATATTTTCTTGATTGCCCAAAATCGCTATTAACTGCGAGTTCAATAAATTGGATGATTCACCAACTAAGGCTATTTTAGTATTTTGATTGAAATCATCACGTTGGCTTAATGCCACAGACATAATGAACATAAACAACATAGGCATAATAAAAAGAACAGCTATACCATGTAAATCACGACTCAACAGACGAAATTCTTTAGCGATTGCAGCTAGCATTGCTTTGCCCTCCATGCCTCAATACTGACTTATTCAAGAAGTCCAAATAAAATGACTCTAAAGAACCATGACCATACTGAATATTTTGTATTTGGTATTGTTGAAATTCTTGTAATATTGTTGTGATCTGCTCAGGAGATGAATCAATGACAACTGTTTGCATTGGGGTATGTCGAATTAAAGTGGCATTAAATTGGTCAAGCACATGTGAAGGCACACTTTGCGCTAACGTGATAATACATTGTTGTTGAGCATGTTGTGTCAATATCTGATCAATGGAATGGCAATACAAAATTTTACCGCTCTCCATAATGGCAATTTTTTGACATAAACTTTCTATTTCGTGTAGATAATGAGAAGTGTAAATGACAGTTACCCCTTCTTTAGTTAATTGCTTCACACTGTCTAATATAAATTGGCGGGATGCAGGATCAACCCCGACCGTAATTTCATCCATAAAAATTAGCGTTGGCGAGTTAATTAACCCTATAGCAAAATTTAATCGACGTTTTAAACCACCCGACAAATTCGCTGACAACTTATTTTTATAATCTAAAATATCGACTTTTTTCATCAATGAAATTAGAAAATTAGGATCTTTAATTTTATACAACGAAGCAAAAAATTGTAAATTCTCGAAAACCGTCAATTGAGGATAAAAAGCGTATTCTTGTGGAATTAAAGAAATACGTTGCAATTGTTGGCGAGACAACTGAGAGAAGATCTGATTATTAAGATAAATTTGCCCGGATTGTAATGATAGTAACCCCGACATTAATGATATCAATGTTGTTTTGCCGGCGCCATTAGGCCCTAATAATCCAAAGCATGTGCCGGATTCAATTTCTAAATTAACATCACACACCGCATAATTATTAGCATTTTTATAGCGATGAGATACATTTTGAAGCTTTAACATACAATTCTTTAAAATAATTTTAATTTTTATAAACAGAATGTTAACATATTATGCTATTATAACAAAATGCATGTTAGGTAAACAATTAACGATATAATCTAATAAATCAATTATAACAATGAGTAACAAAAAAAACGTTCTATTAGTGTACTATTCACAAACGGGTCAATTAACACAACTTACTAGACATTTCGTATCACCTTTAGCTAATCATGAAGATATTAATTTAGAAACGCTTGCTATTGAACCTCAGCAAGCCTATTCTTTTCCATGGTCTTTTAACCACTTTTTTAATATTTTTCCAGAAACGGTTCATTTAATGCCTTCACCCATTGTTGCCCCACAATTTAAACAGCAAAAATATGATTTAATCATTCTAGCTTATACTGTGTGGTTTTTATCCCCTTCTCAGCCTATCACCGCATTTTTACAAGATAAAAACACGCAACAACTCTTAGCCGATACCCCTGTTGTCACGTTGATTGGATGTCGCAACATGTGGTTAATGGCACAAGAAACCGTGAAGAAATACTTAAAAGAAGCAAATGCTAATTTAGTTGACAATGTTGTTCGCATAGATAGCTGTGGCGGGCCTGCAAGTTTTATTGCTACACCGCTTTGGATGTTTACGGGGAAAAAACAGCCCGTACGTTGGCTACCGAAAGCGGGCATATCTGATGAGGACATTAATGATTGTGCTAAATATGGTGAAAAAATTAAAACCGTATTGCTAACACAACCCAAAATCACTGAGCCAATGTTAAAAAACATGGGGGCAGTCAAAGTCAATGAACGTTTGATTCTTAGTGAAAAATTTGGTTATCGCAGCTTCTATTTATGGGGCAAACTGATCATTAAAGCAGGTAAAATCGCTCGACCACTTCGTCAAGGTTTACTTTATTTTTATATTATTTTCTTGGTAGTAATCATTTTAACCGTTGTGCCAATTAGTGCACTGATCAAAACATTACTATCCCCATGGTTAAAAAACAAAATCAGTAAACAAAAACATTTATTTAGTTGGCCTTCAGGCGAATAAAATATAAGAGTAAGACAATGAAAACACATAATGTTTATATTAATAAAATTGCCGCATTTTTACCGAATAATCCTGTTGATAATTCATCAATGGAAAATGTCCTTGGACAAGTTGGTCACAAACCGTCCAGAGCAAGAGCAATTATTTTAAAAAGTAATGGGATAAAAACACGATACTATGCGATTGACCCGCACACTCGTCAGGCAACACATAGCAATGCCAATTTAGCAGCACAAGCCATAAAGTTATTGTTCAAAGATAACCATCAATTTGGTATAAATGAAATGACTTTTTTAGCCTGTGGTACTTCTTATCCAGATCAGATTATGCCTGGTCATGGAGTCATGGTTCATGGCGAACTCAATGAAACTCATCCTTGCGAAGTTCACAGCAGCTCAGGTGTTTGTGTTGCAGGTATGTCTGCACTGAAACACACGTTTAATGCTGTAAAAGTTGGTGATCATTGTACCGCCGTTAGTTGTGCATCTGAAACTGCATCTGCTGTAATGAGAAGTGAGAACTTTGAAGCAGAAATAGAACAAAAAGTGAAAGCGTTGTCTACACAACCTGAACTGGCCTTTGAAAAAGATTTTTTACGTTGGATGCTATCTGATGGAGCTGGGGCTATGCTATTGAGTAGTAAGCCAAATAGTCATCATTTATCATTAAAAATTCACTGGATTGATATTTTATCCTACGCAAATGAGATGCCAGCATGCATGTATGCAGGCGGTGACTACTATCAGGATCAGTTCATAGGTTGGAAGCAATTTACTCAACTTGATCAACAAAATCAAAGTTTGTTAAGTGTTAAACAGAATGTAAAAATGCTAAATGAAAATATTGTTAAGTATACCGTTGAAAAGATGCTTGCTAACTCAATTAGAAAACATGATTTGAAAAAAAATGATATCGATTATTTTTTACCTCATTACTCTTCTCATTATTTTCGTGAAAAACTCTATCAAGGATTGATAAATATTGATTTTGAAATTCCTTATGAAAAATGGTTTACCAATCTTACTTCAAAAGGTAACACAGGTTCAGCTTCTATCTATATTATACTTGAGGAATTTTTGCGGACGCATTCACTCAAGCATGGGCAAAAAATATTATGCTATATCCCAGAAAGTGGACGATTCTCATCGTGTTTTATGTTACTTGAAGTCATTGATGCTAACCAAGAGAATTAGAATTTATGGATATTAACCAAATTCCACAAGATAAGAGTAAAACTTATGGCGGTCATGCCAAAGTGGTTTATGCTGTTAAAAATGGAAGTTATACAAAAGCAACTACTAGCGGTTGGGAAGATGAAGAGTTTGTAACATTACAAGCTGTAGATGCATTAGCAGAACAAACTCAGTTGGCTTTTCATGCAGTGAAGAATGAACAACGCTCATCACTCTTTTACTATATGTTTTTATATCGTCATGATATCACTAGCCTTGCTCAAACAAGTGGTTTTTTTCGTTGGCAAATCAAACGGCACTTCAAACCTCAGGTTTTCAAGAAATTATCAGATAAAAAATTAAATCGTTATGCACAAGTCTTTAATTTATCCATTGAACAGCTAAAACAACTTCCGACTGAAGACAATCGAACGCAAAACAATTATCCATTTAAATAAACTTATTAGACTTTGTATAATCATAATAATCAGGCAACATAATGACAATTCATCATTTTCAACATCAGCACACCGCACACTGTGAAAGCGGTGTTATGTCGACGCTACTCAAGCACCACGGTTTTGATTACAGTGAACCCATGCTCTTTGGTTTATCTTCTGCACTTACATTTGCCTATTTACCGATTATAAAACTTTCGGGTATGCCACTCATCGCTTATCGTATGCCACCAAAAACAATTATTCGTAATTCTTGCAAACGATTAGGCATTAAACTGAACATGCAAAAATTTGTCTCCGCAACACAAGGCATGCAAAAATTGGATCAAGCATTAGACAACAATCAATTAGTTGGACTACAAACTTCTGTTTTTTGGTTACCTTACATTCCCGATGCTTTGCGCTTTCATTTCAATGCGCATAATATTCTTGTCTATGGGAAAGAAGCAGAACATTATTTGATTAGTGATCCGGTTATGGAATTACCAGTTCAATGCTCAGCATCAGACTTGGAACGGGCTCGTTTTGCTAAAGGTGCATTGGCAGGAAAAGGATTAATGTATACATTAGAAGATACCCAAAAACAGGATCACCATGTAAATCTATCTCAAGTGATTCGCAGTGCAATCCTTAAAAATGCGCGCCAAATGCAAGCCCCTTTACCTTTTATTGGTATTAAAGGTATTCATCTTTTAGCTAAACGAATCCAAAAACTAAAAAATTCGATGAAAAGTGATCAATATAAAAAACTTTATCTAGGTCATATTGTTAGAATGCAGGAGGAAATCGGAACAGGTGGAGCTGGTTTTCGTTATATGTATGCTTCATTTCTTCAAGAGGCAGCAGATCATTTCTCATCAAATCACAAACCATTATTGATTGAGGCTGCCGATAATATGACTAATATTGGCGATGCGTGGCGTAAATTTGCTAGCCGTACGGTAAAATTATGCCGAAATTTGAACGAAACTGGATTTAATGAGGTATCTGAGTTATTACACCAAGTTGCCGATAGTGAAAAAAAATGTTGGCGATCACTCAGTCAAAGTATCAAAAAAATAGCTTGAGCAGCTAATAATGATAGGTTATTTTGGTGTCCAGAAACAAATGATAAGGGCTTTTAAAAAAATTTAAACGTCGAAAAAATAGAGACCTATTATCACGAATTTAGGTCTCTATTTCATCACTTAAATTAAAACCACACTTCAGTTTGCACCCCAAAACTAATTTGATGTTTTTTACCATTAAATTCAAATTTACTAATATCATTATTTAATGACTCAATATACGATAGATAGAAACGAATATCGGGACGAGAGGATAAAATACTTTCACCTACTTTAAATGAATGATACAGGGTTGTTTTGTAGCCTTCTTCTTTATAAGTTCGACCATTAACTTTATTTTTTTGTTTAAAGTAACCAATTTCAATACCACTTTGATTGTATTGATCCCAAATATAAGCAGGTCTTACTGCTGATTTAAAACTGGTAAAATCTGTATGAGGTAAGTTTAAATCATAAGAATAAACATCTTTACCTGTTGTTAAAGCTAATGCATGCGCCACGATAATATTATCAGAAAAATACGCTTCACCTTCAGAAACTAATCGATAAGCCTTACCTCCTGTGTGTTTACCTATATAATCATTATCAGCATTAGCGGCAAATTCTGGATTATTGGTATTGATATTGCCCAAATGTGAAGCGACTGAATTGGTTGCAGTCTGTAGCGTTAGCTGATTAAAACCACCAAAAAAGTTATTTTGACGTAGAACAACACTACCTAACCAAGCATTTTTAACAGTGACATCATCTTGCAGTTTTGATTTGTTCGGCGCTGAGTATCGGGCATTAACAGCAAACAATGCATCTTGCCATAATGGGATATCTCGGTAACGCACTTCAATTTCATTGATATCAACTTCTTCACGCCTTACTTTAGCTATATCTGTTCCCGCTGTTTTTTTATTGACCTTAACATTCACATCAGCACGTAACAATGCTAAATCTAGCTTTCCTACGCCAATTTCCAAATTTTCAATACCGACACCCCCACCAGCTGGCGATTTTTGGGTTTTCCAATCAAGCATTTGAATTTCATTATACGGTAAAGAGTGCTTACCTACCCACAAAGTCGCTTCAGGAAAAAGAGGAACAAATCCTTTGGTGGCTAAGTAGATATCAGAAAATTGCATGATATTGTCGTCTTGCGTATTAAACAATCCAGCCGCTTTATCGGTTGCCACATTACCATCAATCATAACAATTGCATCCACTCGACGACCATCTTGATCATACACTTTTTGTCTGAAGACAAGATCGTACCACCCCCCATATTCGTTCCCAAATCGTCCTAGAGCGCCTTCGGCATAATTTTTGGGTTTACCATTCATCGAAGTTGACCAACCACCACGAAAATACCCATTAAAGGAAAATCCAATTTCTTCTTTAATATAATCTTTGAATTCTGTTAACGTAAACGATTTTTTAGTGGTAATATTACTATTCTGTTCTTCATTAGTTTGGCTATCAGTGACTAACACAATCGCATTATTGTTATTAGGATGCTTAATACTAACAGGTTGTAGATTAACTGATTTTTGTTGTTTGAGTGCGGCGGTTTGTATTTTTATCTCTTTTTGTTGATTGCTTATCACTAACTGTTGCTTTTCTAAATTAAGACTTAACTGAGCAATTTGCTTATTCGATTCAATCAGCTGTTTTTTCAAATCAATAGATTCATTACTCAGCGCAATTAATTTTTGCTCTAATAAATTAATTCTTGCCTCTAACTCATCTTGAGTAGCAGCTATCGCATTAGGCAAATAAAATAAACCGAGCATGGTAATTAAAACAATTCGCTTAGGCTTTACTTTTATTAATGATTTTGTTAGATATTTCATTTTTCTCTACTCATAATTTAATTGTTTATTCATTAGTCTTATAAATTTAAGACAAAAAAAAACCTAAAGAATAGGTAACAACAACTATTCTTTAGGTTTTGCCCGCTTAATATCGGTAGCAATCCAAAAGCTAATAATTAGCGTTTTCAATATAACAAATAAAAAAATGGTTTCAAAAATAAAATCCTGATGTTGTGACTTAAGTCACAGTAATTAAAAGTTATTTAAAGATAAAAAATGTAACCGTAAACAAAAAAAAATAAACAGAATTAAGAAACTTACAATTTTATACATGATTCCGATTAGACAAATGTTATATTGTTCACTGTTGTATGTCCTAATTTAGTTATAATAATTCGCATTCAAAAATTGGTTAGATTAACGTAAATCATTTAGTACTAAATTGTTAAGATTAAAATGGTGAAAAAATGAATCTCTCTTTAGATACAATCATAAGTAGAAATGATTGGAATAATTTATCAGTTCTTAGTATTAATAGGCTTCCGACACATTCTAAATTCCACAGTTGGCGTGATAAATTACAAGCTAAAAATAATATTGATTCAGAATCAATATTATCTTTAAATGGGGATTGGTTTTTTAGCTATTTTGATAACCCCAAACACGTTCCGGAATCATGGTTAGAAAGAGAGATAGACACCAATACCATTCCCGTTCCATCTAATTGGCAATTACACGGTTACGATGCACCAATTTACACCAATCTACGTTATCCATTTCCTTATAATCCCCCTTTTGTTCCTGACGATAATCCAACAGGTTGTTATTCTCGTTATATCAATATTACGCAAGCATGGTTAGATAAAGGGGAAACTAGAATCATTTTTGACGGTGTTAGTTCTGCTTTTCATCTTTGGTGTAATGGTCAATGGGTGGGTTATTCGCAAGACAGTCGAATCGCTGCGGAATTTGACTTAACCCCTTACTTAACAGTTGGGCAAAACAGAATAGCAGTCTTAGTTTTAAAATGGTGTGATGGAAGTTATCTTGAAGATCAAGATATGTGGCGATTAAGCGGTATTTTTCGAAATGTTTCGCTACTTAATAAACCTAAATCACACCTAAAAAATATCCAAATTAAGACAGAACTTGATGCCTGTTATCGGAATGCTACGTTATCGATACAAGTTGACGTAAAACACAATGACAATATGGATCAATTAAATATTGGCATTGAATTATGGAAAAATAGCGATTTGATTTCCGGACAATTTCAACTAATTGGTACCGAACCCATTGATGAAAAAGGGGGCTATCATGATCGCCTGTTTTGTCATATTCCAGTTATTTCACCTGAATTATGGAGTGCTGAAACACCTAATCTTTATCGTGTCGTAATCAGTTTATATCATAAAAAAATCGGGCTTATAGAATCCGAAGCTTATAATATTGGTTTCCGAGTGGTTGAGATCAAACATGGTCAGCTTTGTATTAATGGTCAACCTTTACTTATTAAAGGAACCAATCGCCATGAGTTTTATCCGGATCAAGGCTATGCTATCACTGAAGAAGCCATGCTTCATGATATAAAACTGATTAAACAACACAACTTCAATGCAGTACGTTGCAGTCATTATCCCAATGATCCTCGTTGGTACGAACTTTGTGATCAGTATGGACTTTATTTAGTCGATGAGGCGAATATAGAATCTCACGGAATGTTCCCTATGTCCCGTTTATCAGATGACCCCTATTGGCTCGCAGCATACAGTGAACGGGTTACACGCATGGTGCAACGAGATCGCAATCACCCATCTATTATTATCTGGTCACTTGGGAATGAATCCGGGCACGGTTCATCACATGATGCACTGTATGCTTGGATCAAAAGTAATGATCCAACTCGCCCCGTTCAATATGAAGGAGGAGGCGCAAATACGGCTGCCACCGATATTATTTGCCCTATGTACGCTCGAGTCGATCAGGATCAACTTCATCCAAAGGTACCTAAATGGGCTATAAAAAAATGGATATCCCTGCCCGATGAAAACCGCCCACTTATTTTATGTGAATATGCACATGCTATGGGAAATAGTCTTGGTGCTTTTTATAAATATTGGCAAGCATTTAGGCAATATCCAAGATTACAAGGTGGTTTTATTTGGGAATGGGCAGACCATGGTCTTCGTTGCCAAACATCATCAGGAGAAAATTATTGGGCTTATGGCGGTGATTTTGGCGAGGCTTACCACGATAGGCAATTTTGCTTGGACGGCTTAGTTTTTCCCGATCGAAAACCGCATCCAAGCTTAATCGAAGCCAAAAAAGTTCAGCAACCTTTTCAATTCAAACTCATTAGTCAAAAACCTTTAGTTGTCGAAATAACCAACGAATATTTGTTTCGACGTACTGATAATGAACTATTACAATGGGAGATCTTAATCGATGGTAATAAACAACGAAGTGGTCAAATTACCCTTGATATGCAACCAGATAGTACAATCAGAATAAAATTACTTGATAGCTTACCTAACTATATCAATTGTGAAGATGTTCATCTTTCTGTCATTATTATCCAAAAAGAAGAAACTCCATGGTCACCAATTGGTCATCTTGTCGCTTGGGAACAATGGCAACTTGAGAATGTCTTTATTCCGCCTCTTAAGCTTAACAAGCTTAAAACCCCCATGACATTAAAGGAAAATAAAAATAATTATTTAATTTCTCATCAAAATCAAAATTGGTTATTTGATAAAACTACTGGTTTTCTAAATCAATGGACTAAAGAGGATAAACCATTATTGGCTTCGCCGTTTTGTGATCAATTTATTCGAGCGCCAATTGATAACGATATTGGAATTAGTGGTGACTATGATAGCAATAACAATCCATTTGCCTGGGTTGAACAGTGGAAAGCAGCAGGTTATTTTGATTTAACCCATAAATGTCTTGGAATACAAGCTTCACAATCATCCAGCACTATCATTATCGAAGCGTTGCATGGTTATTTTTATGAAGGTCAAAGAGTGATTCAAAGCAAATGGATTTATCAATTTGATCAGCAAGGCTATTTAACGCTAACAGTTGATGTTGATATTGCCAACAATATGCCAGCACCTGCGCGTATTGGTTTAACATATCAACTTAACGAAATCCCAGAAAAAGTTAAATGGCTAGGTTTAGGGCCGCACGAAAACTATCCAGACCGTAAACACTCTGCCATTTTTTGTAAATGGTCATTACCTTTTTCTGAACTCTATACTCCTTATATTTATCCTTGTGAGAATGGTTTACGCTGTGATGTAAAGAAATTAATACTGGATGAAATGACGATCACCGGTCAGCAATTTCAATTTAACATCAACCAATATGGTACTCAACAGTTAATGGCGGTCACACATCGTCACCTTTTAGTGGCGGAACCTTGTGCTTATGTGAGTATTGATGCTTTCCATATGGGGATTGGTGGTGATGATTCATGGACACCAAATGTCCATTCTGAATTTTTATTAACTAAAAAACATTATCGTTATCAATTAACCTTCGAGGTTAACTAAAAGTTACGATGCTAAAAAAAGAACAACGATAAGGCATAATAAATTTATGCTTTATCGTAATTTGCTCAACATGCAATTAAAGTTATCGATTCAAATATCAAAAATTCAGTTTGAGATACAACAACTAGCAATGTATTTAACTAACACCATCAAATAGCTTATCTAACTCTTCAATAAAAGCTTGTTTAGGAAGATGATAAAAAATACCATGGTCAGGCATACCTCGTAAAAAAAGATAATAAACTCCCCCAAAATGGGTTTGATATTGATAATTGGGTAAGCGGCTTTTCAAAAAACGATGTAACGCTAGACTATAAAGTTGATATTGCAATTCATAACGATGCTCACACATCACCTGTTCTAAGGCTTTTTGCCCATAATCTTCAGCTGAATAACCTAACCAATTTGATTTATAATC
This sequence comes from Gilliamella sp. CG35, assembly GCF_046635745.1. NCBI lineage: Bacteria > Pseudomonadati > Pseudomonadota > Gammaproteobacteria > Orbales > Orbaceae > Gilliamella > Gilliamella sp. CG35. The sequence goes on from NZ_JBIDFH010000005.1 coordinate 112,396, forward strand.
AACAATATAATACTTCCCTTGATATTCAAAAACCAAATCGATAAATCCTTTCAGCATGCCTTGTACTGTTTCAAAATCAAGTGTTGGACATTGATTAGATAAGCTGTCATAGGTTTTACAAATGCTATCAAGTTGTTCACAACGTATTGCTTCACGAATCGGAAAATAAAATTGTAGTTCATTAATGCATCGTCCAGTTAATACCTGTGATAACACCAAACCTTGTTGATCAAGCGTTGTGGACAACACTTGTTGTAACCAATGCAATAAAATAGCTTGCCAGGTTGGATCTAAATTAAGTTTTGTTATTGTTTCATTACACAAAGTTTCGATATTCTTATTAGAAACATTTTCCATTATCTTATGCAGCAAAGTCCCCACATACGCCCCTTTGGGAAAATGGTGAATATCATAGGTTAATTCGTTCTGCAAAGCGGCTTGGGATTCTGGCGTCTGTTCATCCCAATCGCTGATAATTTCTGGATTGATCGTTAAAACAGCATGATGTTTTTGTAGTTCCGTATAACTGGTTACACGCCAATGATTACAAAGTTTCCGTTTAAATACATTAGCCGTTAAAGATTGATTTAGCTTACAATGAGCGGTGTACTTATCATTTTCAAGGGGTAGTTCCACATTAATAAGATCCGCCATTGCTGTTATATTGTTTAACTCACCCTTTAAAAGATAATGGATAGCTGATTGGTCTTTCTTCATAGTGGCAAGACCAATACTACAATGATAAACCGATCGTGTCATAGCAACATACAATAAACGTAAGTCTTCCGCCATGCGTTCATCTTCAATCTGTTGTTTTATTTCATCCGTTAATATCCATGCATAAGTTTGTTGAAAATCGTTATTTTTATCATGATAAAACTGTGTATCAGACACACGATATTGGCAAATAAAAGGTAACCAAACGATTGGAAACTCTAAACCTTTTGATTTATGAATGGTGATAATCTTGACTAGATTTTCATCACTTTCAAGACGCTGCTCATGATTTTCGAGATTAAAATCAGGATTAACAATCTGTTTGGTTAACCAACGTATTAAAGCATGTGGACTATCTAAATCATCTGCCGCTTCTTGTAATAACTCACTTAAATGCATAAAGTTAGTTAAAATACGCTCTCCGTCTTGTCGAGCAAGAATATTTTCCGCTAGCTGACGTTTTTTCATCATTCGACGTAACATCACCAATACGCCATAATATTGCCATATAACCTGATACTGCTTAAATTCTTCTACTAAGCTTTCCCATTTATCTTGATCATCAGTGATTTGTTCAAGTTCAGACATCGTCTGTCCTAATAACGCCGTCATCATAGCCAAACGTAAAGCGGCTTCATTTTCTGGCATCAATACCGCTTGCAGAAGACAAAGCACATCCTTAGCCTCATCTGATTCAAATACGCTATTACGATTGGATAAATAGACACTTTTGATACCACAAACGGCCAATTTTTGCTGAATAATTTCAGCTTCTCTACCTGTTCGTACTAAAATGGCTATATCTGACGTCGTTATTGGGCGACAACCCTTGCTATCATTAATTAATATTGAAGAGTCCGATAACCATTTGACTATTTGCTTGGCACAGCAATTTGCCATCTGCTCTTGATAATCAGCTTTGGTTGTTACTTCTTCTGGCAATAAATAAGCTGTTAAAGCATTGCTTTCTTGATCATTAATTAGCAATGATTTTTGCTTATTTTTTTCAGCGCAATTCATTGGTAAAAAGGGAATATCATTAAAAACAAACGGATTTTCATGATGGGCGAATAATTGATTTACCGCATTTACCATAGCTGATGAGGAACGGTGATTCACATCCATGGTAAAATAGTTATCACCGGTTGAACGTTTCGCCTTAAGATAAGTGAAAATATCGGCGCCACGAAAACTATAAATAGCTTGTTTCGGATCACCGATAAATAATAGTCCGATATCAGATCGTTTGCTATCATAAATACGATCAAAAATTTGGTATTGAATCGGGTCAGTATCTTGAAATTCATCAATTAACGCAACCCGATATTTCGTTGATATACTATGTGCTAATCGTTTTCCTGTTCGTGTCACTAACGCCCGATTAAGCTGCCAAAGCAAGTCATTAAAACTTATCTCAGTGCGTTTAATTTTTTCATCATAAATGCCTTTTTGGATTATGGTTACAATATCCATTAAAATATGGCTTCGCAAATCCAGTTTACACTTATAGAGTGTATCAATTTCAGTAAAAACAGAATGACTTGGAACGATTTTTCCTTCTTTTGTTTTGCTTGCCAGAACTGATTGACAAAATTTTTCAAGCTCATTAGGTAATGCAAACGTAAGCGTTGCACTGTTAGCCCATTGTGAAACTTTTGAAAGCCAATTAGGTAGATATCGGCTACTATAAGATTGTTTACTGACACCCGATTGATTAATAATATCCGCTAATTGATCAACATGCTTTAACCATGCTTTTTTTACCGTTTCAATCATGTTAAAATTTTGCTGATAAAACTCAGCTATTGCTTCGGTAATATTGGGGTTTAATTCAGTTTTCTCATTAAAGGTATTGGATAAATAAGGGGTAATATCGGCTAATAATTCTGCCGGCTCTTTCCAACAGTCTCGAACTAAATAAGCATACGATTTTTCAAGAGGTGTAAAATAGTATCGCCAGAAATCTTGCACGACTTGCAATTGCAATTGATACTCGTCAGTAATTAATTTTTGTTCGAACAACACGCCAGACTCAAACGCGTGACTAGTTAGTATTCTTTGACAGAAACTATGAATCGTGTAAATTGCTGCATCATCCATTGATTGTTGGGCTTCAGTAAGTCGTTGAATCGCTTGTCGACGATCAACAATCAATGCCATTAATTGCTGATAAATAGGATCATCATGTTCACCGTTTAATAATGCCAATCTTAATTCTTGTATGTTTTGTCGTATACGTGAACGTAACTCTTGAGTGGCCGCTTTGGTAAACGTCACCACTAAAATTTGGCTAACATCAAGCGGTGTAGGATAGCTATTTTCACCAATGCCAAGCAGTAACCTTAAATATATAAAGGCAAGCGAATAGGTTTTACCCGTACCTGCCGATGCTTCAATCAGTGTTCGGCCTGTTAACGGTAAATCAAAAAGATTGAGTTTTTTTATTTCGCCTGATGAAACCATTCAAGCTTACCAATAGTTGATGTTAACTCAATGCATGCAATTGATGCAGTCGGAAACATGGGCGGAGAGATATCAGGACAAAGCTCATTCACCAAATATCCAACTAAAGGAAGATGCGAAACAATAATCACTTGCTCAATACCTTGAGAAGGAAATGTCGATAACAAATTGGCAATATATTCAGGATTACCGCCAGGTACTAACAGTTTATCTGTTTCTACTGTTGAAACAGAAACTTGTGACGATAACTCTGCTAATGTTTGCTGAGCACGTAAATATGGGCTAACTAAACCAATATTAAATTGAAAATTTTGTTGTTTAAGCCACTGCCCAGCTTGAATTGCTTGTCGAATTCCGTAAGACGTAAGGGATCGACTTGAATCGGATGAAGCAGAAAAGCCTGCTTCACCATGCCTCATAATACAAACTTTCATTACTCTCCAATTAGCGTAATTTTAATTGAAAAATCAAGCATTCAGCACCACAACAAAAGGTAAATTTTGCCGTTAATTTAAAACCACCCTCAACTTTATCAATACTGCTATTAATTTCGCAAGGTTCTGTTGCCACAGCTTTTGCTGCTTGAGTTAAAGATGCTAATTTAGCTTGAGCTTCTGACTCTATCGTAAAGACATGCTCATACTCAGCCGTGCAATCCTCATTATCTATGATTGTGCCAACATCTACGCAACAACACGCCGGAGTATCATTTGCTTTACATTTATTTAAAGAATCTGTCATGCCATACCTCTGTTTTACCGATTAAATTGACAGTAGTATACTCTCAATCCTATCTAAGGGCAAAATTCTCATCAGGATTTATTTAGAATAGCTTTACTTTGATAACATTCTTTGAAAGATAAAACGACATTGTTATTGACTAAACGGAATCAAGAATCCGAGTTGTAATTTGAGTTTTTTGAAATTGAGAAAATTCAAATAAATCTTGTCGATATGTCAGTAACGTTCACCAACAAATCAACGATTCAATTTGTAGTTAACTCAATGCCCCTTTTTCAGTTCTGTTAAGGTATTCTTTTATTATGAATCCAAATCCGTTTAACCAGAAAGTCGTTCAATTTAGGTTATTGGGATTGAATTTAATTGAGATAGTTAATGTTTTGGTAATCTTAAAAAGATTTAGATCACAAAAAAGTAAAAAAACCTCTACCAAATGGTAGAGGTTATATGATTAAAATTTAGGTGCAGATGAACGACCTCGTTTTTTTGCAAAACTTTTATCGTTCGATTCTGTTCGGTTACTTTTACGTCCCCGTTTAGCATCTGACTGAGCACCACTGACCAAGCTCATTTTCATTGGTTGATTCAGTACCCGTACTTTTTCTAAATGTTTAAGGATATCTTTTGGCATTCCTTTTGGTAACTCAACCGTTGAATGGGTTTCATAAAGTTTGATGTTACCAATATAACGACTACTAATATCCGCTTCATTAGCAATAGCACCAACAATATGCCGAACTTCAATACCGTTCTCTTTACCAATTTCAATACGATACATATCCATGTCACCCACATCACGACGTTCCCGACGTTTTGGCGACTCTCGATTATCGCCTCGTAGTCGACGTTCACCACCACGATTATCACGATCACGACCTTCACGAGATGGTTTGAATACTGGATCAGGCGGTAGAATTAATGGGCGCTCACCTTGTGCAAGTTTTAATAAAGCAGTTGCAATCGTTTCAAGATCCGCACCACTTTCAGTTTGGATTTGGCTCAGTATTGCTTGATATTGATCTAAATCATTACTTTCTAGCTGTTGTTGAACTTGCTGATTGAACTTAACTAAACGACGTTTTTCTAACAATTCTTTAGAAGGTAAGCCCACTTCTGGGATTGGTTTTTTAATTGTTTGTTCAATATTTTTTAGTAAACGACGTTCACGGCTATCAACAAATAAAATTGCACGACCTGCACGGCCTGCACGACCTGTTCGCCCAATACGGTGAACATAAGATTCTGAGTCTAAGGTAATATCATAGTTGATAACTAAACTAATACGTTCAACATCTAATCCGCGCGCTGCCACATCAGTTGCAATTAAAATATCTAAACGACCATTACGTAATCGATCAAGTGTTTGTTCTCTTAATTGCTGAGTCATATCTCCATTTAATGCAGCACAACTGTACCCGTGTTTTTCAAGCACTTCGGCGACATCAAGCGTTGCTGTTTTTGTTCGTACAAATATAATTGCAGCATCAAAATCTTCTGCTTCAAGAAAACGTATTATTGCCTCATTTTTACGCATTCCACGCACTAACCAATAACTTTGATCGATATCAGGCGCTGCTTGATTAGTCCCTTTTATCTGTACTTCTTTTGGATTATGCATAAATCGTTTAGTGATACGGCGAATTGGCGCAGGCATTGTTGCTGAAAATAGCGCTGTTTGATGATCTTCGGGAATGGCAGCCATAATATTTTCAACATCATCAATAAAGCCCATTCTTAGCATTTCATCGGCTTCATCAAGAACTAAACCTTTAAGATTTGAAAGATCTAATGTTTTACGATTTAAATGATCTAATAAACGTCCAGGCGTGCCAACTACAATTTGCGGTCCTTGTTTTAACGCTCGCAATTGCACATCATAACGCTGACCACCATATAGGGCTAATACATTCACCCCTTTCATATATTTTGAATATTCTGAACAGGCATCAGCAACTTGTATTGCAAGCTCACGTGTTGGTGCTAACACTAATAGTTGTGGCGCTTTTAAGCTGGCATCAATGTTCATTAAAAATGGAATGGAGAAAGCCGCTGTTTTTCCACTTCCGGTTTGCGCCATACCAAGCACATCTTTTCCATCTAATAATAGTGGAATACATTCAGCTTGAATGGGTGATGGTTTGCTAAAACCAAGATCATTTAATGCGTTAAGGATGTCCTCGGATAAACCAAGGTCAATAAAAGAAACTTCATTTGTCATGTAAACTCGCTTATAAATTTATCATATATATAAACTTTCTATTTTAATTGCTAAACAATTAAGCTTAATGAAATAAAGTAATTCATCTCAATATAGTTAAATGTTTAATTGCATTTCCTTGAAAAGAAAGCTATATATAAATTTATGCCAGCTCACTAAATTGAAAATTTACGATTCACATCAAAAATTAATTACTGATACTATAATTGATTATTGTTGTGAATGTTATATGGACAAATATCACATTTGCGTAATACTCTGATCCGATTAAGGATATAACTAATTAACGACTCATCAATAACTTGAACAAGTATTAATAGTCAATCAGAACTAAACTATAACAATATTTTCACTTTTAAAACTGGCATGACCCATGTTACTTTTCCTCAAGTAACTTCATTTCGTAGAGTGCCTGTTGATGTTCAACAAAGTTATAAATATTATTAGCTAAAGCATATTTAAATAACATTTTGGCACGCTCATTATCACCTTTATTCTGATAATATTTACCCAAATAAAAGTAGGTTTCACAAAGACGCTCAGCTAATTGCCGATTATTTTCAACGCCTTCTTGAAGATTTTGCATCAATTTAGATTCATTAATTTTACCTAAATAAAATGCAACAATATGGCTACTATAAATCGATTTATCATTTAACCGATTATAACGGTCTTGTAGCATATTTAATGCTGTTTTCTTATCAATCTCATTTTCAATTAGATAAAGCCATAATAATCTAATTGGCTCATTCACATCATATTGATAAAACTGAAGTGCATCTCGGTTAGCAGATTGATAATGACCTGTACGATACAACGTGATTGCTCGATTCAGATATGCATAAGCATAAGCTGGATCGATTTCTAAAGTTGTATTAAAAGACATTAAGGCAACATCAAAGTCACCTTCTCTTAAAGCATAAGTCCCTAAAAAGTTATAAATATCTGGAATGTCAGCGCTATAACCTAATAAGGTAGAAAAATCAATTTGCGCAAATGCTTTAAAACCTAATGAATCATAAACAATTCCCCTTTCAAAAATAAGCTGCATTCGGGTTACAGTATCAATATTTTTTTGGGATAATTGTTGGCTAATCTGAGCAATTTTCAATTCATCATTATACGAAACTTGCTCAGGAACAGCCAAAAGGAGCGGTGAACTTGAACAACCTGACAATAGAATAACAGCTATAAGTAAGCAGACAATCCTCAGGTTGAAAAGTTTCATTTTAAAACCCCTAATGATTAATTTTTTATTCAGTAATTGGTGAATGTTCCGTTGTTGGTTCAATTGCATCTTTCATACTTAAACGAATTCGACCTTGACGATCAATTTCAAGGACTTTCACATTGACTTCTTGTCCTACTTTTAAGTAATCAGCTACTTTTTCGACACGGTGATCAGCGATTTGAGAAACATGAACCAATCCTTCTTTACCACCAATAATAGAAACAAACGCACCAAAATCAACAATTCGAGTGACTTTACCGGTATAAATTTTACCAATTTCAACATCAGCAACTAAATTATTGATACGCTCCATAGCATCTTTAGCTTTGTTCGCATCTGATGCTGCAATTTTAACTGTGCCATCGTCAGAGATTTCAATGGTTGTGCCTGTTTCTTCAGTTAATGCACGAATCGTTGCGCCACCTTTACCGATAATATCACGGATTTTATCCGGATTAACGTTCATTGTATAAATACGTGGGGCAAACTCAGATATTTCTTGACGCGGTTTATTAATCGCTTGATCCATTACCGTTAAAATATGCAATCTGGCACCTTTCGCTTGATTAAGGGCAACTTGCATGATTTCTTTGGTGATACCTTCAATTTTGATATCCATTTGTAATGCACTCACACCTTCACGAGTTCCGGCTACTTTAAAGTCCATATCGCCAAGATGATCTTCATCACCTAAAATATCTGATAATACGACAAATTTATCGCCTTCTTTAACTAATCCCATTGCAATACCTGCAACTGATGATTTGATTGGCACACCGGCAACCATTAAGGCAAGCGAAGCTCCACAAACAGAAGCCATTGACGATGAACCATTTGATTCAGTAATTTCAGATACGACACGCACCGTATAAGGAAATTCATCTTGACTAGGCATAACCGCAGCTACACCTCGTTTAGCTAAACGCCCATGACCAATTTCACGACGTTTAGGTGATCCAACCATACCTGTTTCACCGACAGAATATGGCGGAAAGTTATAATGCAATAAGAAACGTTCGGTGTATTCGCCAGTTAATTCATCAATAATCTGCGCATCACGTTCAGTACCTAATGTTGCCGTTACTAATGCTTGAGTTTCACCACGCGTGAATAAGGCGCTACCATGTGCTCTTGGCAATAAATTAGTACGGATATCCAGTGCCCGAACCATATCTTTCTCACGACCATCAATACGCGGTTCACCAGCGATAACGCGCTGACGAACAATTTGACTTTCTAAATCAATAATAATGTTCATCACTTCGTTTTCATCAAGTTCTTCATCTTGCGCTTTTAAAGTGGTTAGCACATCTTCTTTGATCAGATCAATTTGCGCATAACGAGCTTGTTTTTCTGTGATACGGTAAGCTTCACCAAGACGATCTTTGGCTAATTCAGACACAGCATTATATAATGCTTCATTTTTAACTGGTGGAACCCAATCCCATTTTTCACGATTCGCTTTCGCCACAAATTCATTAATGTTATCAATGACCACTTGTTGTTGCTCATGACCTAATACGACTGCAGCTAACATTTGCTCTTCGCTTAATAAATCAGCTTCAGACTCAACCATTAATACCGCGCTTTTTGTACCGGCAACCACTAAATCTAAACGGCTATTTTGAAGTTCTTTTACTGATGGGTTCAATACAAATTCATCGTTAATTAAACCAACTCGAGCGGCACCAATTGGACCATGGAAAGGCACACCTGATAAGCAAAGTGCAGCTGAAGCACCTATCATTGCAACTAAATCTGGACTAACATCCGGATTGACTGACACGACTGTTGCAATGATTTGAATTTCATTAACAAATCCTTCAGGAAATAGTGGACGTAATGGACGGTCAATTAAACGTGCAATTAACGTTTCGCCTTCGCTTGGACGACCTTCACGTTTAAAAAATCCACCCGGAATACGACCGGCAGCATAAGTACGTTCTTGATAATTAACTGTTAATGGGAAAAAGTCTTGACCTTCTTTGACTTTTTTATTAGCCACCACCGTAACAAATACAGCGGTATCGTCCATATTAACCATGACAGCAGCCGATGCTTGACGTGCTAAAATACCTGTTTCTAAAGTAACAGTGTGGCGTCCATATTGAAATTTTTGATATGTTGGATTAAACAAAATAATATCCTCTTGTTAATAATGCTGTTGAAATGAAAAGCTCGACAGGCAGTAGTTTTAAGTACAACTTATTGATTTTTTTATTTCAACAATGTAGGGTCATCAACAAAAGATTATTTCACTGTCACGACTAATGACAGATCTATAAATTATAGAGCTCTCATTAGTCGCGCGAAACATGAGATACAATCTTTTAATGTGTTGATTTACAAAAACGAATTAATTTTACTTTCGAGCTGAGCATTATAGCAAAGCTCAAATTTTTAACAACGAAAAAGAGGCCTAAGCCTCTTTCAAGTAGATTTTGATTAGCGACGTAAGCCTAATTTTTGAATCAATTGGTTGTAACGTTCGATATCTTTACGGCGTAAATAGTCTAATAATTTACGACGGCTAGAGACCATACGTAATAAACCACGACGGCTGTGGTGATCTTTTTTATGCTCAGAAAAATGACCTTGTAAATCATTAATACGCGCAGTTAAAAGAGCAACTTGAACTTCAGTTGAACCTGTATCGTTAGTTCCACGACCATATTCAGCTACGATTTTCGCTTTAGCTTCTACAGTTAGAGACATAATAAACCTCATAAAATTAGTATAAAACATGGCATGTCCGATCTCTAATTCAGACAACCTCGGTATTCATATAAATATGAATTGGGCGCAATTATACTGAATTTTATTAAAATAGCAATTTGATTTACGTAACTATAAGTTTACTTAAGTTCAAAGCCATACTCTTCTTGAATCAATTTTTTTAATGCTTCAATATAATTTTGTGCAGACAGGCTTAATTGGGCTTTTTGCGAAGTAATCCAACCAATCAAAATTTTTTCATTAACTTCAAGTGGTATGGATAAAATATCAGACCCATTTAAATCCGTACTTAATACGCCAGTACTAATCGTATAACCATTTAACCCATGCAACAAATTAAACAAGGTAGCTCTATCACTCACATGAATACTTTTTTTATGGTAAACAGTACTTAAAATCTCTTCAGAAAAATAAAATGAATTATATTCTCCCTGTTCGAAAGACAAATAAGGGTAATTTTCAAGATCACTTAACGTTAACGATTTCATTGATGATAAAGGATGATTGGTGCTGATAAATACGTGTGGGTGGGCTTCAAATAGCGGATGAAATGTCAATCGATGTTCTTTCAGTAAGCGTAGAATCACTTTTTGATTAAAATCTGTTAAATATAAAATCCCAACTTCACTTCGTAAATTAGCCACATCGGTAATGATATCGTAAGTTCTGGTTTCTCGGAGAGTAAACTCATATTCATCAGTATGATTTTTTTTGATGAGATTCACAAATGCATTGACAGCAAATGCATAGTGTTGAGTGGAAATGCTACAAAGTTGTTTTGAAGGGACTTTTTTTGAATAATGTTGTTCCAATAATTCAGCTTGATCTAAAACTTGTTTCGCATAGCCTAAAAATTCAACGCCATCAGTGGATAATGAAACTCCTTTAGACGTTCGTACAAAAATTTCAATACCAAATTCTGCTTCTAATTCTTTAACTGCTGTGGAAAGACTCGGTTGCGTAATATAGAGATTTTTTGCAGCTTCATTAATTGAACCTGAACGAGCAATTTCTAAAATATAGCGTAATTGTTGTAGTTTCATTGCGTCACTTATTTAGTCGTATAAGCCCATTACGGGATAATATCTTGTTAACTATATACCAAAAATTAGTAGATGTGCACTAACTGATTGTTTAAAATTAAATCTGACATACAGGCACAATACTATTTAATTTATTTGTTTACCAAATGAAATGTAATTGGGATAGTTAAATGAATGAGGAGTTGAAAATCTAGACTAACAGGTTTTATAAGTGATGGGTGAAAGGAGTAAATGAAAGGATTAATTTTGCAACGTAATTGCGTGTGTTAATGAATAGAGCCAATTGATTCTACCAATTTAAAATTGTCTAGCTGACCAGTTATAGCCTCTTTTTGATTCAATAAACATGTATATGAATCATGATAATTACCTATTAATCGACCTTGAACAAAGTTGACTTATCCTTGTTCGTATCTATTGCCATTAAATAAAAAAATTTTCATAGATTAGTTTGATGCTCATAATGGTCGAAACGGTGATTAACATAGGTCTGATTAATTTGCGCCCTTTAGTGATTACCATTTTAGCGCCTACCCTTGCTCCAATAAATTGACCTAATAACATAATCAGACCAATTGACCAAACAACTTCGCCACCTAAAATAAAAAAGATTAGACCAGCTAAATTTGAGGTGAAGTTTAAAACTTTAGTATTTGCCGTTGCTTTTGTGAGATTAAAACCAGCAAGGGTAATATAAGCCACAGCGTAAAATGAACCTGCTCCGGGGCCAAAAAATCCGTCATAAAAACCGATTCCCAAAGCAGGTATAAGTGCAAATTGAATAATAGAGAAACGACTTTTACGATCATCTTCGCCAACTTTTGGCGAAAGTAAAAAATAAATGCCCACGCTAATAGTTAGTATGGGTAGTAAAAGTTTTAAAAATTCAGCTTGAACATGGATGACTGAAATCGTACCTATAGCAGAACCAATAAAGGCAAATACAATCGCCCACTTTTGCTGTTTTAAATCAACCATGCGTTGACGAATAAAATAGAGACTAGCGGAAAAAGATCCACCACAACTTTGTAGTTTATTTGTTGCTAAAGCGCTAGCAGGTGGCAGTCCTACAGCGAGTAAAGCTGGCACAGTTAATAGACCTCCGCCACCAGCAATTGAATCAATAAAACCAGCTAAAATGGCGATCGCAAATAATAAAACGAGTATTTCATCACTCATAAATGATTGCTCATCATAAATTTACTTCGCTGCATTGAGCTCGATAACGAAGATAATGATCCATCAGCACTATAGCCACCATTGCCTCAGCTATCGGAACCGCACGAATCCCCACACATGGGTCATGTCGCCCATGCGTAGAGACGTCAACCGATTCACCAAATACATTTATCGAACGACCTGATATTTCAATACTTGGCGTGGGTTTAAGGGCAATATTAGCTATTATCGTTTGTCCGGAACTTATCCCGCCTAAGATACCACCAGCATGGTTAGATAAAAAACCATTTGGTGTAATTTCGTCTCGATTTTCGCTTCCTCGTTTAGTGACAACCGCAAATCCGTCGCCAATCTCTACCCCTTTTACCGCATTAATGCTCATTAAAGCATGGGCGAGTTCAGCATCTAATTTATCAAAAACAGGTTCCCCCAATCCTACTGGAACATTTTCAGCCACAATGCAAACTTTAGCACCAATCGAATCGCCTTCTTTTCGTAACGATCTAAGCAATTGATCGAGCGATTCAAGTTTCGATTCATCTGCACAAAAAAACGGATTTTGTTCAACTTGCTGCCAATCTTTTAATTCGCACTCAATATCCCCCATTTGTGCTAAATAACCACGAATTTGAATACCAAGTTTTTCATGTAAATATTTTTTGGCTATTGCTCCTGCCGCTACGCGCATCGCTGTTTCACGAGCAGAAGAACGCCCTCCCCCTCGATAATCTCTTATCCCATATTTGTTGTGATAAGTGTAATCTGCATGGCTAGGTCGAAAAATATCTTTTATTTGGCTATAGTCTTGCGAACGTTGATCGGTATTTTCAATCATTAATCCAATACTTGTACCAGTTGTTACCCCTTCAAATACACCAGATAATATTTTAACTTGATCAGGTTCTCGGCGTTGGGTGGTATAACGAGAGGCGCCTGGGCGACGGCGATCTAAATCTATTTGTAAGTCTGATTCAGTTAATGCTAATCCCGGTGGTACACCGTCAACAATACATCCTAATGCAACACCATGCGATTCACCAAACGTTGTGACTTTAAATAATTTTCCGATTGAGTTTCCAGACATAATAACCTTATCCCGATTAATGCATAAATTTATTTAAAATAGTGATGATATTTCACCAAATCTTGCTGTGTGATTGAAAATACCCCGAATCCACCACGCTCAAAGTCAATCCAATTGAAAGGAACATCTGGATACTGTTCTTGCAAACTAACCCAACTATTTCCTACTTCACAAACAAGAACACCGTCGGGAGTTAAGTAATTAATCGCATCATGCAAAATTCGTTTTACTAAATCCAATCCATCAAATCCGGCTTCCAGCGCCAGTTTTGGTTCGTATAAATATTCTTCTGGCAAATCATTCATATCTTCTTCATCGACATAAGGCGGATTGGAGACAATAAGATCATATTGTTTAACCGGCAAATCATTAAAGAGATCCGATAAGATAGGAGTAACTTGAAAGTTCATTTCATGCAAGTCGATATTAGTTTGAGCAACATCGATTGCCTCAAGCGAAATATCAGTGATATCAACATGCGCTTTAGGAAAAGCATAAGCACAAGCAATACCAATACAACCACTACCAGTACAAAGATCTAAAATATGTCGAGGCGGTGTGGTAAGTAGCGTTTTGAAATGATCATCAATTAATTCACCAATCGGTGAACGAGGTATTAAAACTCGTTCATCAACATAAAAACTATGTCCACAAAACCACGCTTGATTTGTTAAATAAGGAGTTGGAACCCGATCGTCAATTCGCTTTTGAATAATATCAAACAAAAACTGTCTTTCTTCTTCCGTCAGATTGGCCGCGTAAAATTCTGGAGGAATAGATAATGATAACCCCAAACTGGCTAAGATAAGTTGTTTTGATTCATCGATAGGATTATCCGTTCCATGTCCTAAATAAATATCTGATTGACTGAGTTGTGAAGTTGTCCAGCGAATAAAGTCCTGAACGGTACTTAAGTTTTCCATAATGGCTCCAAAAGATCGAGGAGAGGAAGATATCATTCGTCAATGAAGGTCATCTTATTCTCAATAAATATTGCAAATCGAGTGTTTAAACAAACCTTTAAAATTGTATCACTCATTTATTTCAACAATTTAATTATTCGCAATATAGGGTGAAGAAAGTAAGTTAAATAAATTAAATATATTCATTATGATAATCTATCATTTTAGAATTAATTTTAATTCATTTATGAATTTTTTAACTACGCGAAATATTATCAAAGTATTTTATTATATTCAATTATTCATTCACAATCATAATAGTGAGTCATAGAGAGTGTTTTTTTAATAATGACTTGATAAATATTAATTTAACAGATATAAAAAAACATTTTTGCATAATGAGGCAATCATGTTTTTTCTTTCTAAATTATTTAAACCCCAAAATACTAATCCAAAATCCGTTAACAATTGGCTTGACGAATATATTAAAATTCTTGCCGAACGTAATTTAAAACCCAAAACAATCGAAATAAAAACGTATTTGCTAAAAGTTATCCGTCAGCAAATAGGCGCTAAACCGATCTCCCAAATAACACCACCCGATATTGCAAAAATTATCAAAATCTATACAGATCAAGATAAAGCTCCGTCCGCTAAGTGCATGTACCACTTACTTAAAGATATCTTCCGAGAAGCATACGCACAGGGCTGGAATGACAGGAACCCCGCCGAACCAATAAAATGTCCTAAAGTTACTGTGAAACGTTCACGAATGACATTTGTTGAGTTTAAGAAAATTTTAAATGAGGCGGAAAAAACAGGAAATAAAATAATGCATGATGCTATGACGCTTGCGCTAGTTACAGGGCAACGCCGTTCTGATATAGTAGAAATGAAAAAATCAAATATTAAACGAAATTATTTATTAATAGATCAATATAAAACAGGTGCAAAAATCGCACTACCGATAAAATTGGAATGTAAAAAAATAAGCACTAGTTTACGAGACATTATTGAATCAACTGATAATGACTATTTAATATGTCTCAACAATGAAAAAATAAAATTAGACGATATAACGCGTCAGTTTTCACGGTTACGTGATAGAGTTTATAGCCGAAATTACTGGAACGGAACACCTACCACATTTCACGAAATCAGATCACTATCAGAACGTTTATATAGAGAACAACGCATTGACACCATGACATTATTGGGTCACAAATCCCAGCAAATGACTGATAAATATAATGATAGTCGAGGTCGTGAGTATAAAAAACTGAGAATAAATTAAACCTATTTGTCGAGTAGGTAAACAAAAATAGGAAAATTTATGATTAATTATTATTACGATAATTCAAACGATTCAAAACCATTTACACATCAATTAGAAGCGAACGATGACACATTACCACCTGATGATGCACTACGAATTGCCCCTATATTTAAAGATGGTTATTGTCCGTGCGAACAAGATGGAAAATGGATTCTTGTTGAAGATAATCGAGAAAAAACAGCTTACAACATAGAAACAAAAGAAGCAGTTAAAGTTGATTATCTTGGTAAAATTAAAGATGGCTTTACATTACTGGAGCCATTCGAATGCTGTAAATGGAACGGTGAAAAATGGGAGCTTGATGAAGAGCAAAAAAGTACTTTTATCATTAAACAACATCAATTAAATATTGCAGATTTGTTATCTGAGGCTAACAATGAGATAGATATTCTAAATGATAAAATAGAGCTAGAAATAGCAACAGATGGTGATGAAAAACTATTAAAAAAATGGAAACTTTATCGCATTCAATTAAAATCGATTGATGCAAATAAACCAGATATTGAATTGCCAATCAAGCCCGTTTAGGGCTTTTGGGGGAATACGACATTAATATCTGATGTATCAATACGAGTAAGCATAATTCTATATTTTTTCCACTGTTTTAGTTGTTCATCTTCGTTTGATTCCTGCATATCTAAATCTATGACATCCTGTAAAAAAGCTATTTTTTCGTTAACTTCATTAATTAATGCTGTTTTTCTTGATTGATTTTGCAGTATAATTTGCTCATCGGATATCTGAATCGGTTCAGGATCAACGAGCATTAACTTGCCATTTATGGTATTTAATACTTTACCTTCTTTGTTCGCTTTTATTGCCATTTCGGCGTATTCTTGACTTGTATATGTCATATTAATAACCTCTTACAGTCCATCTTATCCATGCTTCACCCGTCGTATGTGAATACGATGCTAACCAAAACGAGGTTAAGTATAGTTCTGCATAGGCATATTCAATATCACCCCACAGTCCATTATTCACCTTATCAACGCTTACACCATAATTGCCTGTTTTCATAGGTGTTAATAAATTAATCAAATTACCACAAACAGCATTTGCATTTGGAGTTCGTGCAATAATAACGCCAGATTGTTCAATAAATCCATTTGAATATTTGTTATACCAGCTATCGCCGTTCACATAGGATTCAACGATATAAATTGGTTCAATACCTGCAACTTTTGGTTTTATAGCAAAATCAATTAGATTACCTACCATATAAATAGGTAAGCCGTTCACATCTTTTTTAACAGCAGGAATAGCACCAATATCATCAGCCGTTGGTTTATTATTAGGCGAATAAACACGAACATCATTTTCTTTTAGCGTTTTAACATTTAATGAACCATTAATTGACTGATCATTTGCACCGGATTTTTTAAGAAAAACGGTAGTATCAATTGAAGATGCGGCATTTTTAGCGTCTTCTGCTGATTTTTTAGCATTTTGTTCAGCTGTTTTAGCATTGTTCTCAGACAAGCTGGCAGCATTTGCGCTATTACTAGATTTTTGAGCTGAATCACGTGACGCTGTGGCTGATGAACTAGCACTATCTGCGCTACTTTTTGCTGATGCTGCACTATTGTTCGATGATGAGCTTGCGTTTTTAGCTATATCGGCATTTTTTGATGTCTGTTCAGCGTAGACCTTACTCTGTTCCAGTAATTTGGTGAGTTCATTTGCAATTGAATACTGTGATTTTATTGTGACTTGCCTACCATCAGGAGCGGTTAGGGTAACCGCATCCTCACCCGTTAATATCATTTGCCATGCATCAAGTTGAGTTTGATAATAATTTAACATTTCTGATATTCTCAATGCTAACGCTTCTATAGATACCTTAGGCGATGTTGGTATTTCGTAATTCACCCCAGCTTTTGTTTCACCATTGTATTCATTTGCCAAAGTCAATTGCGTATCAGATTGAACAGAAGCTATTTCACATATTTCTATAGAATTTTTTGTTTTTAATATTAACATTTGACCTGAACAAACGCCAATTAATGGATTTGCCCATTTAGTATCAATTCCTGTAATTATTTTACTACCCTGTTCTATGTTAACAGAGCCAGATTTATACCATGACATAAATATCCTTATATTAAAAAGTTAACAATGATTTATTAGTTTTTTAAAAAATTTATCGGCTTTTATGATTTCATCGCGAATAATGAAATTTCTGGAACTCGTGGTTTATTCAAACCCCAATTTCTTGATTTTATTTCAAGTGTTGTTATTTCCCATGCAGGAATTTTGAAAGAAAAATTTCCTGTAACAATGTTTTGCCGGTTATAGCTTGCTATCGCTGTTCTGGCAAAAATCTTTTGTCCATTTTTATATACTGACATCTCGATTAGATCTTCTTTTGTACCAGTTCCTGTTGCTATAAGTGTTATTTGAGTGGAAATAACGCTCCTTTCAAAATAAGTTGATGGAATTGTTAAAATTTCCCCAAATTTCAAAGTATAAAGTTTTAAAAAATCACCCTCGATTTGGTTGACTGTTAATTTACCTTTGATCTGACAATTTTCATTAATTACAACATTATTCAACTCTCCTGATGTGGCACGCAATCTCCCTGAAATGTCAGCATTAATGGCTTTCAATGTTCCTGTATGCTTGGATAATTGCCAACCAGATACACCCTCTCTAAAATTATTTGATTCAATAACATTGCCAATTTTCGTGTTCGTTATTGAAGCATCACCAATAACTGCATCATTAATGACAACTTGATTACCCTGTGTCGTAAAGACTGTTTGAGGATTTCCATTGGCTGAGTTCATGATTGAAAAACGATCTTGAAGAAAAATGACATTACTTTGCATTCCTTGTTCAGTATTTTCAACACCCATTGTCATACCTGCAACATACTGTTGACCTTTGTCATCTACTTCAACTTTCATTGTACGATGAGCTGAAACTTTACCATTTAAATTATTTACCGTTTCACTGACATCTGAAATGGTGGTAGAAACATCTCCAACTTTTGTGTTAATTGCCTGTATTGATTTGGCAGTAGCGGCATTTTGTTCAGCTGTTGTCTGTTTTAATTCTGATAAATTGCTATTTATATTACCGTATTTAGCGTTCAACTCTTTTAAAGCAATGGCTGTTGCTGCTTTCTCAGTTAATAAAGCTGAATGGGTTTCATGAATTTCAGCGAATAAGTTGCCGTTTTCAACTCTGCGCTGTTTTGTCTCAGCGTCTATAGCCAGTGCATTTTCAATAATGGATTTTGCATTCGCTATTGAATTAATAGCAGCATTATCTGCAGAGTCGACAAGAGATTGCCAAGCGTCTGTTTCTTTTATTTCTTCAAAAATATGGTCTGTCAAATCGTTAGTATTGGTACTTGAAACACCTCTAACCCAATCTGTCCAATCACTGATGTTACCAATTTTATCGACAAGGCGAGCACGGTAGAAAAACTGTTGACCTATAGCTAACCCTGTCTGAGAATAATTGCAAGTTGGGTAACTAACATTGCTTAATAGCAGGGCATTTTCTTCATTTTCAGTCGTACTATATTGAATTTCTGTGTAACTACTATCTCCGCTTCCAATTGGAAACGACCAATTAAGGTCAATACCAAATACCACACTTTCGCTAGCAGTAAAGTCTACTGGTCTGTTAGGTTTACCAACTTTTCCTTTGATTGCTTTGGCTTGTGAATAAGCCCAGGGTGAAGATGCATCTATCGCATTTACTGCTCGTACTCGAACTTCATATACACCAGTATAAACACCTTCGACGGTAAAATTCGTTCCATTAGTTCGCCCAATATTAATCCAAGACGAATTATCTTTTCTCCATTGAGCAATATAGTTTGTCGCACCTTCTACCACATCCCAAGAAGCTTGCAATGATGCCACTGACAGGCCTTGAGATATATAACTACTTTCTGATAAAACAATATTTTTGGGGGATAAAACTGAACTTGGTGGAGTAACTGTTATTGGTTTTGGCTCTAATCGTATACCTTGATCTATATATTTGAATTTATTTGGATCATGATGAATAGCCGTAATTGTAAACTGACCTTCATTAGACGATGATATTGAGGTTACTCTATAATACTGAATAGCGATATTATCACTATCAATACACCATACTGCACCAGCAACTGGTGTCAGTTTATAATTAGCCGTAACAGTGAGTGTTTTTTTGTCTGTACTAATCGCTCTAATTGTTCGGCTTTGCGCAGAACCATCTGGTAAATTAAGGACTAACCGATCGCCCACATCATATTCTACGGCTCTATCTAATGTGATTTTTCGTCCTTCAACAGCGTGAATACGCCCGCCATTTTCTTTGCCAGAACGAGAAGGGTCAGCAATCCCAATAATTCGTGCAGGTAAAGGAATATAGCCATCGAGTCCTACCGAAAATGTGATCACTTCATCTTTTGCATTAGAAAGTAAAGCCCAACGTCCACGTCGTTGCGCTTCAGCTTGCGAAGTACAACCTATCGCTGTTAATTTCATGACATTGACATCATAACGACGCATCAAATCATGATCCCACACAGCCTCAACATCATCACAATAATGATTGTTAGGATCAGAATATGCAACTAAACAGGATGTATAACGATTTTTATATGAACCACCAGAATAGGTAAAATCGCCAATAACATTAGATGGATGATAGATAAAATCTGGTTCATCTTGTGGCATATCTGCGGTTAAACAGATCTGATCATTACCCCAAAATATAATACCCCGAAATGAAGCCACTAAATCTTTTAGAACGTTATAAGCCTCTTCTTGACTTTGTATATATTCGTTACAAGCAAAGCGAGGTTCCATGCCACCTCGACCATCAGGTACCATTTGATCACAATACTGACCTAATTGATAAATTGACCATTTATCGAGCATTGTTGAATCAATTCTGACCCCCATACCTGCTATCTCATCACGCATCAAATAATAAGAAAGCCAAGCAGGATTATTGGTATATGCCATTTTAAATCCGCCAGTCCAAGTGCCTGAATAGGTCCTGTTTACTGGATCATAATTGTCTGGTACTTGGACAATTTTTCCTTTCAGTTTACAACTAATTTTAGGAATAGAACCATTAAATTGGCTAGCATCTAACTCGATATAAAGTAGAGCGGTATTAGGATACCGTAATTTACTGTCAATAATTTCCGCATATGAAAAAACACTAAACGCATTAATCAATTTATTCGATTTCGAATCAGGTGTTAGTCGTCTAACACGTATACTCCACCCTTCTAATGCATTTGGTAAATTGATGCGATGATCTCGCTGATATTCTGAGGTAGTTTTTCCATTAAATTCACCATGAATAACCGTTTCAAACGCACTGCCATCTGTTGATAAGTCAATAGTATATTTGGTAACAGTTCCTACCGTATCACCATTTTCTTTATAATGTAAATGACTTGGTAAACTTAATTTGATTCTTATGGCATCTAATTCTAGATTACTAAATGATCGTATCCAAGGATTGTCAGATTTTACAGTAAAAGCGGCTTTTAACTCATTACTTATTTCAGGTATTCCTTGAATATAATCTTGCGTTTGAGCACCATTACGGAATTCCCATGCAACACCATTAAAATTACGTGTACCATCGAAATTGGCTAGTGGAGTATTATCAATGAATATATTTTGTTCTGTTAGATCGCCTTGAATTTCCCCTTCACTTAATGCTAAAAGCACTTTGAGCTTTGCTGTTGAAAGCAAATTATCGGGTTGTTCATAAGGTCTATGTTGCTTTTTTTTACCGCCCTTTTGACCTTCTATTAATTGCATAATCCACCTATTGTTGATCTTCTGAATAAATACCCGCGTTAATCACTGCGCCACCAATTTCACGGTTACCTAATAAAACAGGAACAGGATAGCCTACCGCATTGGTATTAACGGGCGCTCCAAAACCATAGTTAGGTTTATTTTCAGTATTTGATGCCCCGCCTGCGTTAAATTTAGGCTGAGGGGTAAGTAATTGCACAATGCCACCTAATGCCATGCTCAAACCAATACTAGCTAAAACTGAAGATGCAGTAATTTCAGCACCCAATAGCGTTAAAGAGGCACCACCAGTAAAGAAAGCACCAATTAAAGCAACGGCTCCGATCACAACTTGTAATAAACCACCACTTTTTGCGCCTTGAGCTATCGGCATAATCACATAATTTTTGCCATTAACATTAATATCAAACTCATCAATTCCAATATTTTTTCCATCCACAAAAAAGGCAAACTTAATGCCTTTTAAATGAGCCGTACTCATATATTTTTCAAACCCTTTTATTGTCACACAAAGTGCGCGTAGCAATTCCCGGATATTGTTTACGTCATACGTATGCTTTTTTCCAAATTGCCTTGCCATTGCACCTTTCAATGTTAACTTACTGAGCATTAAATAACTCCTTATGCCGCACAATGCGAACAGTTCTATCTCTAAAATATTTACCGTAAGGTGTACGTGTAGATAATTGACCGTACAGGTGGTGTAAAATAAGATTATCACCCACATAAATAGCAGCATGATTTGTGACTTGCGAACCAATGCGCATCATAATCATATCTCCGACTTTCATATCATTCAGACCGACTTCAACAAATCCTTCTGCTTGCCAATTATCATCATAAAGATGCTCTTTCCCACTATTCCACCATTCTCGTGGCACTGAATAATTGTTTAATTTAATTCCATATTCACGATCATAATAATCCATTATTAATGACCAACAATCAGCGTGACCAAGCAACCACTGTCGCCCTGTATAATCTCGATTTATTCGTGGCGATATTGTGCAAAAGTCACCATCAGGAGCAGACATTATTCCCCATTCAATACCTGTATAATCACATTGAATACGGTCAAACTCTGACGGAACCAGTGACGTAACATCAGGATGAGAATGAATAATCATGATAATTTCACCTTGTTTTTCTGCAGCTAACTGTTCTTCTGGTGATATTAAAAAATGCGCTTGTGGATTATCTGAAATGTTTTTACAAGGTAGATAAATCTGTTTTTTTCCCGTATCAATAATGAATCCACAAGCTTCATTTGGGTATTCGCTATCCACATGCTTTTTGATTAAATCTAATAATTTTTGTCGCATATTACTTACCTTGAAGATTAGCCGCAGGAAAACCGCCAAACGGAAGAGGTTTATTACCATGTCGGGCTTTACAATCTTTTAATAGTCCTCCACATTCATCTTTTGCCGGATCATCGACGGCAATTCCGTCTTTGGTGAAAAACTTATTTCCAGCATAATCACAGCCTGTACCTGAGCGGTACCATCCACGCATACACCAAGTACATATTGTTGTGATTTGCCTGGTAGGCAATTGTAAATTTTGAATATCAAATGGCGAACAAAGTTCAAATTCAACAATAGCTTTCGTTTCTTCGCGTTTATTATTAATAAAAAATAATTGAACTCTTTCTTGAGTTGGATCGGCTGTGGCATTACCTGCTAACCAGTTGTCTGAATCAAGGTATTTTGCCATTGTGGTATGAATTTTTACTCTCGCTTGAACTAAATCATCATAATCTATACACAATCTAGTCACTCTTCCGTCAATATTACCGATTGACAATTTAGGGGTAGGTTGTGCACCCGTACTACTTAATTCAAGATCACTTAATTCATACGGATAAGGTAAATATTCTTTACCTTGCCATTTTATAGAAGGTAAATTTCCAACAGCAAAGGAAGCCCACCCTTCAGCAGAGATATTATGAGAATGAAATCGTAAAACCTCATCAAGCCCAAATTTTGTACAATCAACTTCAATAAGTTGTATCAGCTCATTGCCTTCAATGGCTTGTAAATCTTGTGTTATTGACATGTTATCTCCATCAATCCCCAAAACTTAATTAAGAAAATTTTTTGAGGTCTACATTTGAATAATTAAGGTGCATAAGATTGGACAAAAGTAAAACTTAGCTTTACCACATTCGAAGAGATAAATTCAGATTTGATTGATTCGTTTTGAACACGATATAATCTTTCTTCTCCCCAAGGGTTAACCCACTGAAAGGAATGAATAATATGGCTGTTAAGAAACTGACGGATTTCAGCCAATTCGTTACAATGACCCGTATAGGACAAATCCCATGTTTCACCTGATTTATTGATTCCAGAACTCCAAATTTGCGAATATCCATCGTTAAATTTTACTTCTGTGATACTCATTTTTTCCCCTCCATTGGGGGAATGCATTGTTTTCCATTTAAATTTATCTACTTTCATATACTCCTCAAACAAAATTTGGTTTTGAATATGTCTAGGTAATTTAGTTGAATTAAAAACATCAAAACGGATATTTATTTATGTGATCAATTTTAACTTTGAACTTCATGTTTTCTTTGCAATAAAAAATTAAGTTAATTGTGTTGAACTGAATCCAGTTACGCGCTATAGACGACTAAAATACGATGATATTCCAAGAAATAGGGATGATTAAAAATGAGTTGTTATTGTGTTTTAATATTCAATAAGTGTTAAAATTATGCCATTTAGAGATTTTTAAAAGAATCTATAATGGTTAATATCGTTACTTCATTGCATACATGACGTTGTATAACTCTCCTCCCGGTGAAACTGATTTTTTAAACATCTCATTCATTTGCCGTCTAATAACCGCATCTACTTGAGATTGAACTTGTTTTGAATCGGTATTATTGCCATGAGTAGAAGTACTATTTTCTGAAGACATATTTAATACAATATTGGGATTAACAGTGATTGCATTTGAAGAAGGAGTTGTGCGTTGGGCTAATGCTATCGGAGCCGAAATAGAGGTATGAACATAACCACCGCTATCATATCCTTTATGAGAATCATTCATCAGACTATAAAGATAGTCTACACCTAATCGTTTAGTTGCCTCTTTTGTAAAAACAAACTCGCCTTTATGAACAATTCCTGCTGGTTGGTACTTATTACCTCGTCCGGTAAAACCGCCCGGTTCCAATGCATATCCCACACTTCCACCCGAAGCATATCCAAGAATTTCACCCCCTGTATAAGCTTGTTGAAGCCCTCCGGTCGCTTTTCCTCCACCACCAAAACTCGTTAAAGCAGATTGAATAATCTGTGCTAAAATCAATTTATTAATAATTTCAATTAGATTAACTAAGATAGTTTTTGCAAACTCTTGAAAGTTTGCTTTGCCTGTTGTGACAAGCGTTGTCATCATTTGAGACATAGATCCAATTGAATTTTGCGCAAAATCTTTAGCAACACTAAAAACATCTTGAGATGTTTCAGCAAAATCTTTCAAACCGGTTGTTAAACCAGCTATCCAATCTCCTTTTTGTAAATCTTCTTGCACAAAACTTTCTTCTAAAAGTTGAGCTGCCTCAAGGTAGTTTTGGGTTATAGTGATGATGTTTTCTTGACTTAGATTATTACTTGGATCTAAATCTTGTTCCTTATTTCTTTCTAAATTAATTCGACTTTGATACCTTGACGATTGAGATGATGTCATTCCAAAGGTCGCTTTTTTATCTGCAATCTCATTTTGTAATTGAGTAGAATTGTGATTAATATTTTGTAAAATCTGTTGGACTTTGATTCGACCATTGATTTCTTCAGAAATTGACGCATTTTTTTCATATTGAGTAAGTAACGACGCTTTATTGGCTAGTAAATAACGTTCTTCTGCGGTTAGTCTACTTTTATTGTTTTCTTGTTCCAAGATGTTAATCTGAGCTTGCAAATCAAAGTATTTTTTACGTTCTGCCGTTATCGCACCGATCGTTGCATTCTGTTCTTTTAATGATTCTAGTTGAATTTGAAGATTTTTTTCATCTCGTTGACTAGTTTTTAATAATGACGGCGCACTATTTTTTGAAGAAAATAAAGTATTTATTTTATTTACATTGCCTTTATCGCCTTGAGGGTTGCCAGTTAAATCATTTGATGACTTCAGTATTTTTGTTGAATTGCTGACTTTGGTAATAATTTCTTTAAATTTTATTATAAAATTATCTAAATTATCATTTCCTTTACCAGCTATTGATGAAATGTCTCCAAAATAAGCTCCAAGATCATTTAATTTTGCTTCAAACTCGAATGAATTTGAGGCATTTTTAATTTCTAACAATTTATTTACAAAAAGCTTAGCTTCTTCATTAGTTATATTCCAGGTTTTAGCAAGTTGCTCAGTGCTTGATTTAAAAGAACTAAAGATATCATCATACACCTTTTGATTAGCCTTTCTATATTGTTCTTTACTCTCCCAAATATTATCAATTTTTTCAGGTACTTCAATTCCATTTGGATGTTTTTGAATATAGTCCAAGTCATTAGTTATTCTGTTAAATTTAATCTTTGATTCTTTTAAAATTTCTTCAAACACACCTTTTGAAGACTCAATTGATTTTTCTGAAAGTCTTTTTGAAGTCTGAATAAATGCCGTCGCAAATTTGGGATTTATATTTGCTAGCTCCTTCAATTCATCAGTAAATGAAACTGTTCCATCTTTATTTAGTTTAACAATACTATACAATTTTTCTTGGGATTCTCTTAAACTATCAGTGGCAGATACAGCATTATCAAAATAGTCAAACAAATCCTTACCGACGACGGCACCCACTTCAACTATCGTACCAATAGCTTTCCCAACAGGACCGAACAATTCACCAATTTCTATTCCATGTTCCGCCAGTGTCATTAATGGATTTTTCTTTACATTCGCTTGTGCGGACATCTGTTTCATTTGATTTGAAATCTGACTTAATGCCGCACTCATTTTTTCACTTGTATTGGCAAATGTTTCTTGCGATTCAATTATCCCAATTAATTGATACTTAGAGCTTTCAATTATTGAATTAAAAACTTGAAAAGCATGAGCATCAATAAATCCATTTCCATTATTGTCAGATAATTGTTGTTGCACATAAAGCAGATTATCCAATGCTTTGTTGATCGGATGAATGATTCCTAATAACTTATTATAGACACCAATTTGGTTATATAAAGATTCCAATTGACGTTTACTAATATTGTTATGCATTAGTTTAGATGTATTTAGTGTTCTCAAACTTTTATCAGTGGTTTTAAGCTTTACATCTAACTCGTTAATTCTTTTAATCTCTTTATCAAGATTACCTGTTTCAACTTTTAATGATAATGTAGTTGTTTTTGACATAGATTACCCATATTAAATAAACCGACTTTCGTCGGTTATTTTGATTTGTGTATGATTGTTAAGGCCTGACTTTCCATTAACCGAATATCATTAAAAATTTTTTGGTTTCCTTTAATATCAAGCATTTGCATTACCCAAGGCAAGCAATTATAGTCAAGACCTAAAATACCACTCATGCTTGTTCTCCACTGCGTTGACATGGCTTGGAATAACTGGAAAGCATCCCAGTTATCTGACCATATTTCTATATACTCATCTTCATAATCGACTTCCGATAGCCCAAAAGAATCAAGTTCAGCTTTTGAAGGCGTTGATGAATAAAGTGCAGTGGCAAGCTCTATGAGTTTTTTTCTCGTTGTCCCAACATCTCTTTATAATAAGTATTAGTTATTGCTTGCCAAGCAGCAGGATAGTTATTTAATAAGATATTTAAATTTTCTTGATTAAACTCTTCATCCAAATTCCAACCAGATACAATTTTTATCATAAATTCAATGATAGGTTTATCCTTAAGCTCGGTCTCAAACACGGTCAGTTTATCAACTGAATAATGTTTGAAATCAAAGCTAATTTGACCATCGTCCAATCCAGGACGCGGAATGGAAACTTCACATCTAAATGTCGGATCTGCAATAAGTTTAAATTTTGCCATGATTAAAATGTCCTAATTAATCTTTATAGAAAGTAATTGCTGGTGACTCAACTGTCGCACTTACTTTTACAGTTTCAATATCATTAATGGCTGTTGTTGGCGTCGGATCAAAAGCAATACGGACAGAGTCATAACGTGTTTCTTTAGCTTTAGGAACATACATTTTCATTGCAACAACATTATTGGTTAAATCCAACTGCTGTAACAATGTGTAGATAGGTAATGAGCTGTCATGAGCAATGGTAAAACTTTTACTTTTCGCTGATTTGATAGTCGGTAATTGACGTTCTGCATCATCATCAAGGAACTGAATTTGAATAAATTGCTGTTCACCACCTTCAGTAGCAACCTCTTTAATTTGAGGTAGTTGTTCCCATTCCGTTATTTTGGTAATAGTTCCTTGTCCTTCTCCTGCCGGGAATACCGTTGTATTACTAGTATTAATATTACCCAAAGTCACTTCATTGTTATTTACGTGAGAAATTTTTGCGACAATATTATTCAATTTAGTCCATGATGAAGTGAGCATGACTTCGTCCCCGACCACTAGTCCATGCCCTGAATTTAACGTTACCACCGCTTCTTTAGCATTAGAAATTGAATTAAAGTTAGTTACTTCGTTGTGTGATTTTTGCACATACACACGTGAACCATTAGGTAAAGCAAAACCCATAATATATATCTCCTTAAATTTTATTTAAAATATAGAATCAGCACGATAGTTAAAGCTGATCGGTAGTGTATAACAAGCATTATCCATTTTTGCTGGATAAACACTTGGTATAGAATTTACATAAAGTGAAAAGTTATGACTTGTTAACTCTAAATTGAGTGGAAAATGCTGAATAATTTCATCAGATATTTGTTGAGAACGTAACTTACCGCTATTGATAGGTGCGACAACAGAAATTTGATAAACACCTCGATAAACCTTCAATTTTCCTTCTGAATCAACGCTTGTTGTTACTTCTGGTAAAATATAAGTTCTGAGATAAATATCGGAATAAGAAAGTATTTCACTATTTTCAGCGAAAACAGGTAAGTTTAGTTTTTTTGCAATAATATCAAGGTGAGATTCAAGCAATGCTGAGATTGTTGAAATCAAATTATCATCTCCTTAGCGACATTTTAAAAATAGATCTTGTTAATTATTGTTTGCTTATAAATTTCATAAAAACTTCAGAAATTAAGGAAGAGTTTTTTAAATTTATTCAATAAATTAGATTAGAAAAAGCTATTTACACCTGATAAAACAATTATCTATTACACATAAACAGTGTGTTATTTTGAGGTGCAATGACCTGACAGTAGTATTGTTGCCATCCTTCGATTAGGGCTTGGTTATAGCTGATTGCGTGGGTGAGACGGTAATAATCTTGTTGAGAAGATTTTGCAAGTCGTAAGGCTTTGTCAGCAATATCGCCGGTGGCGGCACTATTTCGTTCAAGGGTGGCGACTTTGATGCGCAACTCGACAAGGCCATTATCCACATCATCACGTAAACTATCTGTTTTAACCTGTTCATCTTTTATTGTCTCAAGAATATTTGACTCAATTAATTTAATGGCATTGTTACCTTGTTTATACGCGTTAAATTGCGCTTCTAACGCCACCGTTTTAGCCATTGCCTGTTGTTCACCTTGCCAACAGTGATACGCAAAATAAAGCGCTAAACCGGTTATTACAATGCCACCATACGGTAATAACTTAATCAACAATGTTAATTTATTCATCATGCTAATCCGTTTAAATACACGGTTTTACCACCATTTTTGACGGCGGTCAGCACTATTTGGCGATTATGAGTGGGACTGAATCCGATATGAACCCATTGATTATGCTCCTGAATAAGCTTATCAAACACGACTCCTGCATCTATCAATCGTTGACAGATTTGTTTCGGTGTGCCGAATGGCGAACGGAAGTCAACCGCCAAACCTTGAGTGTGTGCACTACTTGCCACCCCACCTACCCGGGCATTTAATGCCGGACAACGGTAACCGGAAGTAATGATAATTGGGTGCTCAAGGGCTTTTCTGACCAGTTCAAGTTTTATTGCTGTTAATTGGATATTGGGCATCAGTGCTGCCGGTACGGAATTGTCAATTTTTAATCGACTGGCCGTCAATGAGTAGGTAAACTCATCCAGTTTAAAATGTTCAGTCAGTTTCATTAGTTTTCCTTTTAATCATCATGTCCACGTGTTTTTTTTATTAATTGTTCTTCAAGCGCTTTAATTAAGGTTGCGCCTGACCACCCCGCTAAACCGGCAACACCGCCAGCCAGCTCAAACTGCCAGTTAAAATAACTGGCTGCCAACACCACCAGCGCGCCGGCAAAAGTAGAAATAAATATCTGAGCAATTAAAATCATCAGATTAAACTTATTCCCATTAATAATGTGATAGCAATAACTGGCTAATGACCCCAGTAATGTGACAAAAAACAAATAAACGACAACATACCAATTGATATGGTCAGGCTCTTTGATTGGCATAGGTTTCATCTTCATCGTGAGCCTCCTGCTGAGGCAGTTAAAAATAAGAAAGGGTTACGCAGCACTTATGTATAAATTATTTTCTGAGATTGCTCTGCGAATCCGTTGAATTGTGATAACTGATAGTTAAATCGTAGACATAAAAAAACCGCAATGAAGCGGTTGAATAAAAGAGACTT